>JAIRSF010000253.1 GCA_031255595.1 Tannerella sp.
TTCAAAGTTTTTTTTTTGCGAAAAAGTTTTCAACTTTCCTAAAAGCTATATCGTATCCCCATAGATAAGCTGTATTCCATTTCGAATGACGTCATCTTTTCATCGTATTTTCCGTCCCCCGTCCTCATATTTCCCGTATTTTCTCCGGCCAAGTCCGCTGCTTGCTTCTATTTCCCAACGCCGGCTGAAATCATAACGGCAACCGAAGGTGGGAACAATCATGTTTCATTTCAATCGTGATATTCAAAAATGTGAATGATAATGGTGCAATAAATACTTTTGTTGATTTTAAATTTATCGATAAATCAGAATTTTAAAGAATAACCTAACCCGACCATATGTGTGTCGCTATCTTCTTCATCGTCCGCATAGTTTGTATACCGGTAATAAAGCTCTACGGAATTTTTCTTATTCAATTTGAACGCAGTGCCGGCTATACCGCGCCAACGATCCATCCTGTTTTCCTGCGGGTCGTTGAGCGTATTAAACAGTTCTACCGATGCGAACGGCTCAAATTTGCACTTGGGTATATCATATTCGACTTTCAGGCGGCTCCGCAGGAAGAGTTTCGGATTGGCGCGCTTAGCTGTTTCTTCAACACCCTGACGGTACGTGCTCTGGAAACGTTCACGCAGGGAGAGGTCAAACCGTCCGGCTTTCAGGCTGCCCGTAGCATAAAAATAATACCGGTGACGCGCCTCCCAGCCTTTTTTCTCATGATTGAAATTAATCAGGTTATAGGCGCCTCCGGCCTTGAGGTATTTGAACGGTTTATAACTTATCTCTAAGGTGTGTGAAAAACGATCCGTCGCGGCAAAATTATCCCGGAGGCGATATTCTTCTTCAAACGCCAGGCTGACGCCTTTGATTATTTTCTTTGTGACGTCAACAGTCCAGATACCTCCGACATCGTCCTGTGCGGAAGCAATCATACAACCGGTACATACCGATAATAACAGTAAAAACTTTCTGTAATTCATATGTTTCTTTTTTATGAAAATTCATTCTATCCGGCTTGCAAAACAACCCGCACCACACAACTCTCCGTCAGAACCGGTCGCTCTCCCTCGGTAAACGCTCTATCATATCCACCGTATTTATCTCACGCGTTTTGGATTCGTAGTATACCTTTATATATACGGCGTCGCGGAGAAAGTCTATGTGCCCGATTTCCACTTTGCTGATTTCTATCCCGATCCGCTTCTGCAGATCCGCAATCAGTTCTTCCCGTTTATCGGGCGTTATCAAGTGTATCTTGTCATATAAAACAAGTTTGCAGGATACATGCTTTAACCATCGCTCATTCTCAAGCAGCCATACCGAAAAGACAAACAGTGCATTTGCTATCAGCAGCTCCGCCAAACTCAACTGGATAGCCAGCGCATTGACGACGGATATGGCGATGATCACGAATAAATAGGTCATTTCACGAATCGGAACCGATTCCGTCCGGTAACGGATGATCCCGAATATGGCAAATATACCCAGCGCAAATCCTACTTTTATTTTCACACTGCCCATCAGTATGATCAGTAAGAAGACACTTATGTTTATCAACGAAAATGTGAAATAATAATCACGCCTGCGACTTTTGGGATAATAGAAGAAATGGATAATCACCCCTACAACAATAAAATTAAAAACAAATCTCCATAATAACTGCGCTACCGCATTCCCATCTATTAATAAGGTGTTGTTGACGATCTGCATTGAAACATCTTCCGTCATGTCAAATAAATCCATATGTTTCCTTTCTTATTTTATTTAATTGAATCATTTTTGCTTTAAACCGGTTATTTTTCACTTCGGATACCGTCAGTATGGTGCCCAGGCAATATTTGCTTATGCTCACCGGGTATATATGCAGGTCTGCCAGGCGGCTTTTTGCAGGCGAAGAAAGACGTCCGTTCTGTTTCAGCTCGATGATCGCCAGGTCGTCGAGATGTACCTCCGTTCCGTCCGAGAGGTTTCGGAATGATAAATTTACATCGATCGTAAGGCGTTCGGTCTTTTGTTTGTTCACTAATGTTGTGCGTAAAAAACAATTTTCCTGGCATGGTATCAGATTCTCTAACGGATATTTTGCATATTCGGCCAGGAAGCGTTCCGCAGCCTTACAATCATAACCATCCATTTCCGGCAGTTGTATACGTTTCTTTTTTGTCCGGCCTTTGTTGTTTTTATTTTTTATTTCAAGAAAGATCATCTGCGAATCGAGATAAGCGCGTACACGAATCTTCATGCGCGTATAGCGGCCGTTATGGTGATCCAGGTACATCTTCCTGTCCGGCGTATCCAGATACATTGTGCGATAAGCGCCGACGCGCCTGCCGTCTATCTCCTGCACAAAATAATCCGCCTGTAAACCTTTCAAAAATTCGGGGAGCAAAGAAAGTGAAGTCGTATACTTCGTGTCTATCCGGTTCATCAGTCGAACATCGGACATCTCCGTCAGGGATATCGGCGCGTATTCATCCAAGATAGATCGTATCATTTCTTTTCTCTTTTTTTGATTTTTCGTTCCGGACATCAAGGCGTTAGCCTATCCTTGTTACCAATTCGGAAAACAACAGGGCCATTTTATCTGCCGCCCGGTCGGCTGCTTTTATGACATCGTCGCCGTCGTTGACAAAATCGTCCGCAAAATGATAACCTTCATTCGTGATAACGGACATGCCGAAGACACGCAGTCCCGCATGACGGGCGACAATTACCTCCGGTACGGTACTCATCCCGACTGCGTCCGCTCCCGCTCTCCCGTAAAAGGCATATTCGGCAGGCGTTTCATAGGAAGGGCCTGTCAGTCCGACATAGACGCCTTTCTTCAACGGGATCTGATGCGCGGCGGCGATCTCTTCCATATAACGAATCAGTTCGCGGTCGTAGGCGCGGGTCATATCCGGGAATCGCACGCCGAACGAGTCGTCGTTTTTCCCGATAAGCGGATTCGGTAACATGTTGATATGGTCGCGGATAATCATCAGGTCGCCCGTTTTAAACGTTTCATTGATGCCACCCGCAGCGTTCGACACCAACAGGTTTTTCACTCCCAGCAATCGCATCACACGCACAGGAAAGGTTACCTGTTGCATGGTATAGCCTTCGTAGTAATGGAAACGCCCCTGCATTGCAAGCACCTGTTTAGCGCCCAGTTTTCCGAAGATAAGGTTTCCTTTATGCCCTGCCGCCGTCGAATGTACAAAATGAGGGATTTCACTATAGGGGATTACCGTCGGATGCGCGATCTTGTCCGCCAGACTGCCGAGGCCACTACCCAAAATGATTGCCGTTTCCGGCTTTCCGTCTATCCGGGCTGCGATATAGTCAGCCGCTTCCCGGTAATTTGTTTTCATCATTATGCTGCTTTTTTCCTGCAAATTTAATAAATACTTTTAAAAAACAGCGATTTGAACGGTGATTCGTCGATTATTTTTTCATCGCCGGTTTTACGTCCGCTCCGAAAACACCGCCCGGCTTATTTAAACTTTATTCACACATCTTGTAAACGAGGCCTGTTTTGAGAAAAGCGTTTTCCGGAGTGACGTCAATGATGCGGACATAGACAAAAAATGAGAATATACATAAAATAGAGATATTTCATGTTGGAGGCGCAGAAAAAATAGTATCTTTGCTATTGATTTTTTTAGATGATATCCTATATGAAGAAGAATGTTTATTTGTTTCCGGCGGTTATACGTGAATGGTTTTGTCTTTGTACGTCTTGCTATCAAACATCCGAATAAATGGGACACTTACCTGATTTTATACGCGACCTTGCCCTTATTCTTATATCCGCCGGCATTTTTACGATTCTGTTCAAGCGGTTGAAACAGCCGGTTGTATTGGGTTATATTGTCGCAGGCCTTATTGCAGGGCCTCATATCAACCAACTACTTGTTAAAATAGCGCTGGATTTTTTCGGCAGTCATGGCGAAAGTATGGCTTATTATTTTGAGAAAATCCCGACGGTAAAGGAGATGGATAACATAACAACCTGGGCGGATATCGGCGTGATCTTTCTGCTATTTGCCCTGGGGTTGGAATTTAGTTTTAAGAAATTGCTGAAAGTGGGAGGCATGGCCTCTATTGCAACCTTTTTAAATATGGGTTCCATGATTATAATCGGGTATGGTGTGGGCAAACTGCTGGGTTGGGAAGATATGGACAGCCTATTCTTAGGCGGGATGTTATCAATGTCGTCTACTACGATTATCATAAAGGCTTTCAATGATATGCACCTGCAAAAGACGAAGTTTGCGAACATAGTCTTTGGGATGTTGATTGTCGAAGACCTGGCGGCCATCCTGATGATGGTACTGCTGTCGACCGTCGCCGTCAGCCGGCATGTTGAAGGTGCGGAGCTGGCAGGTAGCCTGTTCAGGTTGCTGTTCTTCATCTTTATGTGGTTCATCGTCGGCATTTACCTGATACCCTCCCTGCTAAGGAAACTCAAAAAACACCTGAACGATGAAACGTTGCTGATCATATCGTCGGGCCTTTGCCTCGGCATGGTATTATTCGCCTCTTCCCTGGGCTTTTCGGCAGCGTTGGGCGCTTTTATCATGGGGTCGATCCTGGCCGAAACGATCGAATCCAGGCATATAGAGCATCTGATAGAACCGTTGAAAAATTTTTTCGGGGCCGTATTTTTCGTTTCCGTCGGAATGATGATGGATCTGATGGTGGTATGGGAGTATAGCGGCATTGTGTTGCTGCTGACCGCCGTAGTCCTGATCGGACGGGTCATCTTCGCCACATTGGGCGTCATCACATCCGGACAGAGCCTTAAGGTGGCCGTACAATCGGGATTCAGCCTCGCCCAGATCGGAGAATTTTCATTCATCATCGCTACTTTGGGAATGAGTTTAGGCGTTATCAGCGACATCCTTTATCCTATCATCGTAGCCGTATCCGTCATTACTACGTTTACTACGCCTTATTTTATGAAAATGTCTCCCGCCGTTTCCGATTATATCGAAAAACATATCCCTGCGAAATGGAACAAACTGATAACCGGATATGCCTCTTCGGATGTAAATGTCGTAAACAAACAGAATGACTGGAACAAATTGCTGAAAAACATATTGGTGCAGGTCGGCATGTATTTTACACTCTCGATCGCCGTCCTCTTTGTATGTAATATATATCTGACTCCGGTCATCATCGACAATATTTCCGGAGTATGGGGCTCCGTCGTATCTGCAGTCATAACGTTGGCCCTCATGTCGCCTTTTCTCAGGGCAATGATTATGAAGAAGAATAAATCGCAGGAGTTCCGGAACCTGTGGAGTGACAGCCATTTCAACAGGGCGGCGCTCATTTCACTGGTCATCCTGCGGGGCATAATAGCAGTTGTACTTATATCCTTTGTCCTTTTCCCGCTATTTTCCACAGCAAGGGTGCTGTTGATTCTTATCGCAGCCGCTGTAACCTTAGGGATGATCCTGTCGCAGGAACTGAAAAAACAATCCCGGAAAATAGAAGCGCATTTCCTGAAAAACCTGGATCTGAAACAAATTCATGAAGAGAAAAAGGCCGCTATTCCCACGATTGTCGCCAGGGATATGAGAGCGAAGGATATCCATATCGAAGAATTTGAAATATCGCCAAACTCGCCGATCATCGGAAAAACATTGCTGGAACTTGAGTTTAAACAGAAAACCGGTGTATCCGTTATTACGATCCTGCGGGGAAACCGCAAAATAAATATTCCCGGAGCCAACGAATATATTTATCCTTACGACAGGATCGTCGTTTCCGGCTGCGACAAAGA
>JAIRSF010000005.1 GCA_031255595.1 Tannerella sp.
GGTGGTGATTTAAAAAGTATGTTATCGTAATTACACATATCCAAAATTAATATAAAAGAACGCTAAATTAAATGCTTTCAAGTGATTGCGTATAATTTTAGAAAAACAGCAGGTTTTTCTAAAAGCACGTCTGATGCGGTGTCTTAAGCGGCAATTATTCCCCTCAATACCTACCGTATGCCTTTTCCCTATTATGTGATTGTCAGAGCGAAAGGCAATAATAAAACTCTCCCAATTATCGGTACAAATACGGTCATAACCAATCCCTGCTGCGAGGAGTTTTTTTCGTAACTTCTTCGCAGTTTTTACATCCCGTTTACCCCATACAAAGGATACTATTTCTCCACTATCTCTATCGTATGCATAGATCAGCCATACTTTGTTTTTCTTTTTTCCCACATATGTCCAAAACTCATCCACTTCCAGGGAGTTATAATGCTGTTGTTTCGGCTTAATTACATAACAGGATTTGACTAATACCGACAGTACTTTGACGATACTTATCCCCTCTATTACTGATATATCTCTAACCCCAATACCTCGAACCATCATCAATAAAATCCGTTTTATCATCGATGAATGACAACCTTTATAATCCAGCGCATGGTCGCCTATAAATTGACGCCCACATTTTTTGCACAAATAATTTTGCTTACCATACGATTTTTTACCGTTTTTCTTTATCTTTGTTCCTTGACAATGGGGGCAATTAAGTTCTATCTTTATTTTCATTCAACAAATATACAACTTTTTCCCTCATTGTCAATTTTTTATACCAGCATACTTTTTAAATCACCTCCCAATTTTTTACTCCCTGAATCGCTGTTTTTATTCTCTGCGCTTGGAAAAGTGAGGTTTTTTGTCTAATTTTGCCGGCTCAATGAATGATTGATAGTGTGCTTGGTAACCACTTAAAAAACAAGGATTATGAAGAAAATGGTTTCTGTCCCCTTTATGTTGCTGGGGATTTTATTTGTTGTGTGTCTGGTTGTTTCCAATCTGCTGGAAACGAAAATTGTCCGGTTAGGGCCTGTTACGACGACGGCCGGTTTGATGCTTTTTCCGATTTCTTATATTATTAATGATTGTATCTCCGAGGTATGGGGGTATAAGAAGGCGCGTTTGATTATATGGAGCGGGTTTGCCGTTAATTTTCTGGTGGTTGGAGTCGTGCAGTTGGCGATATGGCTCCCTGCGGCGCCGTTCTGGGAAGGGGCGGAGAGCTTTAATTTTATATTCGGGATGGCTCCCCGGATTGTGACGGCAAGCCTTTGCGCATTTCTTGCGGGTTCGTTCCTGAACGCTTATGTGATGAGCCGGATGAAAGTGTTGTCCGGAGGACGTAATTTTTCACTGCGGGCGATCGTATCTACATTAGTAGGCGAGAGTGCGGATTCGCTTATTTTTTTCCCGATCGCATTCTGGGGAATTATTCCCGGGAATGAGCTTTTGTTAATGATAGGGACGCAGGCTATCCTGAAATCGGGTTATGAGATTATCATACTACCCGTCACTATAAGCGTCGTCCGGTACGTAAAGAAGATTGAGGGGAGTGATGTGTATGATACGGACGTTTCATTTAATCCGTTTAGGATAAGTGATTTATAAGGAATCCGTTCCCGTTTTTTTTTGATGCTTTTATCCGGCAAGGCTCACGATGCGCTTATCCGGTAGCAGGTTCGATCTACAATAGCATGGCTTCGGCGACGTCGTCGGCGGCACATTTGCTGGCGGTGAGGTATCGAACGATTTCCAATCCGAAATCGAATACAAGCCCGGGGCCGCGGCCTGTGATGATGTTGTGGTCGGTTACGGTCGCTTCGTCAACAACCGTTGCGCCGGTCAGTTCGGGCTCTATGCCGGGATAGCAGGTCGCTCTTTTGCCTTTGAGGAGTCCCAGGCTACCGAATACGCGGGGAGAGGCGCAGATGGCGGCTATTAACCGGTTGTTTTCAAAAGCCCTGACTAATTCTTTGCGTAAACCTTCATGTTTGTTCAGGTTTTCACTGCCGGGGCCGCCTCCGGGGAGCACTAAGGCGTCAGAACGACTGTAATCTACATTTTCAAAAAGTTCGTCAGCTATAACCGGTATACCGTGTACGCCTGTAACCGTTTTCTCTCCTGTGACCGAAATCGTTATCGTTTCAATACCTCCACGTCGCAGAATATCAATTGTTCCGATGGCTTCCAGTTCTTCGAAGCCTGTTGCGAGAAATACGAATGCTTTCATAATGAATTCAAATTTTAGAGCAATTTATAAATGTATGTGATGGTTCCGTTTTGGTTATCGGTTCCTCTTATCTTGTTGAATTTGGCGCGTTTGGCGGCGTCTATGGCGCTTTTGCGCATTTGTGCGTTGTCGATGTTCGTGCCCCGGCCTATTTCGGCCAGGATTACATTGCCGTTCGGATCGACCGTAATGTTTATTACGATTTTTCCTTCTTCCTGCTCGCGGTCTGTCGGGCGGGGCAGCCCTCCCTGTCCGATGTAACGCCCGTCGAGGTTGAATGTGCCGAATCCTCCTGTACCCTGGTTTGCTCCCGTATCCGAATTTCCGAAAGGACTACCCTGGTTTCCTGTTCCGGCAGTTGCGTCGCCCTGCCGGTTCTGTTGCGAGGAGGCCATACCGAAGGCGTCGGATACCCGGTTACTGATCGCCTCCTGTTGTCTTTGGAGTTCTTCTTCCTTTCGTTTCTTTTCCTCTTCTTCCCTGTGCCTGCGTTCCGCTTCTTCGCGTTCGCGTTGCGCCTTTTCGTCGGCAGCCTGTTCTTCTTTTTTCTTTTTGTCGGAGATAGAAACGGTTTCTTCTTCTTCCTGGGTGATTAACTCTTCGGGTTTGGGAGTCGGTTTGGGTTGTGGTTGCGGCGGTGTTTCCCGCTGTGGCGTATTGGCCGTATACTGCGGCTCATATGTGCCCACAGCCGTATACATATCCCCGAAATTGACAATGATACCACTGTCTTCGTTCGGAACGATCGTCCGCAGGATACTGAAGTACAGTATTATGAGAAGTACCAGATGTACGATGATCGTACCTATTAATGCGGATATGTCGTCTTTGTTGAATTTCATTTTTATCTGTTTCTTTGCGGACGGGTGGCCAGCACGATCCTAAATTTATTATCATTCGCAATGTTGAGTATCCTGACAATTTCGCGGTAAGGAACGGTTTCGTCGGCATAGAGAAGAACAGATGTTTCCGGCTCCCGGTTATAGTGTTCCTGCAGAAAGGACGCGATATCGTTCAGTGACACCTGTTTTTCCCGTTGGTTTCCGAATGCCACGTAGTAATGGAGGTCTTTATCGATCGTTACGCGCGACAACGGTTTGAGGGATGTCTGCTTTTGCGATTGCGGTAAGGACAGTTTGATGGCATTGGGCGCTACTACCGTAGAGGTCACCATGAAGAAGATCAACAACAGGAATATGACGTCGGTCATAGAGGCCATGCTGAAATTCGGGTTTATTTTTGTTTTGCGTTTTAGTGCCATGCTTTTTAGTTCGCGGGTTCGTTTAATAAGTCCATAAATTCCATGGTACGTGATTCCAGGTTATTCACCACATTATCTACCTGCGAAACCAGATAGTTATAGCCGAACAACGTAACGATTCCCACGATAAGCCCTCCAACGGTTGTTACAAGCGCTTCGTAGATACCACCGGAAAGCAACGTTACATCAACGTTCGATCCTGCATTGGCCATGTCGAAAAACGCGCGTACCATCCCCGTCACCGTCCCCAGGAACCCGATCATCGGAGCGCCTGCTGCGATAGTTGCCAGAATAGGAAAGCCTTTTTCCAATTTGGCGACTTCAATATTTCCTAAGTTTTCGATGGCGACCAGTACGTCGTTCATAGGCCTTCCGAGGCGCGATATTCCTTTTTCAATCATACGTGCCGATGGATTTTTTGTTTTGCGGCAAAGGTTGATAGCCGAGTCGATTTTTCCGTCGTGGATGTAATCTTTTATCCGGTTCATGAAACTTTCGTCGCTTTTATTGGCGCTGCGTATGATAAGGAAGCGCTGTATGAAAACAAAAATGGCGATCAGGGACAGTACCAGCAGTACGCCCATGATCCACCCTCCTTTTGTGGCAAGATCGAGGATATTCATTTGCGCTTCCGTCGGCAGAGTGTCGGTTATCGCGTCGGTTAATACAGGCGGTGCATCCGTTGCAACTCCTGTTGTACGTGCACCTGTTTGTTGTAGTAATAATAGAACGTTCATGTTTTTTATTTTGTTATTAAAGTTATTCCTGTTTTTGATTCAGGCAATCTTTGTACAGGGAGATTGTCTTTTCCAGCCCGTAATAGAGTGCGTCGCTGATGAGCGCATGCCCGATGGACACTTCGTCCGTAAAGGGTATCCGGGCTGCGAAATAGTCGAGGTTTGCCAGGCTCAGGTCATGCCCGGCGTTGACGCCTAATCCGAGTTCTTTGGCTTTATATGCGGCTTCGATAAAGGGAGCGATCGCTTCTTCCCGGTTTTTTGTATAATGTTCCGCATAAGGGCCGGTATAAAGTTCGATGCGGTCTGTTCCCGTTTTAGCGGCAAACACTATGTTTTTCAAATCGGTTTCTACGAAAATAGAGGTGCGTATGCCTTTGGATGTGAAAAGTTCGACCAGTTCGGTCAGTTTATCAAAGTTCGTTTCCACATCCCAGCCCTGATTCGATGTAAGCGTATCGGGTGCATCGGGAACGAGTGTGACCTGTGTCGGTTTGATCTTTGTTACCAGATCAATAAACTTCTGATCCGGATATCCTTCTATGTTTAGTTCGGTTTTGATCAACGGCTTTATTTCGTAGACATCACTGTATCTGATGTGCCGTTCGTCGGGACGGGGATGTACCGTAATGCCTTGCGCGCCGAAAGACTCACAATCCAGCGCGACTTTTTTCACATCGGGAATATTTCCGCCGCGTGAATTACGAATGGTTGCAACTTTATTTATATTTACACTTAATTTGGTCATAGTTTGATATTCGTTATTGTATACAGAGGCTGTACTTTAGAAATATCCTATTTTTCTTTGTATTCCTCTCGGCTTGCACTATCTTTGTAGCAAAAGCTAAGTGCAAAAGTACAAGTAATTACTGAAATAATAGAAATAATTGTCCAAAAATATATTAACAAAATGAGAGTAGGTGTCTTTGGCAGGGAATGTAAACCTGATAAATTACCGGTAGTAAGAGGTCTGTTCGGCAAATTGAATACTTTGGGCGCGGAGGTTTACATTCAGTCCGATTATGCCGTTTTTTTACGCAGGGCGTTTGATTATTGTCCTGAAAACATAAATATTATAGACGACAGGGCGTTTGACCTGGATTTTGCCTTGAGCGTAGGAGGCGACGGAACTTTTTTGCGTACGGCAATGGAAGTGAATAAGCGGAATATCCCCATTTTAGGGATTAATACGGGACGCCTCGGCTTTTTGGCGGATGTCGGCAGCAACCAGATCGATGAAACGTTAGATGAGTTGTTCCGGGGAGATTATAAAGTGGAAGAACGTTCCCTTTTACGTATGACGGATGTGGAAGAACGGGCGTTCGACGGCTTTAATTATGCGCTGAACGAGGTGGCGATCCTGAAACGGGATACTTCTTCCATGATTACAGTTCATACTTATCTGAACGATGATTATCTGACTTCTTATGTGGCGGACGGGCTTATTATTGCGACGCCCACCGGATCGACCGCTTACTCGATGAGTGTGAACGGGCCGATCTTGTTGCCTCAGAATAGGAACTTCATATTAAGCCCGGTTGCGCCGCATACGTTGAATGTCCGTCCGGTTGTGATACCGGATCATTATGTCATTACATTAAATGTAGAAAGCCGGACTCATTCTTTCCTTGCCTCGCTGGACGGCCGATCGGCGGATTTCCCTGTGGGCACAGTGTTGAAGATTAGTAAAGCCGGGTTCTCGACGCGCGTAATCAAGCGATTTAACCAGACCTTTTACCAAACTTTGCGTGAGAAATTAATGTGGGGAACAGACGTCAGAAGTTAAATAAACTTAAAGAGATGCATTTTTCTGTCGAAAAATTATGTTGGATAACATAAATGCATTATCTTTGCACCGTGTTTTTCATGGTATTAGATTTAAGGTTAACAATGAAGATTGTGGTTGTCGTGAGACAACCTTTTCTTTTTTATAGAAACCTGAACCTGTACACAGCGATTTGAACTTTCAAGTACAACGACTTACCTCTCTTATATACAGCAATTTGAGCTTTTAAGTATGGTGTCCTTACTTATACGTAGGAGATCGTAATTTTGCGGGTGATTCTGGATTACCTGCAAAAGTATGTGTTTATAAAATGTCGGTAGAGAGTTAACGGAGAGAAAATATTTTCCTGCTAATCAAGTCATTGCAAGTGATCAAACAAGCGTTAATGAGGGGGTTGTACTTTTTTCTTGATAAAAAAGTACCAAAAAATCAAGGCTTCGTCCGCTTCGCCCCATTAAGCTTAACGCTCCGGTCGGCTGAAATCTGTGTAACTCGCTTCGCTCAAACAGCACAGATTTCTTGACGCCTCCCTTCGCTACTTAACGGTTCACCGCACGAGGCCGGTACTAAACTCCTTAACTTTGCTTTTTATTGACACGAATTATGAACCGGTTGTCATGATAACCCCGTAATTCGTAATTGAAGTTGGGGGCTTTGTAAATTGAAAGAGGAAAGTGGTTTGCCATTCGCAAACCACTTCCCTCTTTTCCCACTATTCACTATTAACTATCTTACGTGTTATGTTGGCGGTACGGACCACCAGTATGCCGGGCGGGAGGGCGTGCAGGCTGATGACGGCTTCGCCGGAGGGCTTTTGGGTCAACCTGCAACGTGTTAGCCGCCTGGGTGTCTTTGAATGTTACCTGGAGGGTGGCGTTTGCTTGGACGTTGGAGAGGGTGTAGGTTGTGCCGCCGGTTTGGGCTGCGCTTCCGTTCAGGAGCCATTTGTCGACCTCTTTGCCGTTGTTTGGGGTTGCGGTGAAAGTTTGGCTGCCGCCCTGGGTTACGGTTATTTCAGCCATGCAACTTCATAACAATTCAGGTCTGTATTCAAAGTGCATGGTGTCATA
>JAIRSF010000035.1 GCA_031255595.1 Tannerella sp.
ATGAAAACACGCTCGCCGATACTCGTTACCGAGGGGGGGATCTCAATGGATGTCAGGCTGACGCAATCTGAAAAAGTGCCCGTTTCAAGACTCGTTAGCGAGTTGGAGAGGGTGATGGACGTCAGGCCGGTGCAACTTGAAAAAGCGCCCGTTCCGATGCTCGTTACCGAGTTGGGGATTGTGACGGACGTCAGGCTCTTGCAGAGCCTAAAAGCCCAGTCTTGGATGACCGTTACCGAGTTGGGGATTGTGACGGACGTCAGGCCGGTGCAATTATAAAAAGTGTCCTCCCCAATGTTCGTTACCGAGTTGGGGATCGTGACGGATGTCAGGCTGCTGCAATCCTCAAAAGCGACATTGCCGATAGCGGTTACGGGGTACCTCACGCCCTCTATGGTTACTGCGTTGGGAATGGTTACAGCCCCGCCGGAACCGGTATAGACGGTGAGTGTTGCCGCGTTTTCGTCGATGGCGAACGTGAAATCACCATCGGTAAAAGTCTGTGCCGTTGCTGCGATCGAACAGAGCGACAACAGGAGCATACAAAAAAGTGTTTTAATTCGCATAAGCATGAAATTTTTTTAATAGTAGTCAATAGTTAATAATCCGATACACGTTTTTTAAAAGTTGAACGCATTACGCGTTCATGCAAAACTGTTGCGAAGGTATATATTTTGGAGATTTTCACCAAATGAATAATAAAAAAAATGACAAACCGGGTCAATTTTGTTTCATTTTGTGATTAGCGTATGCGCCTCCGTATGCGCCGAAAAGCTGCAATGATACAGGCTTTAATAGTGAATAGTTAATAGTTAATAGTGAATAGTGAATAATGGTTTTTTTCTCATAGTGTTGATAATTAATTTAGTTAATACACTATGTCCAAGGTTTCGCTCCATTGTGTCTTCCTGATGATGCGGCTTGAAAACTTTTTGCAAAAAAAAGTCATAAATCAAAATCCATCATACCCCACAAATGGTATTTACCGGTTATTTTCATCGGATTCGTGTATCGTTCCGGCAGAAAAATAAGCCGGCTTATTTTGCATTGTACCCGATTTGCGTTACATTTGTCGACCTTAAACATCGAATCCAATGAGTGAAATAAACAAACGAATTGCGCTATTGCGCGAATACATGGCAGAAAAGAACCTGCAAGCATTTATCATCCCTTCGACGGATGCCCATATGAGTGAATACATTCCCGAACACTGGGAATCGCGGAAATGGATCAGCGGCTTTACCGGTTCTGCGGGAACAGCTGTCGTTACCTCCTCCAAAGCCGGCTTGTGGACCGATTCGCGTTATTTCCTGCAGGCGGAGGCGGAGCTTGCCGGCAGTGACTTCCTCCTCTTTAAAGACCGTATTCCCGGTACGATCTCTATCATCGACTGGCTCAAAAACGAATTGGCGGCCGGCGACCGTATCGGGATCGACGGCAACGTATACTCAGCCAAAGAAGCCCTGAGGTTGCAATCCGCACTGGAACCGGAAAAAATATATTTGCTTTCCGGCGATGACCCTTTTGAAAAAATACGCACCGATCGTCCGGCCTTACCTAAAAATGCCATCTCCTCATACCCGGTCGAACTGGCCGGCGAACCGGCCGCGCGGAAAATCGAACGCCTGCTCTCCGAAGCAGCCAAAGCCGAAGCCGATTCCGTATGGATCAGTACGCTCGACACGATCGCATGGCTGTTCAACATCCGGGGAACGGATGTGCCTTACAACCCGGTCGTTATCGCACATGCCTTTCTTTCGCAGAATGAAAATATCCTTTTCGTAGATACGGACAAAATCACGCCCACCGTTGCAGAAGACCTTCACCGGGAAGGAATCAAAGTGATGGACTACAATCTTATGGACGATTTCCTGGCCCGGACCTGCAACCTCTCCATCCACTTAGACACTAACCGGCTATCCTTCCGCATATACAAAGCCCTGTCGGAACGAAACTGGATAGTTGATCAATTATCGGTTGCCGACCAACTTAAAAGCATCAAGAACGAAACGGAGGTCGAGGGCTTCCGTCGTTCGATGGTTCGCGACGGAATAGCGTTGACCAAATTTTTCAGGTGGTTGGAAAAGGCCCTTCCCGAAGGGCACGTGACGGAACACAGCGCCGGAGTGAAGCTAAAAGAATTTAGAAGCGAACAATCCGGCTTTGCCGGCGAAAGTTTTCCGACCATAGCCGGCTATGGGCCCAACGCGGCCATCGTCCACTACCATCCCGACGCCGCAGACAGCCTGCCGCTCCGGCCGGAAGGGTTGCTGCTGGTCGATTCCGGCGGACAATACACCGACGGGACAACCGACCTCACGCGCACCGTCGCCCTGGGCGCGCTCACCCACGACATGAAGCGGGATTATACACTAACGCTCAAAGGCATGATCGGACTCTCCAAGGCCGTCTTCCCAGCCGGAACACGAGGCTCGCAAATCGATATCCTGGCCCGCAAAGCGATCTGGGAGCAGGGCATCAACTACCTGCACGGCACCGGCCATGGGGTAGGACACTATCTAAATGTGCACGAAGGCCCTCAAAGCATCCGCCCCGAAGAAAACCCCATCGCGATATGTCCCGGAATGATCCTCACCAACGAACCGGGTATCTACCGCGACCATGCCTACGGCGTCCGGATTGAAAACATGATGCTCACAACGCATAAGATGACGACCTCGTATGGCGATTTCTTCCGGTTCGAAACCCTAACCCTCTGTTACATCGACACCCATCCGATTATAAAAACGATGATGACAAACGAAGAAATCGAATGGCTGAACGATTATCACCGGATCGTATACGAAAAACTTTCCCCCCATTTGTCGGACGACGAAAACAAATGGCTCATACACAAAACCCAACCACTCACTTAACGAAAAAAATATGAACTCATTCAGTAAATTTCCGCCCACCTTCTGGGTTGCCAACACCATCGAACTGTTTGAACGTTGGGCATGGTACGGTTTCTTCATGCTCTTTGCCAACTACCTGACCGGATCGTCGGATCTGGGCGGACTGGAATTTTCACAAACACAGAAAGGTCTCATCATGGGAGTAGGAACGGGGATCCTTTATTTTTTGCCTGTCCTGACCGGGGCGATTGCCGACCGCTACGGTTATAAGAAAGTCTTGACGCTGGCTTTTATCATCTATGCTTCGGCCTTCCTGCTATTTCCGCAGGTATCCTCCTTTGCGGCCGTCTTCGGCATGTATATTTACCTCGCCCTGGGAGCGGCACTGTTTAAACCGGTCATATCGGCGACCATAGCAAAGACCACCACAAAAGAAACCTCATCCATCGGTTTCGGCATTTTCTATATGATGGTAAATATCGGCGCTTTTTTCGGCCCGATGATCACCTTGTTGTTCAAGGGGCAATCGCAGATGATTTTTTATGTTTCGGCCGGAATCATCCTATTGAATTTCATCTTGCTTATTTTTTACAAAGAACCGGCGCCGGCGGAAGAACCGGAACCCTATCCGGCAGGCGGCATGCCGCGCACCGGAAAACAGGAAAAAACATCTCTGCTCCGAACCTTCGGCGGAATATTCCGTAATATGGCAAGCATCGTCAAAGACCTGAAGTTCCTCTTGTTTCTGTTGATCGTAGCCGGTTTCTGGACTATGTACAACCAGTTGTTCTTCACGCTTCCCGTTTTTATTTCGCAGTGGGTTGACACGAGCGCGTTGTATCATTTCTTTGACGCCCACCTGCCTTTCATCAGCACAAACTATAGCCCGGCGCCGGGTGTGATGGATGCGGAATTTGTGACGAACATGGATGCGCTTTACATCATCCTGCTCCAACTGGTGGTATCGGCGATCGTAATGCGCCTGAAACCGCTCCATTCGATGATGGCGGGCTTTTTGGTCTGTTCTCTTGGCATGGCATTGACCCTGTTTTCGCAGAATGTGCTTTTCACGATGGTTGCCATCCTTGTTTTCGCATTGGGAGAGATGGCCGGTTCGCCGAAAATCACCGAATATATCGGGCGCATAGCTCCTGGGGACAAGAAAGCGCTTTATATGGGATATTCGTTTATTCCGGTTTTTCTGGGCAATGTATTTGCCGGAATCATATCCGGGAATGTTTACCAGGCGATGTCGGACAAAGTGGTGATTACGGAAAAGTTCGTCTTGGAAAAAGGTTTACGGATAGCCGACGGCCTGTCGACCAGCGAATACTTCCGGGAAGTAGCCCGGCAGGTAAACATGTCCCCGCAGGACTTGACAAACCACCTTTGGGATACGTATCATCCGTCGGGCATGTGGATCGTGATTTTAATCATCGGCCTCGCCGCCGCCCTCTGCCTCTTCCTTTACGACCGGATCACTTCGCGGTCGTCCGTTTAATCTCGCCAGAACTCGTCATCCCAATATTTCCGCTCTCCGGGATGGCTTGAAAGGAAGGCCTCTTCCAATAGCGAGTCGTCTACCGGGACGTTCTTTTGGCTCGCCAGGCGGTAAGACAGGTCCAAGACCTGCTCCAAGTCGGCCAAGCTGAAATCCATGGATCGGTTGGCCAGGTATTTGATATATTTTTCCGTTGCCTGTTGGTTTTTTCGTTTATCAAGTATTTTCCGCAGGTAATCTTCCCGGTCGTTTTCATCGGGTAAGTAGATTAGTATTTTCAGGTCGAAGCGGCGAACTAATGTCTCATTTATAACCTTCGTTTCACCCGTATTTTCTTCAATCCCGTGGGTAGTAGCCGCTACGACAACTACCGGGCGTTTCGGGTCGACGGTGAACCTTTTCATTTCGGCAAGCAATCTTTTAAGCGCTATTTCCTCACTGCGTCCGGGCTTTGAGCTGCCTATGGCGTCTATTTCGTCGATAAACAGGATTGCCGGAGCATACCGTTCGGCTTTCTTGAACAACTCCCGGATCGTATCCGGTTCATTCGTATGGCTGTTTGCAACCAGGGCGTTTGCCGATACCGGGATAAAGATTGCATCCGCTTCGCCGGCCATCGCTTTGGCAAGCAGCGTCTTCCCTGTTCCCGGCGGGCCGTAGAGCAGGATCCCTTTGGGCGGATAGATACCCAAAGCGGCACATTTCCTTGGGTTTTTCAGGCAATCTATAAACAGGGATAATTTTTCTTTTGCATAGCTTACTCCGACGATATCGTCGAACTTGGTTTCCGGTTTTTCAATTCTGTCTAAGAGTGCGTTATTATTTTCTGCCTGAAAAGTTTTGCGGATACGAAGTTCGTTTACATGAATAACCGCTTGTTTTTTATTCGAAGAAAGAGTCGTTGAAGTTTCAAAAGAAAGCGTTTTGTGTTGTGCCGCAAAGACGGCTGTGGTGTTTTGCCGGTGCGCCTGTCTGATTATTTTTACAATTTCTTTCGCAAATGCCTCCGGTTTGTCTTCGGGCAGGGATATCGTTCCTCTGGCACCTGCGCGGATAAACGCCGATATTAATTCGGGGTCGGTTCGGTTCCGTCCGGGTGTTAATAAATAAAACGGCATGTCGGGAGCCCGTTTTCTTATCAGGTTGAAAAAATCACGTGTTTTATACAGAGGTATCGTGTGGGTAGTTTCTCCGGGAGGGAAAATCGCTAAAAACACCACGTCGATCTCTCGTTTTACCAGGATGTCCAGCGCCTCCTGGGTGCCGGAAGCGGGATGCGGGGTGACGTCCGGCAGGATGTTTTTAAGTGTTTCGGCCAAAGAAACCTCGCCGAACAACAGTATTTCCGGTTTCGACGGGTATTCAAACAACTGTTTTACGGCAGACGGCAGGCCGTCGGTTGACAGTTGGAAAGAAATGGTATCTATATTTTTTAAAGGGACTTTAAATTGACGATCCCAGGAGGTGAGCAATTTGAACATTTCGTTTCTGAAGAACCATCCGGTTTGTGCTTTCAGCGTCCGTGCGTCGGCCAACCCTCCTTCCGCAAGCAGTAGTGCTGTGGGAAGCAGCGGGTCTGCTTCGACCCTGATCCGGTATTGTTTTTCGAACAAAGTGCACGAACGGCGCCATTCTTCCGCGCTTATTTTCTCTAAGTCGTGTGTCTGGAGTTGGTTGAACAGGATGAGGTGGCCGGTAGCTAAGCGGGAACAGATGGTAGGCGGGAAGAAAGGTATTCCTGTCTGGGGATGGGTATCGTTTTTCAAGGCGTTCAGGATCGTTGCACGCGAAAATCCCGCCGAATTTATACGATCTTCTCCTTCGTAGAGCTGTTTTCCCGCATTAGTCGTGAAAATAAGAATCGTATCTTTAAACGAGGCCGTTTTATTCCAAAAATCATCATGTAAGGTGCCTGCGTCCAATATTTGCAGGAATAATTGAATAGTGTTCAGGTGTGCTTTTTCTATTTCGTCAAACAGCAGGATGCTGTGCGGATGATTCAGGACAAAGCCGGTGAGCTGCCCTTCCCGCGCGTCCGTATAGCTGGGTGCAAAACCGGTGAGGCCCGCTTGCGCCTGGTGGTCCGAGTAGCCGCTCATATCAAAGCGTTTAAAGGGTATGGAAAGCGCTTCGGCTGCCTGTTCGGCCAGGAAGGTTTTCCCGATGCCCGGTTGTCCGGCAAATACGAAGATGGCCCGGGGTGACTTCCGTTTTTCATCCGCTCCGGCCAGCACTTCGGCGTTGAAGATCCCTTCGGCGAAAGCATGTACGGCATGATCCTGGCCGAAGATCGTAT
>JAIRSF010000106.1 GCA_031255595.1 Tannerella sp.
AAGATTGAAGGATTCCGATGGTTCCAGTATATAATATTGAAACGGCAATGGGGAATGTTTCGCGCGGAAACAGTTATTAATGCAGCGTTGATGCTTGCCATTTACTCCGAGTACAGACAGATTTTTTTGATGGGAACAGAAGCCGACTGGATCAAAAATCTGAGGGTAGACAAAGATAATCATTTGTGGCTTAATGACACTCATTTTTATAAAGAGAATGAACGTGTAATATTGCCGGATAAAATGCATAATCAGTGTTTGTCGCTATATTATGCATTCAGAACTTATACGGATATAGAGCATTATTCAAAACATTGCAAGGTGAAAATTTATAATTTAACGCCATCGTCATTTATTGATGCTTTTGAGAAAACGCCATTATTGAAACAATAACATAAAAAAATAAGCTAAGATGAAACAAAAACTCATACGATGGCTGCCGGATCGGCTGTTCCTTTTCCTTAAAGGATATGGGTGGTACGGGAATTTCAAAAGCTGGCAGGCAGCAAAAGAAGCGTCTACAGGTTATGATGCGGAGAATATCGTCAATCAGGTGAAAGCCTCTTTGCTTAAAGTGAAGAAGGGGGAGGCTGTTTATGAAAGAGATTCGGTTCTTTTTGACAAGATTGAATATTCATGGGAATTACTTTCCGCTTTCATGTGGATTGCCGCTCAAAACCAAGGCTGTCTGCATGTCATGGATTTTGGCGGTTCACTGGGTAGCACCTATTATCAGAACAGAATTTTTCTTGATCCGTTGACGGAGGTATCATGGAACATCGTAGAACAATCGAACTATGTAAAGGTTGGAATAGAATCATTCCAGGACGACCGGTTGCATTTTTACACATCGCTTAAGGACTGTTTTTCAAAAGAAAAAATAAATGCGATTCTTTTTTCAAGTGTTTTGCAGTATCTGGAATTTCCTTACGAGATATTAAAGGAGGCTATGGATTATCAACCTGAATACATCGTCATTGACAGGACGGGGTTTGTTTTAAACCGTATGGAAGAGGAGCGAATCTGTGTACAGAAAGTTCCGGAGAGCATATACAGAGCAACCTATCCGTGCAGATTCTTTAATGAAAAGAAATTCATTTCTTACGTTGAAGCAAATAATTACAGCCTTATATTTGATTTCAAGGCATTAGATTGTGTAAATATCCGCCGATCCGAATTTAAAGGATTTGTTTTTAAAAGAAGAGATCATGCTTAATTTTTGTACTCTTTTTGATTCGGTTTATCTCTCCAGGGGATTGGCCATGTATCGTTCGTTAGTTGAACATTGTCAGGATTTTCATTTGTATGTATTTTCATTCAACGATGCGTGTTATGAGATCCTGCAATCCTTATGTCCGGAACGTATGACGGTTATTTCTCTGTCCGAATTTGAAGACGACGAACTGCTTCGGGTAAAGCCGACACGTACACGAGGCGAGTATTGCTGGACTTGTGCGTCATCAACCATACTTTATGTGCTGAATCATTTTGAAGTAGATCATTGTACTTATCTGGATTCCGATCTGTATTTTTTCGCATCGCCACAAGTATTACTTGATGAAATGGGGGATCATTCAGTATTAATAACTCCACATAATTACACTCCCGAATACGATCAAAGTAGAAAAACCGGAATCTATTGCGTGCAATTTGTCACTTTCAGAAACAACGAAACCGCACTCAAAGTCTTGCTCTGGTGGCGAAACGCATGTCTGGAATGGTGTTATAACCGTTTTGAAAAAGACCGTTTCGGCGACCAGAAATATCTGGATCACTGGCCGGAACGATTTGAAGGCGTACACGTTTGCCGCAACACCGGCGCCGGCGTTGCACCCTGGAACATGCAGCAGTACCGTTTTGAACAAAAAAACGGCAGCGTATATGGCGTCGAAACCGCTACCGGGAAAAGTTTCAAGGTGCTTTTCTTTCATTTTCACTCCTTAACTTTCGTCACGCCCGACTATTTCTCGCCGCGTCCGTATTACAAAAGAAACGAATCCGCAATGAAACTCTTATTTCATCCCTACGTAAAAGAAATTCAAAGTTTGAGAAAGCAATACAATAAAATCAACGACAGTGAAGTTTATCTTTCGGGATGCGGAAAGATCCGCTATCTGACGGAATTATTTGTACGCAGAGGTTTCAAAGAACTGTATTTTAAAAAATTAATAACAAAATGGCTGAACTGATCAATTTAAAAACCCATACTGACAAACGTGGCAACTTAACGGTGATTGAGAAAGTAATTCCTTTCGAGATCAAAAGAATTTTCTACATATACGGCGTGGACGACTCGGCAAGAGGCGGTCATCGGCATCATAAAACCATACAGGCAGCTATCTGCCTGCAGGGACAGTGTACCATTTCAAACCACACCGGTTCGCAGCGACAGGAATATCTCCTCAACACCCCTGGTAAATGTTTAATACTCGAACCGTCCGACTGGCACACCATGCACCATTTCAGCCGCGATGCTATCTTAATGGTCTTAGCTTCCGAACATTTTGATCCGGCCGATTATATCTATGAACCTTATGATTGAATACGAAAATTTAGCCGCTTCCAACAAACGGTTTGAAGAGGAATACAGTACCTGGTTTTCCCGTTTTTTGCAAAAGGGGTGGTACGTACTGGGCGAGCAGGTCGGAGCATTTGAAAAGGCCTTTGCCGATTACTGTCAGACAGCTCACTGCATAGGCGTCGCATCGGGACTGGATGCGCTGATGCTGGCCTTGAGGCAGGGTGAATATTCTCCCGGAAGCGAAGTTCTGGTTCCTTCCAACACCTATATTGCGACCATTCTCTCCATCCTGCAATGCGGATTAAAACCGGTATTGGTAGAGCCTGATATACGCACCTATAATATAGATCCTGCACTGATTGAAGAAAAAATCACCTCGCGGACGTGCGCCCTCATGCTGGTGCATTTGTATGGAAAAGCGTGCGACATGGATCCCGTCATGGAACTGGTTCGCAAACACAATCTGCTTTTAATTGAAGACTGTGCACAGGCGCACGGGGCACGATATAAAAACAAAAAAGTAGGATCATTCGGCATTGGCGCTTTCTCCTTTTATCCCACCAAAAACCTGGGCGCCCTGGGTGACGCCGGTGCCATTACGGTAAATGACTCAACACTGGCGGAAAAATTCCGGGCACTCCGAAACTATGGCTCTGTCGCCAGATACCGGAATGATTATATCGGCTACAACTCCCGTCTGGACGAACTCCAGGCCGGCTTCTTATCCGTCAAGTTAAAATATCTGGATGAGATAAACCGACATAAACAGACGCTGGCCAATCTGTATTTCCAAGGTCTCAAAAAGGACTTCATCCTCCCGGCAAGATCCGGTGATACGGAAGACGTATTTCACATTTTCAACATCCGTCATCCTGAAAGGGATTCCTTGAAGGCCTATCTATTAAAGAATGGAATCAAAACCGATATTCATTATCCACTCCCTCCGCATCAACAAAAGGCGATGCAGGGACTCTTTGATCGGCATTACCCCATATCCGAAGAGATTCACCGGACGACACTCAGTCTGCCGATCTCTTTCGGACACACCCCTTCCGATATTTCAAAAGTAATCGAAGTTTTAAACACGTTTTAATCCGTCCTTATGGCAGGCTACTTTAACAAATACTATTTACATCAACGCTTCTTTCCCGGATTCATCAGCATCTTTATCAATCCGTTTTTCTTCATCCGGAAAAGATTAGTAGAAAAGATCCGGTTATTAGCTCCGGAACTACACGGAAAATTATTAGATTTCGGATGCGGTGCTAAGCCCTATCGACTCTTATTTTCCAACACAAACGAATACATTGGAGTAGATATCGAAAATGAAGGACACGATCACTGCGGTGAACAGATCGACGTCTATTATGACGGAAAACATTTGCCCTTCGGCGATGAATCTTTTGACGCCATCCTGACAAGTGAAGTGCTTGAACACGTGCCGGAACTCAACGAATGTATCCAAGAACTCTACTGGGTATTAAAACCCGGCGGCAGAATACTGATCACCGTACCTTTTGTCTGGCAGGAACATGAATTACCGTTTGATTTCAGACGGTTTTCCGTAACGGGAATCAAAAAACAGTTGACAGATAACGGTTTTAAAATTCTCGTAGAAGAAAGAACCGGACATTTTCTGGAAGTTGTCATTCAGTTATGGATGACGTATCTGCGACGTTTGTTTTATGTAAACAATAAATATGTCAATTTAGCATTAAATTGTATATTTATTTCCCCTGCTTGCATTACAGGATTATTTTTTTCATGGATCTTTCCTCCAAAGAAAGACTTATATTTTAATGCAGTCATATTAGCTGAAAAAATGCATTCGGCTGTATCCGATAATATTTAGTC
>JAIRSF010000119.1 GCA_031255595.1 Tannerella sp.
GCGACATGGCGCCTCGTTGAATCCCAATGCGTTCGGAAAATTTAGCAGGAGTCATATTTTCTTCAATCATAATTTGCTTAATACGCTCTTTTTCATTCATGACTTGGTTTATATAAAAATAATACGACAAATCGGCAGATCATACATTTGTAAAATGCGTTGCAAATATAAACAATTAAATTTACAAATGCAAATTGCATTCGTAAACAATCAGATGACTACAAATGTATATTGGTCAGATGCGGAATGTTTACCGATGTGTCGAGTGAATAATAAACGGTTCTTCCGAAGAATGCGCAGGTACTTGTCCTGAAAGCCGCGCTACATACGGATATTGAAATACACTCAATATTTCATGTTGTTTACGTTTACGCGAGAACAACTCATCCTTATCAGGATTTCAGAGTTATTTCCCGCTCACAACATTTATATTATCATCATCATTTGTTATTTTGATATATTCATAGAGATAAATACAATGTAAATAAATACCACCCCTGCGCATTTTTCGGATAAACTTATAATAAAAGGGTTTTATTTATTAAAGAACAACTTTAATACTTCCCGCTTTATTAATTGGTTATTATTCTATTAGTTTGCATAAAATGACGTATGCAAAATGTTTTACGGTCATAATTTACAAAAGTTACTCAATCCGCCCCTATATATTAGAGTTTTACTTCAACAAAATTTATATAGGCGCATATTATCAATAATATAAATTAAATTTCATGACTGAATAAACAGGAGAAAAAAGGATCATTTTACGTTTGTATGCATGTCGACTTATGTTACGATCCCTCTATACAATCAAAATTATATTGGCTACAAATATATGTCACAGATGTGCCGCCGCACATTTGCCGCTTGCATTCGGATCGACTTGTAAACAACCCTATGTGTTTACATTTGTATTCGCTATGCTTATGTGTGTAAACGTGTCTTTATGGCATATTTGTATACACGCGCAAGCGTAAACTCTTTATTCCAATCTTTCATTGAAATTACTGTGCGACAGATATGACAACAAAATGGTATCATGGAGAGGAAACACTTGTATTGTTCATCTATTTTAATGCATCATTTTGTATAAGAGTTCTTTGTAAATATCGCCGATGGTTGTAGCGGAGCTATTTTCGAATCCTTTGGTTTTAGCGTCGGCTAAGCGTATTTCGTGAATCACCTCGAATACCTTCATGGCCGTATAGTTACGCAGGCCCGATAAGTAATCTTTCGCCTGAAAGTTCCATTGCAGGTTGAGGGTTTGCATAACTCCTCTTTCCGTTTTGTCTTTCGAATACAAACAGATCATAAGGTTTGAGAAATAATTGAATAACACAGATAGTACCTTTTGTTCCGCATTCGCTTTTTCGTTTTTATTAAAATAACCGGCAATGCGATTAGCCTTCAATACATCTTTAGATGCGATGGCGCTTACCAGTTCAAAACTGTTATAATCCTTACTGATCCCGATATTTTTCTCAATAATCTCCGGCGTGATGTGTGTAGAGGCGTTTTCCCCAAGTATGATCTTTAGTTTATCAGCCTCCTTGGCCAACCGCCCGATATTATTCCCGATATGATCGGTCAGCATCTGCGCACTTTTCCAATCGATATCCATGGCGCGTTGCTTCATGAACGACACGATGAAACCCGCCATTTTGTTCTCATAGATTTTTTTCGATTCAAACAAGATCCCGTTTTTCTTCGTTTCCACTAAAATACTTTTGCGTCCGTCTATTTTTTTATATTTGTGGCAGATCACTAAAACGGTTGACCGTACGGGCGATTTCACGTAATGGCTCAGGAGTTCGATTTTGTTCAGGCTCTGCGCTTCTTTTACGATGACAAGCTGATATTTAGCCATCATCGGAACACGCCGCGCCGTATTCATGATATCTAATGCATTGGAGTCTTTGCCGTAAAAAATCAACTGGTTGAAGTCGCGTTCCGTATCATTCAGGACATGCCGAATCAATAATTCCTCGATCGCATCGATAAAATAAGGTTCTTCTCCCATCAGGACATAAACCGGAGCAAAATGTCCCTCCTTTATCTCACGACATATCTCTTCGAATGTATATTCTTTTACGGCCATCTCACCAACTGAATTTAATATGTTGTATGGTTTTCTTTTCTGCTATCATCATTTCAAGCGCTTTAATGCCCAGTTCAACGTGTTTCGGAGCATAATCGCGGGTGACTCCCCGATCGCTTTCCATCGTTTTGACCCCGTCTTCTTCAAGCGGCATATCCGAAATCATCAGCAAGGCGCCTGTCGGGATCTTATTGGCAAAACCGGCTGTCAGCAGGGTCGCTGTTTCCATGTCAATACCGGTCGCATGTGTTTTTTTTAGATATTCTTTGAAAACCGTATCATATTCCCAGACGCGCCGGTTGGTCGTATAAACTGTGCCTGTCCAGTAATCCTTCCCGTTGTCGCGTATGGCGGACGAGATGGCGCGGAGCATGGAAAATGCCGGCAGCGAAGGCACTTCCGGCGGCAGGTAATCGTTCGATGTGCCTTCTCCCCGGATCGCTGCGATCGGCAAGAGATAGTCGCCGATCGTATTCGCTTTTTTCAATCCCCCGCATTTTCCGAGAAACAGTACGGCTTTTGGGCCGACGGCCGACAAAAGATCCATGATGGTTGCGGCATTCGAGCTGCCTATCCCGAAATTGATGATGGTCATATCGCCATTGCCGGCATTCGGCATCGAATTTTTCAACCCCAATATCGGAAGGTTGAAACGTTCGGCAAACAACTCTACATATTTCGTAAAATTGGTCAACAGAATATACCTGGAAAAATCTTCCAGATGACGATCCGTATATCGCGGTAACCAGTTTTCTACAATTTCCTGTTTTGTTTTCATTTTGTATGTGTGTCCTGCTAAATACATGCGCTAATTTTTATGCGCTTGCATATAATTAAGGATTTTATATTACATTTGTCCGAAAAAGTCAGACAAATATAGCACAAGCCGGGAGAAATACAAAATAAACCCGTTTATTTTTACACCTGGAGGGGTGCAGTTTGTTAACAATTAACGGTTTAACTGCTAATGAAATGCGATTGCTGAATTTACCCGCATGTCCTGTGAAAATATCGAAAAAGGACGGACGGAAATATATTTATGACCCGCTGCGCCGTAAGGATGTTGCTTTTACGCCCGAAGAATGGGTGCGTCAACATTTTGTGCATTACCTGATCACTGTCGGATCTTATCCGAAAGAACGTATAGCCAACGAGGTTTCGATCCGGGTGAACGGCGTTTCCAAACGGTGCGACACCGTCGTTTACGACGACTATATGCAACCTTTGTTGATCGCAGAATATAAAGCGCCGGAAATTGCCATTACCGAAGAAGTTTTTAATCAGATATCCGGTTACAATTCAGCGCTTAAAGTCCCCTACCTCATTGTGAGTAACGGCCTCCGGCATTATTGCTGCCGGATGGATTATGTAAACATGAAGTGCGGTTTTCTCAAAAATATTCCCGCCTATACGGAGATAAAATGAAAAATATGCACTATCTTTGCCCTTGATTGTTACATTAATATAGCCGAAAATAGATGATTTGGAATGAAACGATGGAATGTATGCCGCGCGACGAAATGCGCAGGTTACAGAGCATACGATTGAAAAGAGTAGTTGAACGCGCTTATCATAATACGACTTTTTATCGTAAAAAAATGCAGGAGTCGGGCCTGACACCTGATGATATCCGGTCGATTGATGATATCGCGAAGCTTCCTTTTACGGTCAAACAGGATCTGAGGGACAATTATCCGTTCGGGTTACTGGCCGTTCCCATGTCGGAGGTTGTCCGTCTTCATGCTTCTTCTGGAACGACCGGAAAGCCGATTGTCGTAGGCTATACGCGGGGCGACCTTTCGATCTGGAGCGAAGTGGTGGCGCGATGCCTTACCGCCTACAACCTGACAAAACATGATATCGTACAGGTATCGTATGGGTATGGATTATTTACCGGTGGATTGGGCGCTCATTCGGGTATTGAAAACATAGGAGGTACGGTGATACCGATGAGTAGCGGCAATACACAGAAACAGATACAACTGATGCATGATTTTGGAGCGCATGCCCTTGCCTGTACGCCTTCATATGCTTTGTATCTGGCGGAAACGATATCCGAATCGGGCATACCGATCGAAGAATTTAAGTTGCGCGTCGGAGTTTTCGGCGCCGAACCCTGGACGGATAACATGCGAAAGGAGTTGGAAGAAAAATTGCATATCAAAGCGTATGATATCTATGGCCTGACGGAGATTTGCGGCCCCGGTGTGGGAGGCGAATGTGAATGTCAGAACGGAACGCATCTGTGGGAGGATCATTTTTTCCCGGAGATCGTAGATCCTCATACGTTGCAACCGGTAGAACCCGGACAACAGGGCGAATTGGTCTTCACAACGCTTACGAAGGAAGGGATGCCGATGATCCGTTACCGTACGCGCGACCTGACGTCGCTTCATTATGAAAAATGCGCCTGCGGACGTACGGCGGTACGCATGAACCGGATCCTCGGACGAAGCGATGACATGATGATTATACGCGGAGTCAATGTTTTCCCGTCACAGGTCGAAGCCGTCATTCTCGAATTGCCTGAGTTTGAACCGTATTATATGATCCTTGTGGATCGTGTGGATAATATGGACACGTTCGAGGTGCAGGTGGAACTGCGTCAGGAATACTATTCGGACAAGATGAACAAAATGCTTGCGTTGAAAAAGAAAATCGCTTCTCACCTGCATAGCGTCATTGGCCTGCAGCCGGACATAAAAATTGTTGAACCCCGC
This sequence comes from Tannerella sp., assembly GCA_031255595.1. Lineage (GTDB taxonomy): Bacteria > Bacteroidota > Bacteroidia > Bacteroidales > Tannerellaceae > Tannerella. Next base: position 4,819 of record JAIRSF010000119.1, read on the forward strand.
AGCATTGAACGCAGTCAGGGAAAAGCAAAACACGTAATCGACAAACGAAAATTTGTTTAAAAGTCAAGAGAGAAAGCACTATTCACTATTAACTAATATAGACATGTTAACAAAACAGTTATCCATATTTCTGGAAAATAAGAGAGGGCGCTTTACGGGAGTTGCCAAATTGTTAGGTTCGGAAAATATCAATATGACGGCCTTCACCGTTTCCGAAAATTCGGATTTCGGCATATTGAGATTGATCGTTTCCGATACGGATAAAGCGATCGAGGTGTTGCGTAATAAGAAATATGCAGTCACCGAAGCCGATGTGATCTGCCTGCACTGTCCGAATCAACCCGGCGCGTTGGGGCGTGCGATGGATATCATTACCAATGCAGGTATATTTATTGAATATATGTATGCGTTTTCCGAAGGAGAATCGGCGCATGTCGTCATTCGCCCGGATAATTTAGAAAAATGTGTAAAAGTTTTAAATGCCAATAAATTAGAGCTTTTAGCGGCGAGCGATTTATATAAGTTATAATTATTAACGTTTTGTATGTAGAAAGTTCGGATTGAAATATTAACTTTGCAGGCAAAAACAGGTTGGATGTGAAAAAAATTATCGTATTAGCATCTGTGATGATGTGCTTATTCTCTTCTTGTGGAGAATATAACCAGTTGTTGAAGAGTCAGGACGCGGATCTGAAATACTCGTATGCAAAGAAGTATTTTAACCAGAAGAAATATACAAAATCCGCCACATTATTGGAAGAGGTTGTGCAGTACTTTCGCGGCCGTACGGAAGCGGAAGAATCGTTATACCTGCTGGCTCAGAGTTATTACGGGCAAAAAGACTATGTGACGGCCTCCGAATACTTCAAGACCTATTATACAACTTATCCGAAAGGTGAGTTTGCCGAGCTGGCGCGTTTTTACGGTGCATACGGGTTGTATCTGGATTCGCCGGATCCGCGGTTGGATCAGGTGCAGACCCATGAGTCCATACAGCAATTCCTGCTTTATATGGAATATTATCCCCAGAGCGAACGGTCTAAAGAGGCGCAGGATATATTATTCGAATTGCAGGAAAAATTAGCTTACAAGGAATATCTTGCGGCTAAACTGTACTACAACCTCGGAACCTATATGGGGAATAATTACGGCGCCTGTGTGATAACGGCCGATAATGCGTTAAGGAACTATCCCAACACCAAATATCGCGAAGAATTGATCTTTCTGATGGTGGCGTCGAAATATGAACTTGCTATTGTGAGTGTCGACGAGCGCCTGCAGGGACGTTACCGCGAGGTGGTGGATCAATATTACAATTACATGAACGAATATCCGGAAGGAAAATACGTGAAACAGGTCAAAAAATATTTTGACTTTGCAAATAACAAAATAGAAAAGAACTATTAAAATATACATTAAATATGGATTATCGAAAATCAAAAGCACCCTCCAATACAATCTCGCGCGATATGAGTAGGATGTGGGAAGAAACAGGAAATATTTACGAAACGGTAGCTATTATCGGCAAACGTTCCAACCAGATCTCTGCGGAAATGAAACATGACTTGGATAAAAAATTACAGGAGTTTGCGTCATACAACGACAACCTGGAAGAAGTATTCGAGAACCGCGAACAGATAGAAATATCCCGTTACTACGAAAAGTTGCCGAAAGCGACCCTGATTGCAACCAAAGAGTACGAAGACGGCGATATTTACTGGAAAAATCCCGCGAAAAAAGATCTTTCGGAATAAAAAAAATTCCATAAAACCATAAAACCGTATGATACAACGCATACAGACAGTTTACCTGTTCATTGTAGCGGGTTTATTTATCGCCCTGATGTTTCTCCCGATAGCGGTATTGCAGTCGGGAGAACAACTTTACTCATTCGACGTATCCGGCCTGAATACGACGGCGCAACCTTCGGAACTGGTCTACCCTACCTGGTCTCTGATGGCTATTGCCGCTATCATCATCCTGTTGTCGTTTATCATCATATTCTCGTATAAAAAGCGGATTCTCCAAATACGGATGTGCGTATTCAACACCTTGCTGATGGTCGGTTTTTGCGTCCTTGCCGGTTTCTACGCCTGGCGGTTCTCCCAATCGCCGGACTTGCCCGGCATGAAACTGAGTATTCATTTCTGGGCCGCCTTTCCGATGATTGCTATAATCCTGAATTATCTGGCGATCCGTAACATCGGAGCCGACGAAGCTTTAGTACGCTCCATAGAAAGGCTGAGATAAAAATCCGGTGTGCATGTGGGATTCTCTTATGTATTCCATATTTCCCAAGAGATGAAAGCTTGTAGTAGAAGCATCTCTAATCCGTTCTTTACGACTGCTCCCTTTTCTTTGCCTTTTTTCATAAATAAGGTTTCATCCGGATTGTACAGCAGGTCATAAAGTATATGGCGGGGCGTCACATATTCGTAGGGGATATCCGGACAGGCATCTGTTTTGGGATACATTCCCAAAGGGGTGGTATTCACAATCACCGTATAATCATCCATGACGTTTCGGGTGAGTTCGCCGTATGTAATACAGAGATTCTGTTGCGTGCGCGAAACAAATGTAGAATCAACGCCTAATTGCTTAAGCCCATGGCAGATCGCCTTAGAGGCGCCTCCCGTACCAAGAATCAGCGCTTTGCGATGCGTTTCGTTCAATAAAGGCTCGATAGATTGCTTGAAACCGGTGATATCGGAATTATGGCCTTCCAATTGAAGTTTGCCGAATAACCCTCCCCTTTTAAACCGGATCACATTGACGGCGCCAATGTTACGCGCGTTATCTGTAATGCTGTCCAATAACGGGATCACATTCATTTTATGGGGCAGTGTCACGTTAAGTCCGTATAAATCCGGATTTTCAAGCAAAACATGCTTTAAGTCACCGATATTTTTAATTTCAAAATTAACATATTCGGCATCAATATTTTCGGCCTCAAACTTCTGGTTGAAAAAATCTTTCGAAAACGAATGTCCCAGCGGATAGCCTATTAATCCGTATTTCTTTTTCATACATCAAGGACGCAAAGCGCTTCGGTTACATTTTTTTCGATGCGGGAAACGATGTCTTCGTTTTCATCTTTGACAAACGTTTCGCCGGTTATATGCTCAAACAGTTCGACATACCGGTTCGTGATGCTTTCTACGATCGCAGGGGTCATTTCCGGAACCTGCTGCCCGCTTTTTCCCTGAAAACCGTTTTCCATCAGCCATTCGCGGACAAACTCTTTGGATAATTGTTTCTGAGGTTCGCCTTTCTCGAAACGCTCCCTGTATCCTTCCGCATAAAAGTAACGGGACGAGTCGGGCGTATGGATCTCATCCATCAGATAGATGGTTTCGTCATGCTTCCCAAATTCATATTTCGTATCGACTAAGATCAGGCCGCGTTCCGCCGCCATCTCCGTTCCGCGTTTGAATAGTTCCAGCGTATATTTTTCGAGGACGGCATACTCTTCAGGTGAAACCAATCCCCGGGTTATGATCTCCTCTTTGGAAATATCCTCGTCGTGCGCTCCCTGTTCGGCTTTCGTCGTAGGCGTTACGATCGGTTCGGGAAATTGTTCATTTTCACACATTCCGTCCGGAATCTTAACGCCGCAAATCTCACGTGCGCCGTTCTTGTAACTACGCCATGCGCTTCCACACAGATAACCGCGTACGATCATCTCCACCGGGAAGCCTTTGCAGCGCACGCCTATCGTAACCATCGGATCCGGAGTCGCCAGTTTCCAGTTCGGGCAGATCTCCCGGGTCGCATCCAGAAACTTCGCTGCAATCCGGTTGAGCATCTGTCCTTTGTAAGGAATACCTTCCGGCAACACGACGTCAAAGGCCGATATACGGTCTGTCGCGACCATCACCAACAGATCATCATGGATATTGTACACATCGCGGACTTTTCCATGATATACGCTTTTCTGTCCCGGAAACCGGAAATCTGTTTTTGTCAGAGCTTTCATAATCTATATTTTTTATATCATAATCAATTATCTACCGTACTATGTTTCGCACGTTCATACGCCTCCACGATCCGCTGTACTAACTTGTGGCGCACAATATCTTTTTTCTCAAACCGGATCCGGCCGATACCCGGCACGTGGTTCAGGATATCCATAGCCTGTACCAGTCCGGATGTGGTAGTCGGAGGCAGGTCGATCTGCGTCATATCGCCTGTTACGATCATTTTTGCATTTGTTCCGAGGCGCGTAAGGAACATCTTAATCTGGTGCGTCGTTGTGTTCTGCGCTTCATCCAGGATGATCACAGCGTCGTTGAGCGTCCGCCCGCGCATAAAGGCCAGCGGCGCAATCTGGATCGTATTATTTTCCATATATTCTTTCAGCTTGACCGCCGGGATCATCTCCTGCAGGGCGTCATACAACGGCTGAAGATACGGGTCTAACTTATCTTTCATCTCTCCGGGCAGGAAGCCGAGTTTCTCCCCCGCTTCTACGGCCGGACGGCTCAGGATCAGGCGGCGGGCCTGTTTGTTTTTCAGCGCCCTTACGGCTAATGC
>JAIRSF010000186.1 GCA_031255595.1 Tannerella sp.
GGCTTGGAGCGGCTATTGTGGCAGCTTTATTATTGGGAATGGGATTTCTGTTTTATCGCCACCGTTCAAAACGGAAAATAGCGGAACAACAAATAAAGCAACTGGAACAGGAAAAAGAACTTATCGCCACACGGGCGGCTTTGGATGCCGAAAAAGCGGAGCGGGAAATCATCGCCCGCGATTTGCACGATGGTGTAGGCGCGATGCTCTCGGTAGTGAAAAACAACATGAATATCATGAAGTCGTATTCCGTCATAGAAAACAAGGAAGCGAAGTATTTCAACGAGGCGTTGGATGGCCTCGACAAATCTATTGTGGAACTACGGCGGGTGGCGCATCATATCATGCCTGCCGTTTTGGTGGAAAACGGATTGTTTGCTGCATTAGATGATTTTTGCCGTTCTATCCCCGAAGCGGAGTCTCATTTTACGGAATTATACCACCGGTTTGATCCGGAGAAAGAATTAGTGCTTTATCGTTGCGCCTATGAACTGGTGAACAACGCGCTGAAACATTCCGGGGCATCCCGCATAGAAGTCCATCTCAATGTAGATGAAGAGGCGGCTTACCTTTCGGTGGTGGACAACGGTTGCGGCTTCGACCCTCAAACCGCCCCGCAAGGGATGGGAATAAAAAATATGCGTACCCGTCTCGCGGCTTTCGGCGGCTGCATGGAAATTTATTCCGAGCCGGGAAAAGGTACGGAAGCGAATGTGGAATTAGGAATATAAATCCTTTTCTTGAAAAATATACACAGTTCCCGGTTTTCAGTCCATCATAACGAATGCCGCCCAGTAGTAGGGTGATTTGTATTTTTCGCGTACTTTCCGTTGCGCTGTTTTGAAAGCATTTTGTTTGGTTGCGCCCGAAAACCATTCGTTGTAAAAGGTTGTCATCAGTTCGGCGGTAGCTTCGTCGGGGACTTTCCAGAGGCTCATAACCAGTGATTTGACACCCGCCAGTTTGAACGCCCGCTGCAAACCGAATACACCTTCGCTGTTTTTCATATCGCCCAGACCTGTCTCACAGGCTGACAGCACCACAAGTCCGGTCTTCATGAAGTTTAGGCGCGAGATTTCTTCGGCGGTAAGTATGCCGTCTTCGACACCCTCCTCCATGATATATTCCTTGGCAAGCCATTGCTTGTTGGCTCCCGACAGGATCAGCCCCGAACGGAACAGGGGATTTTCGAAAGGTTTCTCCCGGTTTCCACCCAGATTCCGCAGGATGTCGCCGACAACTTTGTTCTCCGTATCGGGAAGGAAAAAGCCGTGAGTGGCAAGATGGATCACGCCGGTCGGCGTGCCGCTGAGGTGTTTGAACGATTCTTCGTTGCCTTTGTCTTCGGTGTAGTAGCGGTGCGGGATGCGTTTGTTTTCCAGCGATGCGGTGATTTGCGCCGCTTCCGTTTCCGTGCCGGGAAGGTACTGCCATTCCGAAAGACCGCTACGCAGGCCGGCGTCGGGCAATTCGTCGCCGCGCTTCCTGAAACGGTCTATATAGCGGCTGTTGCCCTCGTTCGGTTTTGCACTGTATGTTTTGGTGGTTGCTGCCATGGTCGACTGGAGGAGGTCGTAATACAAGCCGCCGTAAACGGTGGCGGTATCCCGTACCGCAACGGCGGATGTTTCCTTTTTCAGCCGCACTACCTCGCGGGTACTTGAGACTAAATGCAGGTTATACCTGTCCGACAGCAGCAGGTTCTCCTGTTCGGCGGGCAGCGCGTCAAAAGCTATCTTATGCAGCAGCCCCGAAGGCGAATAGTAAATGTTTTTCACGTTTGGCAATTCTTTTTCTATCGCCTGCCAAACCAAGCGGTACAGTTGGCCGCCGCGTACTGAATAGAGCGTGTCGATCTGTAGTTGTGTATTGCGCGTAGTGGTGTGAAGAGCGGACTGTAGTTCCTTTTCTTCGCAAAGAGGTATCCATGCGGGCGATTTCATGCCGGGGCGCAGTACCATAGCCGCATAAAGCGTGGTGTCCGTCCAGTTTTCATTGTACAGGCGGAAATGAATAAACTCAATGGCGGCATCATCGGGTTTTAACTGTTTCTGTACGTCCTGCCAAGAGGTAAAACTGTATTTTGTAAATTCTTTAAATGATTTCGACAGTTGAAAAAGCGAATCCCTGAATACAGTTCCCTCTTTTATCAGTTTTTGTATTGTGTCGCTCTCCCGGTCATATCCCCGATTGCCCAACTTCCGGATTTGGTCGTAAAATCTTTCATAACTGTTGTAGCACTGAATAAACTGTGCGTCTTCCGTACTGTAAACCGCCTCTTTCTGCCTTTTATCCAAAAAAAGATAAAATCCTTTGGTAAACAGCATATTATTGTATAAAATCCGGAATAGTGACGGATCGGTATATTTTTGCGCAAAAGAATAATCGCTTTCGAGGAGTGTTTGATAGTTGGATATTGCATGAAACGTGTTATCGAACATATCCGATAAATTAAGCCGCATAATGTCGTCGTATTTGCTGTAAATAAAGTCGCGCGATTTTTCTATCAGGGCAAAGGCGTCTGCGGTTTTATCCTGTGCCAGTTGAGTCAATCCCTGTAACCAGAGGAGATTTTCTTTTTTGCTTGCATAAAATTCATCAACAGCTTGCACTTTAGCGATATATTGTCCGGCTTTTACAAAATCGCCGGAATCGAAATAAAACCATGCCAAATTTTCCAATGCTTCTCCATATTGAAAGGAGGCTGTTCCGTAACCGGTTTCCGCTTTTTCCAAATACAGCAGCAACGTTTTTTCCTCTTCGGCAGGATTTTTCATTTTGTAATAATAATGGCTTATTATCCAAATTGTTGATAAATAGGAATCATTGGTGGTTTCGTCGTTATCTTCATAAAATTTCTGTTTTGCGCGTGCATATTCTATTGCTTTTTCGAAATCGTTGCTGCTCTCGCAGAAATATTGAAGCCGGGAAAGGATTTTGAGATAATCCTGCCGGTAATCTTCCTGATTTGCAAGTTTCTGTGTTTCAAGAAAATTTTTAATAATCAGGTAATTATCAATTTGTTCGCGCTCTTTGCCGGTTTGTTCGTAAATCAGATCAAAAAACAGCAATATATTGATATAGCTGTCTTTAAACCCATCGTCTTTGATATGCTGCAAATAAAAACCGGCGAGTTTTTTCGACAGTTCCACCGTTTTGTCATAATTGCCTGCTTGATAATATTTATAGGCAAGATTATTTAAATCATCGGAATACGACCATCGCTCCAATTCGTTTCCCATGTCGTATTTTTTGAGCGATAACAGTTTTTCCTCTGTTTCGAACATTTTGGCGGTATCTTTTTTCTCTTCATAAATCCGGCTTAACTCACGCAGCGAATTTTCATATTCCCAATTTTTGTTGCGAGCCAGAAAAAAGTCCGACTCCTCCAGTTTTATTTTCAAGGCGCCATCGTTGTCACCTGTTTGCGCATACGCGTCAGACAGCACACTCAACGCATTGCTGTAAGCATCCTCTTTTTGCCGGAAAGAAGAGATATTTTTTTCGAGCAAATCAATAATTTTTGTGTATTCTTTTTGCGTTCGGAAGTCGTAACATTGATTTAAAATATTTTGTAAAGTATTACCTGTTTCATAATCTACCTGTTTTCGATAAATGTCTTTTGCGTAACTATTGGCTTTTGCCAATTCGTCTATCGTTGCCGTCAACTCCTCATCATAGATAGAATCGTAACACCTTATCAACTGCCCCAAGGCCATTTCGTATGAAAATAAATTATCTGCGGGAATATTATCAAGTTTTATTTTAAGAAATTCGATCTGTTTTGCCTGATTCTTGTGCGCTGCCCAACAGTTGGCTGCATCGTCTAAATATCTACTAAAAAGCTCGTCGTCGGCAAGTTTGCATTTATTTATGGCAAGAAATAAATATTCCGAATATTTATCGCAATTCTGCTGTTTTTTCCAGTAATCAAAAATCTCGGACGTCAAAATCCACCTGTAACTTTTAAAATCCTCCGACGCTAAACCATATTTCTTTTCGGCGTATTCCAAACGCCGCTTCATTATTTTTTCGACATTGGCAACATCGTTTTGCTCTTCGTAACATCTCTGCAATAGCGGCAAAGCCGATTCGTAATAGTCGATCCATTCCAAAACATGCGCATCTGCAAAATGCTGTAAATTTGCATTTAATATAGATATGACGCTGTCGCAAAGCCCCTCTTCTTTATATTGCATGCTTTGCATGTAAATTTGGGAAATGCTTTGTTCCTGTGCCAAAGCATTTCCACAAAACGACAGTAAAAAAAACAGATGCACTAATTTGCGCATAATTTTATGTTTTTCCCTTTCCGCCGCCTTTACCTGCTCCGTTTTGTCCGCCCGTTCCGGCGCCTTGTTTTTCACCTGTTGTTCCGGTACCTTGTTTTTCGCCGGTTGTTCCGCCGCCCGGTTTAGTTGCATTGTTCCCTGTCCCCGGCGCCAAATCCAGTTCTTTCAGCAAATCGCCCGTAACCATATTGGCGGGCGCTTTCAATGTGGTAATCACCCACTGTTTGCTGATGTCGTCCCAGCGTTGCGACGAAATCATCTTCCACGAGCGTTGCATGAAATTTTCGTCGTCTTCGGCATCCTGACGGCGTTTCCAGTCGTTTTTCCAATCCTTGCGATACGCTTCGGCTGTGTTGCATGTTTCTTTCAGCGTGAGTTCCACTCTGTAGTCTCCCGTACCCCAACAGTCTACGTGTGTATTGTTCTCGTCGCGGGAACCCATATACGAGCGTGGAACGATGAAACTTTCACCGGTTATTTTGTATTTCCCCGGTTCGCCCTCTTTCCTGACATACCGGAGTTTTCCGCTGCTGTCCAGATCCTTTTGGCTCACCGGCACGTTGATAACGAAGCTCCCCAACTCCTGGTTTTTCTGCAACTGTGTGACTTCGTTTATCCACGAGGATATCAGCCGCATTTCAATGGTGAATTGGAGATTTTGACGGCGTTCGAACGAAAACTCCGTGTCGAAGTTCGAGTTGGGGAGATTGCAGTGATAGGGGTCGATAATCAAGGCATCCAGCGAGAGTTCGAATTTGGAGTGGTTGATGATCCTGTAGATCTTTGAGGGGTCGATACGGCACGAAACGAAGAAAACCGTATCGCCGTCGATGGTGCGTAAACAGCCGATACCGTCGAAATTCATCCCTTTCGGATCCATCGCACCACCGCCGATTGAGGGTGTGGAATAGAAATCGTTAATCGGGTCGACGGTGGTAAGCGTTTCCTGATAGACGTTTTCGGCTTTTACCGCTTCTTCCCATTTGACTTTGTTGTTGGCGTTCCGTGTAATCAGCGAGGCAACGGCGCTCACCCCGATGTCGATGACCGATGTAACATAACCGCCCGCAACGCCTTTACCGGCTTTCAGGACGGCTTTTCCCAGATCGTCCAGATATCCGCGCGTGTTTTCACCCTGTTTGTTGTACTCGTCCTGAATGAGTTGGTCGGTTTTGTTACCTGTGTAAACGAAAGTTTCATAACGGGAAACTTTTCCCTGTTTTTTGTTTTGTGCATGTAACCCTGCTGTTACAAGCATCAACGAAATTAAAATTACGGCTGACTTTTTCATTGCTACATTATT
>JAIRSF010000195.1 GCA_031255595.1 Tannerella sp.
GATTTCACTATTTCATTTTGATGATTTCGCTTCCGGCCAGCAGAAACGCTCCGGTACCGTACACTTCCCAGCTATCGGCGCTAAAATTTCTGCGCGGATCGGCGCCTATCGGCTGTACCCATCCTACCCTGCCTTCTTCATTTACACATTTATTCAGGGCAATCCACGCCTTTTCGGCAGCGGAACGATACGTCGCAGCATCGAGAAGACCTTCGTTGATACCCCATGCCAGCGAATAGCAGAAAAAGCCGGAACCGCTGACTTCACCGCCGGGATACGCTTCAGGATCCAACAAACTGGCACGCCATAACCCGTCTTCCTGTTGCAACCCGGCAATACGGGCGCACATGTCCTTATATAATTGCTCATAAAAAGAACGATTCGGATAATCTTTCGGCAATTCCTTCAGCATACGAACCAATCCGCCCAGCACCCAACCATTGCCGCGCGACCAGAAGATCCGTTTTCCGTTTGCTTCATAACGATCCGTACTGTCGCCTTTTATCACATAATTCAAATCACGTGCAAACAGGCGCTCGTCCCGGTTGTAAAGCAGGTCATAACATTCTTTATAATAGATATCGGCATATTCGAGATAACGATTATCCCCGATTGCCAGGCCCAGCTTAACCATCGCAGGAGGCCCCATAAACAAGGCGTCGCACCACCACCATTTAACAATTTCTATACCTCGCACCGGATACGGTTCGGCGATAAACTTATTCAGCGTATCGATCGTTGCCTGAAGTGTTTCCTGTTTCCGGTTCTTTTCCGTACGATACAGATCTACATAGGTCTGGCATATCACATGATCGTCGGCATGATACCAGCGACGTCCCGGACGCCAGTTGTTGGAGTCGCGCGCCATCGCCATCATAGCATCGTAGATCTTTTGTGACTTCGTGGTTTCCCAGGCGGCAAACATTCCGGCATAAAACGCACCGTTTGTCCAGTCGTCCTGCCGGTGTTTCGGATGTGCGACCTGCCACTCCGCCGTCTTGTTCAGTACTTCTTTGATATACTTCTTATCAAAGCATTTTGATTCGCCGTCCGCCTGACTTTTATTGCCCGAAGTACAGGCAGACAAAATCAACAATAATACCGGAAAAAAAATTTTCACATTCATAGTTCAAGAATTTAATAGTTTATAATTAACAGTCTAATTGCAATCGTCCGTCAGGCGTTCCTGAAATTAATAGTTGGCGGCTTTTATAATCTTTTGGGGAATCTCAATGTTATCCATCTGCTGCGTGAACAAATGTTGCCCCGCACCGATCGCATACACAGGCACAAATCCGCCGGAATGTGAAGTCGTTCCCCAGCCAAGACGGGCCACTTCGTTCATCACCTGTTTGGCTTTTGCCGCAAGCAATGAGTTATCCGCATAGAGATTGCGGTCAACCACTTCGCGATTTTTAGCAATCGTTTCTTCATAAGCGTCACGCAGGTTCTTTTCCTGCTCCCAACTTATCGGTATTTCTTTCCAAAAACCCATCGTCGTTGTCAACAGGTCTTTCACCTCTTCCCAGGATACGATCCCGTTCTTGGATACCCGCAGTTCATTGATCCGCTTCGTCAGTTGATCCTGCGATTGCCGCTGGTGCTGCAAAGGCGTTATATTCAACCGGCCCTGCCCTGCCGTAAGACCGCCGGTATCATGGTCTGCCGTAATAACAATAAGTGTTTCCTTCGGATGTTTTTTGTAAAATTCATACGCTACCTTAACGGCTTCGTCCATATCGATCACCTCTTTGACGACACTTGCCGCATCGTTTGCATGTGCGGCCCAGTCGATACGCCCGCCTTCCAGCATGAGGAAAAAGCCCTTCTTATTGTTCCTCATCAGTACATCAATAGCCGCTTCCGTTATCTGCCGAAGGCTCAGGTCTTCGCTCGTGCGATCAATGGCATAAGGTATTCCTCCGGCCTCCTCCCAGTTTTTCTGAACAAGCATGACCTTCTTCGACTTTCCGGCATTCGCTTTAAAATCTTCATATCCTTTCGCTACCGTATACCCGGCCTGTTCTATTAACGGATAAATATCCGGCGCAGTCGTTTTGTCGTAAAACTTATCCCGGTTATAAAGGCCTGCCCCGCCGAAAAAATCGAAACCGGAGCTGAGCAGATCCTGAGAAATCTCATAATACATACTGCGGCTTTTCTGGTGTCCGTAAAAAGCCGCGGGCGTCGCATGATTTATCGGAACAGTCGAAGCGACTCCCACCTTTTTCCCGGCTTTCTTTGCCTTTTCGGCAATCGTTTCCATCGGTTGAACGTCGGGATCTACGCCCAAATAATTATTCTTCGTTTTCTTTCCCGTTGCCAGCGCCGTACCTGCCGCCGCCGAATCGGTCACATCGGCATCCGCCGAATAGGTAGTAGAGATAGAGGCAACCGGAAACTGCGTCATAAGCAGGGAAACGGATCCCCGTTCGCCGTTCATCGCCGAAAGATATGCTTCCGTAGCATTCACAATATTCACACCCATACCGTCACCGATAAAATAAAACACATACTTAGCTTGCCCGCAAACACTTTGCAAACAAACAAAAAACATCAAAACGTAACTAATTGTTAAATATTTTCTCATCATTATATAAATTATTGAAATTTAAATACGCAAAATTACATGAAATTTCGCAGATTACCCACAAACAAACAAACAAAAATTTCCGTCAAACTTACGAAATCCGTTCGTTTCCGCTCACATTATCCGGCTCCACCGTTGCTGAGGCCACTAATTGACCTGCTCCTTCATCTTAAACTTATAGGTGCCGGAAACAACTTCCAGTTGCCGGTAGCCATCTTTCCAACCCTTATCGGTTACGCCCTTTACCTTATCGTTTTGAACAGGTATCCCGCTTTCCGTCATATTAGAAACAGAATTACAGGGTATATATACGGTAGCCGTACTGCCTATGGGAATAACCGCCTGCAAATCGAATCCGGCATGATCGCGTCGCCAGGCGACCGATGCTTCTCCATAAGGAGTACGGGTTGCGTAAGAAGCATAAGAGAGGCTGTCCGGTATTACGGGACGGATAATCAGATGTTTATATCCGGGACTCGCCTCATCCGCACTCAATCCCGCCAATTTGCGGTAAAACCAGGTTAATGAACCGCCGAACATCGGATGATTCCGGGAGTTTTTACCATTCCACTGCTCCCATGTCGTTGTCGCACCCTGTGCGATCCAATGGCCGAAGCTGGGGTAATCACGTTTATTCATAGCCGTATAGGCAAGGTTACTCAATCCGTTTTCCGCCAGTACTTCAAAAAAGAATTGTGTCCCGAAAATACCCGTATTCAGATGTCCGTCACGCGCCGCTATCTCTCTTTGCAAAGCCTCCAGTACCGGCTTCCGGTATTTCTCAGCCACCCCCATCTTTAAGGCAAAAATGTTACCACCGCAATCCCCGTAGGATGTTTTTCCCGGATCATAGAATTTTTTATGAAAAGCCTGTTTTACTTCTTCGGCCATCCGATTGTATTTCTTCTCGTCTTCCGTTTTTCCCAGCGCTTTTGCGGCACGCGCCGTAAAATCCATACAACGCCACATATAAAATGTATGTACCAACTCATCCGAAGGATACTCATAGGGCGGACACCAGTCGCCGAGATTCATCCAGTAAACCGGTTCACGCCCTTTCGGCGCTTTGGCAAACATGGTTCCTTCCGGGGTACGCCATGTCAACATATAACGCACCTGCTCTTTCATCGCTTCATAATTGCGCAATAACATATCTTTATCCCCATAATGCACATAAAATTCCCATGGCATGATATTCATAGCAGCTCCCCAAGCCACGCCTCCACCACAACCGGGTTGCCATGGCGCACCGTTCGGGACATAACCCGTTTCCGTATTCTGGGCATCCGCTATATCGCGTATCCACTTCGTATAAAAAGCAGCCGCATCAAAATTATGCATCACCGTAACACAAGCCACCTGTCCGTCACCCGTATAAGCGGAACGTTCCCGGTGAGGACAATCGCTCATCACGCCACCATGCACATTATCCGTCAGGCTATGCTGCCAGATACGGTTGATCCGGTTAAACAGGTTATTGGAACATTCAAACCGCCCGGTCATTCCGAGATTGCTATACACAGCTTCCGCCGTCAGGCGGTCGGAGGTCAACAGACCGGGATAATTCATTACCCGTATTTTCCTGAAAACATACCACGTGAAACGCGGTGCATGCGATTCCGCCCCGGAACCGTTCATTATATACTTATGAACGCCGTTATTGGGTGATTCCGAGAGATATTTGATTTCAACCGTATCACCGGCCGGGCCATTCAGATCCGTCAGACGAACCCATCCGGAAATCTCCCGGCCGAAATCTACTTCGTACGAACCGTCGTCCGATGCCGTAATCGTTACGGGAGGCAACTTTTCCATCACCCGATCCGAAGGAGATGTCTGCGCACTCATAATCCCTTCCGGAGCTTTCCTCAACACCACCGGCTCCCAGCTACCGGAACCGGCCCAATCGTCTATTTCCTTGCGGCCGTCATAGACTTCGCCCGCATAAACACCGTTCAGCAAGATCGGACTACGTTGGGCTTCCCACGTCCTATCCGTACCTATCACCTCCTGCGTCCCGTCATCATACGTAATATGCACCTGCCCGATAAACCGGGGAGAGCCATAAGCCTTAGTCCAGTTTATAACCGGATTATAAAACCCGTTTCCGATAATAGCTCCGATCACATTTTCTCCCCTACTCAGCAGCGACGTAATATCATAGCCCATATAAAGCACGCGGTACGCACGAAACTTATCATCGACCGGAATATTCGTTTTGTCCAGACCTTCCCGTTTACCATAGTTTGTCTGATTCGGCGACAAAACATCGTCGCCGACTTTTTTTCCGTTCACATAAAATTCAAAATATCCCAGTCCTGTAACAAACGCCTTCGCCAGGACTACTTTTTTATCCAAACGAAACTTTTTACGAAGCAGCGGAGCCGGCGCATGCGGACGTCCTTCCAAATCTTCCCGCGCCTCCTCACCTTGCCATGGAGCGCCGATCCACGTTGCAATCCATTCGGAGGGCTTTAAAAGTCCCATTCCCCAATATCCCATCTCGCTCCATGCAGACGGCCGGTCGTCGGCATCCCACACCCGCACCTGCCAGCGGCAATCCTGCATTGACCTCAAAGCCTGCCCGTTGTATTTCAACAGATTAGATTCTTCGGAGAGTTGTTTCCCGCTATCCCACAAATCGGCGTCGCCCGCTATCAGTTTTTCCGGCGACGAAGCGACCCGTATCTGCCAGGCCGTTTGCTTTTGTCCCCTTACACCGGGATCAACGGCTTCATTGACCCATGACAACCGCGGTTGAAGCACATCCACAACCGATGGATCGATCCTATATTCACAAGTCGGACGAACCGGCCTGATCCCCGATTCCGATTGTGCGCTCAACAAAAAAGACAATAAAGAAAAAATACCCGCAAAACCATACCGGCCATACAATCGGGTAACAAAAAAAGACTGTTTCATCATGATATCTATTAAAAATTAATCCATCTGCAAAGTTAAAACAAAAACCTTATGATTAAAACTTTTATTCCGTAATATCGTTGTCGGAAGCTGTACCTATTTGCGGTATATTCAAGGAACCGTCGGAACATAAAAGTTGCAAAACTACCGGGATTTACACACATGTAAGTACAAAAAACATTCAACATGAAGCAAAAAAAATGTTTATCTCTGAAAATATTGTTGTATCTTTGTGTGACAACATATTGTTTTGGTTTTGTTTGACAATACAAAGTTGCTTATTTTTAACCGCTTTATCAAAATTGTTACGAAAATCTCGAAATCACCGCCGAAGAAAGCCACAAAGCCGGCAAACCGCTCCGGGCATTTGTACTTTTTACAGCACACCGGGATTATCCCGTTCCGACGTTTTCCGACCTGCGGTTTCATTGACATGGAAACGGTATTTTTTGTTCATTAAATAAAACGCCATGAAGTATATTTTAATCATTAGCATCGCATTATTGCTTGCCTCCTGTGGAAAGCGGACGGCCATCAACGAAAAAACCCTGGAGCTGACCACCTATCCGTACAGTGATCCCGATGTAACACCACATCCGGAGAACGCTTTTTATCCGTATTTCAAATACGACGGCTATGCGCATCAGGGACAACCGCAATCGTGGGAAACTGTGGAGTTGGAAAACGATTATATCCGCGTGACGGTCATTCCGGCTATCGGCGGGAAAATCTGGGGTGCGGTGGAAAAGAGTACCGGAAAGGAGTTTATCTACTTCAATCATTCGGTCAAGTTCCGCAATATCGCCATGCGCGGGCCATGGACATCCGGAGGTATTGAACTCAATTTCGGCATCATCGGGCATGCACCCACTACCGCTACGCCGGTCGATTATTTTACCCGGCGGAACGACGACGGCAGTGCAAGTTGTTTTGTAGCGGCTTTCGACTTGATTACCCGCACATGGTGGCAGGTGGAGATCAACCTTCAACCCGACAAAGCGTTTTTCACTACCTCGACTACCTGGCGTAATACCACACCTTTCCCGCAACCGTACTATCAATGGATGAACGCCGGGTACCGCGCCGCAGACGATTTGGTTTTCATCTTCCCCGGACAGTATTACATCGGTCACGAAGGCGATGTACACTCTTTCCCGTTCGACGAACAGGGGCGGGATTTGTCGCGTTATGCCGCGCACACTTTCGGAGGCGACAAATCGATGCACGTGCTGGGCAATTACAACGATTTCTACGGCGCATATTACGAAAACGACCGGTTCGGCTCAGTGCACCATTCCCCATTCAACGACAAACTCGGCATGAAAATCTTCCTGTGGGGACTGTCGCAGTCGGGGATGATCTGGGAAGACCTGCTGACCGATACCGACGGGCAATACGTTGAACTGCAGTCGGGGCGGCTCTACAATCAGGCGGTTACGAGGAGTGGATTCACGCCTTTCACACAATATGCCTTTGCCCCCTGCGCCACCGACACGTGGACGGAGTACTGGTATCCGGTGAAGGAAACCGGCGGTATGGTGAAAGCCAATGACATGGGCGCGCTCAATGTCGTCCGTAGGGGCGACAGCGTGACGGTCTGTTTTTCGCCTGTGCAGCGCATCGACGACGAACTGGCGGTGTATGCCGGCAATCACAAGATTTTCGGCGAACAGCTGTCGCTCGACGTCTTACAAGCCTGGCAGAAAACTATTCCTGTGGACGCTGCTGCCACCAGCCCGCTGAAAGTCGTGCTGGGCGACGAACGGCTGGTTTACTCCGAAGATCCGGCCGACAACCATCTGTCCCGTCCCGTAACTTCGCCCGCCGATATCGACTATCAGTCCGCATACGGCCTTTACCTGCAGGGACAGTTGGCCTTGAACGAAAACCGTTACGACGACGCCGTCAAACTGCTAAAACAGTCTTTGACTATCGAGCCGTACGCCTTGCATACACTACGCAGCCTCGGCTTCATCTATTGCCGGCGCGGACGTTATGCCGAGGCCGACTCCTGCGCCCGCGTCATCCTGTCGGTCAACACATACGACCCCGACGGCAATTTCCTGTACGGATTAGTCAACAGCCGGCTCGGAAAGACAATCGACGCCATTGACGGTTTCAAAGTGGCGGCCTTGTCGCCTGCCCTACGTCCGGCGTCATATACCTGCCTGGCAAAAGAAGCGGCAAAGAACCGGCAGTGGGTGCAGGCGCTTCAATATGCGGAACAGGGTATTAGCGCCGGCGCCGGCGAAGCCCGGCAGTTGCAGGCCGTCGCCCTTCGCAAATCCGGCAAATCCGCCGATGCCCGCAAACTCATCACCTTTATCGAACACGACGAGCCGTTGAATCATTACGCCCGTTTTGAAAAATATCTGCTCACAGGTTCGGAAAACGATCAAAAAGAGTTCTTGAAATACATCCGTTGTGAATTACCTCATGAAACGTTCATAGAAATGGCGGGGTGGTACGAAAGCCTGAACTGCGTCGACGAAGCGCTGAAGCTGTACGCATTTGCTCCCGATTATCCGATAGCCCGGTACCATAGCGCATACCTGCTATCCCGGCAGGGCGACAACCGGTGTGATTCGCTGTTGCGTAAAGCCGAATCGCTACCGGTGCGGATGGCTTTTCCTTTCCGTACGGAAGCGGTTCCGGTTCTCGAATGGGCTACCGGCAAGTCCGGTAAGTGGGTAAACAAGTATTACCTGGCGATACTGTACAGCTTTCTCGGCGAAAAAGAAAAGGCTTCGGCACTATGGGAACAGTGCGCCGATACACCCGACGATGCCGTATTTTATCAGGCGCGTGCACAAGCGCGCACCGGCGAAGGCAGGTTAAAGGATCTGCTCCATGCCGAAAGCATGGAAAAATCGTGGCGAACAGGACTGGCCCTGATACGCCATTATCAGGAAACGAAACAGTATGACGCAATGTATGAAAAGGCAAAAGAATATGCCGCAGCATATCCCGGCAACGACATGATCGGCCTAAAATACGCTACAGCCATGCTACAGCAAAAGAAATACCGCGAATGTACCGGCTATCTTGCCGGCCTGAACGTGTTACCCAACGAAGGCGCTTACGAAGGGCGCACCGTTTACCGTAAAGCCTGGCTGTTCTGTGCCCTCGACAATATCCGGGCCGGCAACTACATAGAAGCGCTTTCGGACGTCGAACAATCGAAGCTCTGGCCCGAACACCTGGGTGTGGGCAAACCCTACGACGAAAATATCGACCTGAGCGTCGAAAACTTCATCACCGGATACTGCAACGCCAAACTGAACGGCACCAAACCGCCACAGTTCGCCGCAACCCCAAATTCCGCCTCCGACGAAGTAGCGAAAGAAGCCATGCAAGTATGCAGAGGAGGTTAGTACACTTGCCCCAAACCTCAATGAATGCCTCAATACGCTTTTCCGAAGAATGACTGCTAATAGCAGTCATTCCCGGAAAAGGAGTAACAGGTCTTTTTATTATCCAAAGCAATATATGATATTGAAATTTCTACAGGCAGTTTGCTGAATGGACGCAGGAGGATGTGTATTTCGTTACCCGTCGGAAGAAAAATGCAAAAATCGGAAGTGGCCGAAATACGGCAAGAAATATTTCCTGTTCCCTAAATTTCATTTTCCGGCGGAAAAGTCTAACTTTGCCCGGTAATTAACTGAAAAAATATAACAATGAAGCAGACACCCGTTGAATATCAAACAACTAAG
>JAIRSF010000202.1 GCA_031255595.1 Tannerella sp.
TTGCCGACTGTTTATACCAGAGGACGTTTCTGCCTGCCGGACGGTAGGCTTTTCCCGAAAAGGAGGCGCGATCCGTCCAATCGGCGCCGATCGTGTTCTCACGCAGGCTTGCGGGAAGCAGTTCGCCCGTTTGCTTCACTTTTTGTATCGTGCCGTCGGGATTAAAATAAAGCTTATCCACACAGATGGATCTCAAATTGCCTCTCCCCGACAAAACGCTGTTATGGTAGAAAGCATACCACTGACCTTTATACTCGACTACGGAGCCATGGCTCGTGTCGCATCCCGTAGGATCAAGGTAAATGCCTTTGTACTCCCAAGGCCCCAGTGGCGTCTTACCGACAGCATAATTCAACCGGTTGGCCCCTTTGTTACCCTCGCGGTGGTTATCGGAATAAGTGAGGTAGTAGGTGTCGCCCCGTTTGAAAACCCAGGCCGCTTCGTGAAAATCTTTCAGCCCTTCCATGAATGTCAACGGCTCGGCCAACTCGGTCATGTTATCTTTTAACCGGGCGCCGGCACAGCGTCCGCCGCCTCCGTAGTAAAAATACGCCTGTCCGTCGTCGTCTACGAAAACGCAGGGGTCGATCATAGCAAAATTATCGTCGCCCAGATCCAGATACCCCTGCACCTCGAAACCGCTTGCCGGACTTTTACTGACGGCAATACCTACTTTCCAGGTATGGTTCCAGTCCGTTCCGCTGGGATGCGGGAAGTAGAAATAGTACATCCCATTCCGGTAAGCGCAGTCGGGCGCCCACATAAACCCGCCTTCCGGCCGTCCCCAGGGCACATCTTCCGAACTTAATATTTCACCATGATCAACCCAGTTGATCATATCGTCGGTAGAAAAGACATGGTAACGATCCATCAGGTCGCAGCCCCTCGGCGGGTCTGTGTCGTGCGAAGGGTATACATACAATCGTCCGTCAGACCATACATGTGCGGATGGGTCGGCAGTATAGATATGCCGGACGAACGGGTTATTCTGTGCATAAGTCATGCACGCAAAAAACAACAAACTAACTAACAATTGACTCTTTTTCATAATGACTATTTATTTGTGTGTGTATAAGCAAGCGCGTAGACCGTTTTCAGCAATCTTGACAAAGATAATACATTTTTTTAGATTTTCGAACCGCCTGCGGACGGCTCTGCGGAATCGTTCCGTAAATTGCTCTGCGGACGGCTTGGCGAACGGCTGCCGAACTCGTAGTTCGGACGGTTACCCATCCTGATTTTTAAAATCCCGCCGCGAAGGATGTCCGCATGGGAGATATAGCTGAAATCGTAGGGTTTCCCGTTCAGTTCCACACTTTGTATATAGATGTTTTCGGGAGAATGATCCGGCGCTTCGATCGTGAACGTTTTCCCGTTTTCGAGATGAATGGTAGCCTTGTCAAACAACGGGCTTCCTAATACATACTGCCCGGAGGCCGTATATACGGGATAGAAGCCAAGCGATGAAAATATATACCACGCCGACATTTGCCCGCAATCTTCATTGCCGATGATTCCGTCGGGGCGGTCGTGGTAAAATTCCCGCATGATGTGGTGCACAAGTCGCGCCGTCTTCCACTGTTGTCCGGCGTATGGATATAAATAGGCGATGTGGTGACTGGGTTCATTTCCATGCGCATACTGCCCGATGCAGCCCGTCAGGTCGATCAGCACATCCGGGTCGTCGGCCGGCGTATTGAGCGTGAAAAAATGATCCAGCCGATCCGTAAAAGCCGTTTCGCCGCCCAAAAGCCCGATCAGCCCCTCCACATCCTGCGGCACAAGCCACAGGTACTGCCAGGCATTTCCTTCGGCGTAGTCGGTAGCCCATGGGCGTTTCGATTTGATGGGGTCGAAGACAGGATTCCAGCTCCCATCCGCCATTTTTCCGCGGAAAAAGCCTGCTTCCCCATCATAATAAAGCTTGTAGTTTTCCGCCCTTTTCCTGAAATATTCGTAATCGGCGGTCTTCCCCATCTTTTTTGCCGCCAGGGCAATGCTTGCCGTTCCGATGGCATATTCGAGCGCCGTAGCTACCGGACGGTTTTTCATGACGTCCGACGGAATCGCTTTCAGGTCGCGGTCAAAATCCAGTCCCCGGATATCGCTCATGGCAGTCGCTTTCAACGCCTCAAACGCTTTTTCCGCATCAATGCCTTCGCAATCTTTCAGGCAAGCCTCCGCGATCACCTGAAAACTGTTGATGCCAACCATCGTTCCTGTGTCGTACCCGCGTAAATGCCAGATCGGAAGTTTGCCCGTCTGTTCGAAAACGGACAGCATGCTGTTGACAAAAGCGGCCGTACGCCTGCGGTCTATCAGGGTGTACAACGGATGTGCGGCACGATACGTGTCCCAGAGCGAAAATATCGTGTGACTGTCAAATCCCGGATCTTTATACACCTCCCAATCCGCACCCCTGTACTCCCTGTTGTGGTCATTGAACAACGAAGGATGAATCATCGAATGGTACATCGCCGTATAAAAAATCCTTTTATCCGCCTCATTCTCCGTTTCCACAACAATTTTTGACAGTTCCCGGTTCCACAGCTCATCCGCCCGGGCGGCCGTTGCCTCAAAATCCCAACCCGGAATCTCCGCTTCGATATTCATCAGCGCATTTTCCGGACTCACCGGTGAGATGCCGACTTTCAGCATCACCTCACCCGGAGAGTCGTCAAAACTAACCAATCCTTTCACCGCATTACCCTGCACCTTCTTCCCCGGTACCGGCGCCAGATCCTCGTACAGGGAAAATTTACGGATGGGTATCGACCATCGGACGGCAAAAAATACCTGCTGCTTTTTCGCCCAACCTTCCGACGATCGATATCCCGTCAGTGTATGTTCATCTACCCATTCCATAGAAGTTTCAACCGGCCTGTCATTTATCCCATCCTTCAGATCAATGATAACCCGCGCATTTTCGCCCGGTGGAAATGTATATTTGTGAAACGCCACACGTTCCGTAGCCGTAAGTTCCACCCGTATATCATAATCATCCAATTTCACCCGGTAATAGCCGGGTTTTACGGCCTCGTTCGCATGCGAAAACCTGGAAGCGTAACCGCTGTATTGTTCGGTTTCCCTGCCTTTATCCAATTTTATATCACCCATATAAGGCATGATGAGCACATCGCCCAGATCACCGATACCGGTACCGCTCAAATGCAACTGCGGAAAACCGATGATCATACTGTCCCGGTAATTATACCCGGAACACCAGTCCCAACCTTTATAAAAATTGGAAGGCCCGACCTGAACGCCTCCATACGGCACGCTCGCACCGACAAAAACATGGCCATGCCCACCCGAACCGATATACGGATCCACATAATCCGTATACGAATCCTCCCTGATCGCAGAACAGCTTCCGAAAACAATAAGAAGCAGTAAACTATAAAATAACTTTTTCATGGCGCTTCTTTTTTTACTTATTTTTATAATTTTACAATTTGTTTTTCTCCCATGTATTTCACTGTTTTCTTTACAGCGACCGATTGCATGCCTTCGTTTTTTCCGTCCATAAGAACCAGTTGAAATTCCCGGGCAACCCCTTTATTGTAATCACCCCGCTGTGCATCTATAATCAGCTCGCGTGTTCCGTCATTCCACGACAAAGGAATATATGCATATTTGTCCTTTTTATAATCAAATGAAGTTCCATCATCTTTATATAATTCAAAGGCGCCGTTTGCTCCTTTGTAAATAACCAGTTTAATCGTATGATCCGGTGTATTGTTTTTATTATCATCGGGATAAACCGGAATAATCGCACCGGCTCTGACATAAAGCGGTATTTTTCCTTTAGGCGCATCTGCCACAACCGTTTGTCCGCCATCATAAACCTCACCGGTACGAAAATCAATCCACTGAGTCCCTTCCGGCAGGTAAACGTTCCGGCTGTCGGTTCCGGCCTCCAATACCGGACAGACCAACAGCGACGATCCGTACATAAACTGATCCTTACAGTTCAACACTTCTTTATCATCCGGAAAGTCGAAAGCCAGCAGACGCATCGGCGTATAATTTTTGTGCGTCACATCACCCGCCAGTGTATAGATATAGGGCATCAGGGTATAACGCAGATTAATATAATACGTGCAAATATCCTGCACTTCTTTCCCATACGCCCATAACTCATTGGGCGCTTTCGTATCGCCCGGATAGCGGCGTCCATGACATCTGAAAACCGGACAAAACGTACCATACTCAAACCAGCGGATAAATAATTCCCTGTATGCTTCATCTTCCGGATCTCCACCGGAATAACCTCCGATATCCGTTGTCCAGTAAGGAATACCTGTTGCGACAAAATTCAATCCGGCCGTAACCTGTTTCCTCAATTCGTCGAAGGTGGTCGGTATATCTCCCGACCAGACCGCCGTTCCGGCACGTTGCTGAGAAGCCCATGCACAACGGGTCAGGATATAAGGACGTTTGTCCGGATATAAACCGACCAGGTTTTTATAAAAATTTTCGGCATGCAACAACGGATACAGATTCCTTACCTTAACAGCCGGACCGGCAAAGGTAGTCGCCGGCAGAAACGAAGGCACCTGATCCGGTTCCGGGCCATCCAGAAACCAGCCGTCCAGCCCTGTTTTGATAAGGGGAAGTATCTGTTTCCAGTATATTTTCCGGGCTTCCGGATTATAAACGTCATAAATGATACCATCCAACGCCTTGGCACCTTCCAGCAACATCCCTTTGGACGCCAGTTCTTCATAATGCGCCGTTCCTTTCTTGAAAGTGGGCCAGACCGTAATCACCGCTTTCGTCCGATATGTATCATGCAATGTCTTCAACATACCCTCCGCATCCGGAAAAATGGTTTCATCAAACCGGTGCGAACCGGTTCCGTATTTCTGCCAGTAGAAGTAGTCAATAAAAATAGAACTCATCTGTATCTTTTCCTCATCCATCCTTTGGGCAATAGCCAACACTTCATCCTGTGTGGCATATTTATTGCGACTTTGATGATAGCCTAAAGACCAGTATGGAACCATCGGCGCCCCGCCCGTCAGATGACGGTAGGAAGCGACCAAATCGTCAAGAGTGCTTCCTGTAAAAAGATAATAATCGGCTTTCCGGCCAAAATCGGAAACCATACTCATTCCCTTCCGGCTATCTTCAAAAACAGTACGGGACGGATTATCCCAGAACAATCCCCAGCCTGCCGTCGAGTAAACAACAGGAACAGCCGCCTGTGTGTTGAATTGTATCAGCTCGCGCTTCGTTTCCCTGAGATTCAACGCATTATCCCTAAACTGCCCCAATCCGTAAAGTGCTTCATCTCCGGAAATTTTAAACAGGCAGCAAGGAGCGACAGAATCGTTCCGGAAAACACAATTTCGCTTATCGGTCGCTTCTTTCAGCAACAAACGTCCTTCCGGATCATAAAAACTGAAATTTCCCGTAAATTTATGCAATACGAATTTATACCGCTCCGTAACGAGAGTAATATCGCTACCATCTTCCGTAACCTCAAAATCAGCCGTATCAAAATCGTTTACAACCGCATAACTTTCCGGTTGTACAGACCGATCCAATGGTGTAAGTTGTACATGCAATGCGCCGAAATCATACGGTCTTAGTTTTAACAATCCTTCAACCGTTTCAATGACCAGCATTCCGTTTTTTTTCTCCCACGTATGGGCATAAATATCCCACACCGGCACATATTCTTCCGCCACACTGCCTGTTACCCCTCCGCAGATGTTCAACGTAAACAAGCTGAATAAAAAAATATATTTCTTCATTTCATCCATATTTTACATCGTTTGTTACTCTTCCCTTCCTTTCATCATACATTACCGGGACTACTCTTTGCCAAAGAGATTTTGGTATGACCTGTAACTTGCCGTCCGGTTTGTTATTTTCCGGCGGAGTGATCCGTATTGTATTCTTTTTTTTACCAGTTGTCCGTTCTGAACGGTGCGACGGGTATACCGTCAATCCCGAAAATGCTTGCTTCGGCATAATTTTTGTAAGCATACCTGACGGCAACAGGGTTCGGAACCTTTTCATGCGATACGGCTAAGCGAGTCGTCTTCGTTTCTATTTCGGCTTTCGCAGGATAAAAGATCCGGTCTTCTCCCGCTATCTCAAATCCTTGCAACTGCGTCCACATGGGACACAATCCCCGCGGTGCATTATCAAAATCAATATAGGCCTTTCCCTCGGCGACCTCCATCGACTTATAAACAGCCGGCTTATAACCAAACCCTTTTCTATGATACGTATTACCCAAGGCCCAGCAGGCAAGCCTCTCGCCGACCGTCTTTTTATTCATGGGATGAATAAAAACAGGATGTCCGATATCCAGTGTCGTCACCATACCGGCGTTCGGAATCGCTTTCATGTGCCGGAGCTGCACTTCCTGCAATCTTGCGGAAGACACGCCATCCGGCCCTTCATAATTGAACGGCGCTATTTGCACATAATAAAAGGGAAATTCGCCCACATTCCATTTCTTTCTCAAATCCCGGACAAACGCCGGCATCAGCTCCCCGTACTGATCCGCATTGTCACGATTACTCTCCCCCTGATACCAAAGGAAACCTTTGATCGCAAAATTTGTCAGAGGTGCGATCTTTGCATTATACAACACACAGGGAGTGCTTGTCGGATTTCGGATCTCCCCGTCATTGGAAAGATGCGACAGGCTGATCTCCTCAAACGGCTCCAACGCCTCCTTACTCATCCACGCCTCTACTTTCGAGCCGCCCCACGAAGAAACAATAATACCGACGGGAACATCCAGCGTTTCTTGAATATATTGTGCAAAAAAATAAGCGACGGCGCTTATATTCGCCACATTTTCGGGTGTATGATCCAGCCATTTGCCCTTGCAGTCCGTCTGCGGCTGCTTACTGAACTGGCGCACCCATCTGCCGTCCTCCGAATCGGTTGTATACATCCTTATCGGGACAGACGTTTTTGCTTTGGCGATGACATTGTTTGCGTTCTCCACCGGCTGGCGGTCAAACCCCCTCATGGGCATTTCCATATTCGATTGCCCGGAACAAAACCAAACCTCGCCTACAAAGACATTCTCCAGCACACGCTCCGTCCCGTCACTGAAACTTATCCGGTAAGGCCCGCCCGCCTCCGGGGTTGAAACGTTACAATCCCATTTTCCGTCCGGACGGCATTTTACCGCATATATTTTATCCGTCCAGGACGGTTTGATTTTAACTTCGGAACCGGGGCGTGCATCTCCCCACAATTTTACCTCCGTTTTTTGTTGCAAAACCATCCGGTCGTCCAATATACCCGGCAATGTTATTTCGGAATAAACATTCAACACAAGCATAACGAGGCTGGTCATCACAATCAGCGTTTTCTTTTTCATAGCCTATAAATTTACTTCAAATGGAAAGGAGGCGTGTCAAAAGTCCATCCCACCTCGAATTTAATCCTTTTGACACACCTTCTTTTAAAAACTTTTTATACGTATCCGTCGTTTACGGAACATGAATCTTTTCGATCGTCGTGAAATTCTCGGCGCCCATACCCGGATAATTCGTTTCGGGTTTACCTGCCGCCGTCTGACAATTCATAGATACGCGTATCCAATAATCTATACCGGTGTACTTCAACGGAATACTCGTTCGGTAAGTTATCTCCTGCCCTTCCATATCGTTGGTTATGCTTTTGGGGGTCGGAAATAATTGACCGTCAGAAGCCGAAGCATTTACCGAACGTGATATGCGCAGATAAGATTCCCGCAAATCAGGCATTTCATATCCGGCTTTCTGATTCCTCTTGAAACGAATGGAACATTCAAGGTAATTATCGGCCGTAACCGTCGGCTTCTTCACCCATTCAATCGTCAGGTACGGCGTAACCGTAAAATCTTTCGTTGTCGTACCGGATATCTGCACTAATTCGCCGGCGTCGTCCGCATCCAACTTCGCATCGTCGTAGGGATAGAAATTCCCGTTATATGGCAACATGCGGTATTCGCCCGAAAACCATTTGGTATGACGGTACGTGCCGTCCTGTTGCACTTTCAGGGTCTGGTTCCCGATAAATATTTCGGGGTCATTCTTCCCCCAGCTAACTTCTTTCATGCGGATATAGCCCGATCCATGATTCACCTGCAACGGCTGACCGTTGTGGTCGTAAAGCGCCCCCTGAACCGTAGCGTCGGGGCCGTCGTAATTGTCTATTTCACAAGACAGTACCCATACGCTGCACAGGGCTAAAACAATATAATTGCTGAATCTTTTCATATGATTGTATTTTTTAATTATTGATTTCTGTTCTTTTGCAGTAGCGGATTATTTTGCAACTCAGCGCCGGGAATGGTTTCATAATAATTGTTGACGTTGGGGAAATTCACTCTGCCGCTTCCTTCTTCGGACGATTTAGCATCATAAATATATTTCCCGTCGGGAATACCGTTTTCATCAACCGTTGCACCCTTACTGTACATAAACGGATAAAGCCCTCTGCGGCGGTATTGGCGAATCTGCGTATCAAAAGTAAACCAGCGTAACAGATCCCAATAAATTTTGCTCTCGAATGCCAGTTCCTTGTATCTTTCTACGCGGACAATCTGCAGTCCCCTCGTGGGCGCTTCTACAAACCCGCCCTGCCCTTTGGGGCCGGGATTAGACCAGTTCGTATAGGCCGGTTCCATCGAAAGCTCGGCTGCGCCGGTTAATAAAGTTGCCCCGGCGCGGTCGCGAAGATCGTTAATGCACCGGAAAGCGTCTTCCAGCATATCCGCACCGCCATGTGAGGCTACGCCGTTCTGCGCCAGCTCTACGGCAGCTTCCGCACGATTGAGCAGCACTTCGGCATATCGGATCTCAATCCAGGGCTGCGTAGAAGTATTATGTACCGTCGATGCTTTCGGAACAGTGACATCCATGTGTTTGCGTCCGAAAAAGCCGGTAATCGTATTCGTGCCCGAAGTACCGTTTATTTTCGGCCCGTCCAATCCGTTTTTGAAAATCTTTGCCCCATCCGAGCGTTCGTAAGGATCTCTCTGATCGGCCGAAGCAGACGAAGACCAATCAATAAATGTTCTTTCACGAAAAGGATTTCTATCCGGATAATCGGTCTTATTCCACGTGGAGGACGAATTGAGATTACTTTCGAGAGCGCCGTCATCGACCGTAAACTTTTTAAATTTGTCGACCACAGGATCATATTCTTCTTTAATAATACCGGCACGCAAATCAAGCTTCATGCCGCCCTTGTAAAGATCGCCCGGAATCAGCAGGTTCGCCTTGAGCCTCGGTTCTACGCCTTCCCACAATTGCTGACAGTTATCGTATATGAGATAATTACCGTCTTCGTCGAAAGCGCTGAAATGACCGTTTTCATCAAGCGGCAGCCCGTCGAACAGTTCCACCCAGTCGAGGGTCGGATTGAAACGGTCGCCCCCCTCTGTGGCCATACGCGGCGGACACATCATCGAGTTATACGAATGTACGGTCATATTGAAATCAAACTTGCGCAACCAAATGGACTCTTTGTTATTGTCGGATTTTTCCCATACTTCGATGTAATTCTCCGTTTTGTCGCCATTGGCTCTGTGAAGTTCATACCTGCCGCCGTCTTCCACCAGTTTGGTTGCGTCCCAGGCCTGCCTGAAATAATCATTCGCCTTGGAGGAGGGTATGCCCTGAAGCAAAACGCCTTCAACCTCCCAGTCGGTAAACTTCAATGAACCGTAACGGGCCGTAGTTCCCGCATGAAGCGCTACCCGGCTCTTGAAAGCGGCTGCCACATACTTGTTGGCGCGTCCGGCTTCGCTCGTTTCCGGCAAGTCGGCAATAGCCTCATCCAAGTCTTTCAGAATGAAATCGTATGTATCGGCATGGCTTTCGCGCGCAACCCACACGGTCGATTCATCATTCGGATCCAATACCTGCGGTTCAAAAATCTTCGGAAGCCCCCCGTAACGCTTTGCCAACTGAAAGTACACATAGGCCCTGATGTATTTCGCTTCGGCAATCCACGCTTTCGATTGATCGGCCAGTTCCGGATAATCCGGCAAACCGGTAATCAGTGTGTTTGCCTGACGGATGATGCGAAAGCCACCGCTCCAGTATCCCGTACGATGACGCACAAACCCGGTATTATTCCGGTTCACCATTTCGCCCGTAGAGTTCCAGTATGTCCAGACGCTGATCCCGTTTCCCACATAATATCCGCCGCCGATCCCCTGACCTACGCCGTCACTGTTTGTATCATAGTGGTAATCTTCCATCGGCAAATGGTTATACATCCCCGCCATATAGGCTTTAATACCGTTTTGATT
>JAIRSF010000208.1 GCA_031255595.1 Tannerella sp.
TATCCCTAAAGATGCGACTAATTGAATTTTCTAATGCTATGTAAAGTTTGAACATTGCTAATGCGTTAAAAAAAATAGATACACAAGAAAAATCATCTATTAATTGTATTTTTGCAACATGATGATAAAAAGAAAATTAACAATAGAAAGGCTGATTAAAGAGACTTTATATTTTTGTACTGAACAATCAAAAATTCAGCATAAGGAATTATATGGAATAACTGATGGAAAGGCAGTTGGAACTCTTATAGAACATCAATTTCAAACCCATCTGAACGAAAAATATGAAGTCATCGTAGGTTCTTCAGCTAAAGGAATTGATTTACCTTCCGATGATATTTCGACGGACATAAAGGTAACTTCCATAAAGCAACCTCAGTCGTCTTGTCCATTTAAAGATGCCAAGCAAAAGATTTTCGGATTAGGCTACAATTTGTTAGTTTTTGTGTACGAGAAAACCGATGAGGCAAAAACACAATCTGCAATATTAAATTTTGTTAGTTGTTCATTTGTGTCAAAAGAGCGAACGGCTGATTATACCACAACTTATCGACTTCGTGAAATGGTTTCCGACAAGGCGAACGAAGCTGATATAATTGGTTATCTACAAGATAAAAATATTCCGGCCGATGAAATTACATTAGCCGAAATAGCAAAACAAATTATAGAAACACCTCCTACACAAGGATATTTAACCATTTCAAATGCTTTGCAATGGAGATTGCAATATCAACGAATTGTGACATTGACAGAAGATATTCAAGGAGTTGAAAAGATAGTCGCATACAATAACCCGAAGTGATGAATATATTCGGAGCAAATATATCATGCCAAGTTTCAGAATATCTATCAAAAGCACTGAAAGATATCTCATTATATGATGATGCAAATGATATTCTGTATGAAGCATTTGGGGTTTTAGCGTTTTTTGAAAATCAGACAGAATTTGAAGAATTGCAAAGTACTCTTAACTCTTTTCATTCTATTGTTAGTGAACCTGACAGAGCAGAATACGGCGATTTTCAAACTAATTGCGATTTAGCCAATAAAACAACTTTATACTTAAAGGATAAAGAACTTTCTCCGCAGGTAATCATAGAACCAACGTGCGGAAAAGGAAATTTCATTGTTGCTTCATTGAGAAATTTCAACCAAATAGAAGCGGTTTTCGGAATTGAAATTTATAAACCTTATGTATGGGAATGCAAATTCAATATTGTCGATTTTTTTCTTGATAATCCTAATACCCAAAGGCCTGACATTCTAATTTATCATTTTAATGTATTCGATTTCGATTTTGACAAAATTCAAAAAGAATACAGCGATAAAAAGCTGTTAATCATAGGGAATCCGCCTTGGGTTACAAATTCCCAATTGGGTAGTATGAACTCTAACAATTTACCACGAAAGATAAATTTCAAAAAGCACAATGGAATTGATGCCATAACAGGAAAAGGAAATTTTGACATTGCTGAATATATTACCGAGATGTTAATTAAGGTATTTCAAGAAACAACAGGTAATATTGCTTTACTGGTAAAAAATTCCGTGATAAAAAACATTGTTTATGAACAAAGAAGAAATAAGCACAAAATCAGCAATTTAGAAAAATACGGTATTGACAGCAAAAAGGAATTTAACGTGTCGGTTGAGTCTTCATTATTCTTTTTAAATTTAAATTCTAAACCGACTTTTGATTGCAAAGAATTTAGTTTTTACAAAAACGACATGCTCATTAAACAATTTGGTTGGTTTACCAACAAATTTGTATCCAACATTGATAACTATACGAATATTGAACAATTTGACGGGAAAAGCCCATTTGTTTGGCGACAAGGAATAAAACACGATTGTACAAAAGTCATGGAATTAGATAAGCTAAACGGACATTTCATAAATAAACTGAACGAAGAAGTTAAATTGGAAAATGAATTAATCTATGGCTTTTTGAAAAGTTCTGACTTGAAAAATACAATTGCCCCTGATGCAAGAAAGTTTACCATCGTTACCCAAACAAAAATAGGACAAGACACAAGCTATATAAAAAATAACTATCCAAAAACATACGATTATTTAATTACGCATAAGTCTTTTTTTGATTCAAGGAAATCAAGCATCTATAACAACAAACCTCTTTTTTCTATTTTCGGTGTAGGCGATTATTCTTTTATGCCTTACAAAGTTGCGATTTCAGGTTTATATAAAACCTTTCATTTCACATTGATTTTACCACAGGAAAATAAACCCGTCATGCTTGATGACACCTGTTATTTTCTTGGATTTGATACTATTGAATTCGCTGTTTATACGCTGATTCTTTTAAACTATCCAAAAACCATAAGGCTATTGGAATCCATCACTTTTTCAGATGCAAAAAGAACTTTTACGAAAGAAACATTAATGAGAGTTGACCTTTTTTCCCTTTCTCAATGCATTAGTTCAAATGAACTTCAAGAAACTTTGCATGATTTGAATTTTGAATATTCATTGGATGTATCGTTGGAGTCATGGAGTAATTATATAAAAAAGATAAAGCCTGTTGAAAAAAAGCAATTACAGTTGTTTGCGTAAAATGCACTGTGCATAACAAAAATATAAATAATCTGCTTTTGAATGTGCCGGTTGTCATAACCAACCTGCTTGTGGTCGAATCAATTTTCTGCGCTAAGGAAATGTTAGTGTGAAAGTTGTTGTTTCCGTAAGGAGGTCGCTGCTGAGTGTGATATTGCCTCCCGATAATCTCATGATCTGCCGGGCTACCGACAGGCCGATTCCGCTTCCGTCTTTTTTGGTTGTGAAGAAAGGGGTAAATATCAGCGAGGCCTCCTCTTCCGGTATGAGAGGGCCGTTATTCGATACTTCTATCATGATGGATTCCGAAGCATCGCATGATACATTTACGGCGATAAGACCGTCTTTTTTATCTCCTATGGCCTGTTGTGCGTTTTTTAACAGATTGATCATCACCAGGCTTATCAGGTTCTCGTCTGCGTAAAGGATCAGGTTGGACGGTTCAATATTTGTTTGCCACCTGATGTTCGGGTATTTGTTGTTGTGAGAGGACAGCATCACCATTCTTTCGATGAAGTTTTTTATATAAAACAAAGAGGGTTGCGGAGCGGGGATATGCGTAAATTTCCGGTATGATTCAACAAACGAAATAAGCCCTTTTCCCGTTTTGCTGATGACTTCGAGTCCATTGTGAATTTCTTTTTCCGTCACTTCTTTCATCGACAGCAAGGTGTCGCTGATGGAGGTGACGGGAGTGATGAAATTCATGATCTCATGCGTCATCACTCGCGTCAGGCGGATCCAGGAATCCAGTTCTTTTTCGTCCAGTTCATTGTTTATATCATTAAAGGTGACGATAAATGCCGGTTTGTTTTTTAACTCGGTTCCGGATACGTGTACGGAAAGATTGACCGCTGTACGTTCGTTGGTACAGGAGATATGGAATTTATCGCCCGATTTGATGTGTTCGAGCTGTTGAGCCAGTTTCTCATTTACATTCCGGATGTGTTTTATGTGTATAAAAACGGATAACCCTAATAAAGAGAGCGCTTTTTTGTTTTTGAGTAGCACATATCCGTTGCGGTCTATCACAAAAAGTCCGATATTGACGCTGTCGATGATTTGTTCGTAGAATTTTTCTTTTTTGACCGCGTTGATTTTTGATTGCAGCAGGGTTCGTATGATACGGTTCATCAGTTCGTTTACCAGCCGGTCGTCGGACGAACGCTTGCCGATTGTGTATTGAAACGTGAAATCGTTGTTGTCGAACGCATCAAGCATGTATTTGATCTTTTTCATGTGTTTGTTATACAGGGTTATAACTCTTGTAAACAGGAAGACGGTAAGCGCAGAAAAAGTCAAAAGGTAAAAAACGTTGCCTTTTATGCCGTAATAAGTGCAAATCCCGGCGGATATGATCAATATAAGCAGGCGAAAGATCAGGTTATCAAAAATATATCTGTATACGGAGGTTCTCAAAGTTCGTATCTTTTTATCTTATTATATAATGTTTGTCGTGATATGCCTAATTCATTTGCTACAAGAGATAGATTTCCGTTATGTTTGTTTATTGCGTTGCGGATCATTTTCCGTTCCATATCTTCTATTGTAGAGCCTTCGATTTCCGTTATGTTTGAAGCGGGCGCCGGAACATTCGGGCCGTCGACGTCGATCGTGTCTTTTTCGCTGAAAATAACGGCCTTCTCTATAAAATGTTCCAACTCGCGTATGTTGCCGTACCAGGGATGTGTTTTAAGTTTTTCTTTTACCGGGGCGGTCAACCGCAACTCCGGTTTGCCGTAAATCCGGGATTGTTTTTCCAGGAAGATTTCGGCTAAGGGAACAATGTCGTCCGGCCTTTCGCGTAGAGCCGGGATGTGGATGCGGATTGTATTGATACGATACATCAGGTCTTCGCGGAACTCTCCCTTTTTAACCATATCTTCGAGGTTTCTGTTGGTTGCGCTCAGGATGCGTACGTTTACGGGGATCGGGGTATTGCTGCCGACGCGTATAATGCTCCGTTGTTGCAATACCGTAAGAAGTTTCGCCTGCAGATGATAAGGCAGGTTGCCGATCTCGTCCAGAAAGATCGTACCGTTGCCGGCTGCCTCGAATTTGCCGATACGGTCGGTTTTCGCATCGGTGAAAGATCCTTTTGTATGCCCGAATAATTCGCTTTCAAACAAGGTATCTGTGATAGCCCCCATGTCGACGGAGATCATCGGATATTTGTTACGCATAGATAACCGGTGTATCTCGCAGGCGATCACTTCTTTGCCCGTACCGTTTTCTCCCGTAATCAGTATATTGGCATCCGTTACGGCCACTTTTTCGACGAGCGTGCGGATTTTTTGCATAACCTCGCTTTTCCCCCAGAAAATGTTGCCGCCGCCTGTTTGCGTGGATATTTGCGGAGATTTGCCGGGTTTGTTTTTTTCTTTGGCCGACCGGTAGGCCGTTTGCAGGGTTTCCGACAGTTTGTTGTTGTCCCACGGTTTGACGACGAAATCGGATGCTCCTTCTTTAATTCCGCGTACCGCCAGTTCTATATCCGCATAGGCGGTAAAGAGGACTACCGGTACGGATGGATTTTGTTTTTTTATCTCCGTAAGCCAGAACAGCCCTTCGTTGCCGCTGTTGATCCCTGCACTGAAATTCATATCCAGAAGTATGATGTCAACCTGTTCGTCCGATAATATCTGTTTGATACGGTTGGGGTTGTTGATCGTTAAAACTTTTGCGAACAGGGTCTGCAACAGAATCTTTACCGCGGCAAGAATACTTTTGTTGTCGTCTACTACTAAGATCGTTCCTTCTTGTTTACTCATAATGCGCACAAAGTTAAAACTTTTCGATATAAAATAAAAAAACGGAAACGGAAATTTCCAATGCGGGGGGTATTTGTAAACCAAAAGGGAGGGGTGGATCCCGTTGAGATCCGCCCCTCCCTTTTGGTTTAGAGAAGAAAACGATTAGTAACCGAAAATATCTTCTTGCGTAAGCGTCGTCACCGGGCCTGTTTTTTTCAGGGCCTCCAGATCCAGACTCTTCGTATCGCCGAGTATGCAGTATGTAAACGGTTTGTCCTTTACATATTTTTGCTGGAAAGCTTTTACATCGTTCAGCGTCATCTTCGGAATTTCTTCGAACATTTCTTTTCTCACATCGGTTGTGTATCCCATCTCTTTAGCATTCAGGTAATTCCACAGGATCTGATCCCTCAGGATGCGTTGAGTCCGAATGCTCGTGGTGATTCTTTCTTTTGCGATATTGAACGTATTTTCGGATTCCGGCATATTGTTCAGGATCTCGTTGAATGTTTCAATCGCCTCCGTCATTTTATCGTTCTGAGTGGCGATCGATGTGATGAGCATATACGGGCGATCCGGTTTGGCGGGGCGCTGATAGCTGGCTCCGGCGGAATAGGCCAGTCCGCGCGCTTCACGCATTTCCTGAAAAACGATACTGTTCATACTGCCGCCAAAATAGTTGTTATACATATTACGGTCTATTTCTATGCGCTTATCGAATGTGACGCCCTTGTGTATCATGGACATATAGATTTGTTTTGCATCATAGAAGGCCAGCAGCGTTTTGTTTTCGTTCGTTTCGAGTTCCGGGAATTTCCGGGGTTCCGGTATGGGGTTCAGCGTTTCTCCCACCGCATGATTTTTATTGATTGCTTCCTTGATCTGCTGTTCGGAGAGCGGCCCGTAGTACATGATTGTATGTTCCATGTTCTTCAGGTTCTTGGTTCGCGCAACTAATTCGTCCGGGTTCAACGCCTGGAGTTCCGCCTCGGAAAGGATATTCGTAGACGGGGAGTTCGGGCCGTAGATTGCATAATTGATCAGTTGGTTGAAATTGGAAGATTGATTAAGCTTTGCATCGGCGCGTTGTTTCAGGATGTCTTTCACCCTGTTGTCGTAAATCTCCCGGTCGGCTTTTGCATCGGCCAGCAGTTCTTCGAGAAGCGCCATTGCTTTTTCAAAATTGTCGCTCAGTCCGTTCACGTATACATAGACGCGTTCGTTTGTTGCCGTAGCGTTGAAGGAACAGGCCATTTTATACAGTTCGCTCTTGATCTCTTCCGCCGTCCGGGTAGATGTGCCGAGGTAACTCAGGTAACTGAAAGCCGTACCCAGCGCCTTGTCGTGATTATTTCCCATTTCATAAATGTAATATAATGAGAAAAGCGGGTTCGTTGTGTTTTGTTTATACAGTAAGGGGATGTCTTTTTTTGCTTTTGATACGGACATATCTTTTGAGAAGTCCAGGAACACCGGTTCGATCGGTTTGATCTCACGCGCTTTTAGTTCGGCAAAAAAAGTGCTTTCCGTATCGCGGTTGGCCGGTATCGGGGTGATCTGCGGTTTTTCAATCTTGTCGACGTCCGGCGAACCTTGCCGTTTGTATACGACTACATAGTTGTCGTTGAAATATTTGTTACAGAAATCAATCACATCTTTTTTCGTCAGTTGAGCCTGGTAATTGATTCTGTTGACTAAATCTTCCCATTTCACATCATTGATAAAGGCGTTCAGAAGCAGGTAGGCGGCGTATTGATATTCCTGTCTTTGGTAATACTGTTCCAGCTTGAAATTATTGATCACCGCTTCCAACAGCCAGTCTTCAAATTCGCCTTTTTTCAGCATCTCAAGCTGTCCGAGCAGGAGGTCTTTCACTTCGTCGAGCGTCTGTCCTTCTTTCGGCGTTCCGTTCAGCCGGAATATGCTGTAGTCTGCCATCGGGCTGGAATAGCTGCCCGCCCTTAATACTTTTTGTTTCTGTACCAAGTTCAGGTCGATCAGCCCGGCTTTTCCGTTTGTAAGGAGATAATCGATAAACTCCAGCGCTGCGGCATCTTTCGTATTCGCTGCGGGCAGGCGGAATGCAATAGCTACATTTTCGGCTTCCAGGCCCGTAACTTCTTTGACGACGGGTTGGGTGATCGGTTGCTCCGGATCTATTTTCAACTGCGGCAGCTCTTTGGGTTCCATCGAACCGAAATATTTGTCGATAATCGCTACAACTTCGTCCGGATTAATATCGCCAACCATACAGATGGCCATGTTGTTGGGCACATAATAGGTTTCAAAATATTTCTTGATATTGGTGATCGACGGGTTTTTCAAATGTTCCCCTTTCCCCAATACGGTTTGCCTGCCGTACGGATGATGCGGAAAGAGTCCTTTCATAACGGTTTCATAGACTTTTCGCCCGTCGTTTGTAAGGCTCATGTTGTATTCTTCGTACACCGTTTCAAGCTCGGTATGAAAGCCGCGGATTACAGGGTTGGTGAAACGGTCGGCCTGTACAATCGCCCAACTCTCGATTTCGTTGGACGGTATGTCTTCCGTATAGGCTGTAACATCATACGAAGTAAAAGCATTGGTGCCTTGCGCCCCGATGGTCGACATCAGTTTGCTGTATTCATTGGGTATGGCGAATTTGGATGCTTCCTGGGCGGTGTTGTCTATTTCGGTATAGATCTCCTTGCGTTTAGCTTCGTCGGTTGTTTTGCGGTACGTTTCAAATAATTCTTCAATTTTGTTTAAGAGCGGTTCTTCCGCCTGATAGTCGGATGTTCCGAAGTTTTTAGTTCCTTTAAACATCAGGTGTTCAAAATAGTGAGCCAGTCCGGTCGTTTCGGCCGGATCGTTTTTGCCTCCGACGCGCACACCTATATACGATTGCACACGCGGTTTGTCTTTATTTACCGACAGGTAAATCTTCAAACCATTATCCAGTGTATAAATACGTGTCTGCAGCGGATCGCCCTGCACACTTTCATATTTATACTTTGATCCTTCTCCACATGCCATCAGGAAAAGAATCGTAAACGAAATTAAGAAACAAAATTTTTTCATACAAAATAAATTTTTAAATGATAATACCCGGACGCCTTCGCGTCTTTTTTCATAAATTTCGTAAATGTATGACATTTGTTTTATAATATGCAATTTTTTCCGGATTTATTTTTCTTAAAGCCGGATAATCTTCCCGTTATATGATTTATGATGTCAAATTATTTTACAGGACTGTCTATTTTTTG
This sequence comes from Tannerella sp., assembly GCA_031255595.1. Taxonomy (GTDB): domain Bacteria; phylum Bacteroidota; class Bacteroidia; order Bacteroidales; family Tannerellaceae; genus Tannerella. The sequence goes on from JAIRSF010000208.1 coordinate 8,570, forward strand.
GACACATGACCCGAACGGCCGAATTTGTATATTGATTATTATTAGCGCTTTGTGTTTTTGGCATGGTTATGGCTTTTTTTTATCGTATTTATAGATGGAAGTAAAATGAAAAAGATACTCTTGAACTTGTTTTTATGTTCCTGTTCCGCCTTTGCAGTTATGGCGCAGGATTCGCCCCGGACGATGGAGGAATGTATACGTTACGCAGTGGAAAACAGTACGGCGGTGAAGAAACAGATACATGAAAATGATACATACAAAGCCGAATACACCTCTGCCGCGGTTGCTTTTCTCCCTTCGCTTTCGGCGGGAGTTTCGGCGCAGTATAATTTCGGGCGTGCGATCGACCCGGAAACGAATACGTATGTGAACACGACTACGTTTAATAACTATTACGGCCTGTCTGCTTCCCTTCCGGTCTTTGACGGAGGGCAGATTGTCAACCAGTTTCGTGTGGCGAAGGCAAACCGGCAGGCCGGGATGAATGATTTGCAGAAGATAAAGGACGACCTGGCGTTGAATACAATGGAAGCTTTTGTGAATGCCGTATATTACCGGGGCACTGTTTGCTTCGCAAAAGAGAAACTGGAAGAAAGTAACCGTACATTATATAAGGTACGCAGGCAGGAAGAACTGGGCATAAAAGGACGGGCCGATGTGGCGCAGGTCGAAGCGCAGGTTGCCGGAGATGACTACAACCTGACGTGCCAGCAAAATGCATATAACACAGCTTTATTGAAATTGAAAGAGTATATGAATTATCCTTACGATGAGGAGTTGATACCGGATACGGCAACCCTTGGGGATGGATATATCCTGATGAATGAGTCGGTCGAGGAGATCTATCATTATGCGAAGGAGAGGAATCCTGCCGCTCTGCAGGCGGCCTATCACTTGAAAACAAGGAAATTGTCGCATTTGATACAAAAGGGGGCCCTGTTGCCGTCCGTTTCTTTTTCCGCAGGTATCAATACAAGTTATTATGATAACCTGAAATTGGAAAAAGCGCCTCCTTCTTTTCATTCGCAGTTCAGGAATAACCGCGGAGAATATGTTTCCCTGAACCTGAATATTCCGCTTTTTAACCGGCTTACCCGTATTCGTGAGATACGCCGCGCCCGGAATAATGTCAGAATAGCTGAGATACAGCAATCGGAAACGCTTCGCCAACTACAGACGGCCATTGAGCAGTCGGTTCTTGAACGCGAAGGGTATGCAAAAGAAAGTATCCTGATGGAGAAAAAGCTGGCGTCCGACCGGATCGCCTACGAGGTGACACTTCGTAAGTTTGAAGAAGGCCTGATGAGTCCGATAGACTTGCAGACGAGCGCCAACACTTTGATCGAGTCGAAAGCTAACCTGCTTCAACGGCAATTGATGTATTTGCTGAAATGTAAACAGGTTGGTTATTATAAAGGGGAGGCGTTGGCCGAATGAGATACTCAAACTAACAATTAAAAACTATATAAAGTGGATATACAATTAGAAAAGAAAAAAGGGATTCGCAAGAAACATATTCCCTACATTGCCGGGGGAGCTTTGTTTTTGCTGCTGACGGGTTGGATTATTTTCGGAGATCATTCTTCCACCCTGCGGATCGATGCGAGAGGTATCAGTATCGGTACGGCAAAATCGGAACTGTTTAATGATTTTATCCGTTTGAACGGCCAGGTACAGCCGATCACCGTTGTTCAGTTGAGTCCCCAGGAGGGCGGAATCGTGCAGGAAAAGGTGGTGGAGGAGGGCGTTAGGGTTCGTAAGGGCGATGTGATTGTCCGGTTAAGTAATTCTGCGCTTGACCTGCAAATCCTGGATGCGGAGGCAAATCTTGCGGAGAAACAGAACTTCCTTCGTAATACGATGGTGGCTATGGAGCAGGATAAACTGAACAACCGGAATGAGAAATTGACGTTGGAGCTGGAAACTACGCGCAAAAGGCGTGCATTTCAACAACAGGAGAAACTGTACCGGGAAAACCTGATCGCAAAAGAAGAATATCTTCAGGCCCGGGAGGATTATGACCTGGCGATTCAGAAACATGACCTGATCGGTGAGCGTATCCGGCAGGATTCCATTTTGCGTACGGTACAGGTGGAACAGATGGAAGACAACCTGTCGAACATGCGCCGGAATGTTCTCCTGATCCGGGAACGGAAAGAGAACCTGAATGTCCGTTCGCAGATAGACGGGGAACTGGGTCTTTTGGACGTAGTGCTGGGACAAAATATTTCGGCCGGGCAAAAGATCGGGCAGGTGAACGACCTGTCCGATTATAAGGTCGAGGCAATGATCGATGAGCATTATATTGATCGTGTGCGCAACGGGTTAAGCGCCACGTTCGAACGCCAGGGGAGTGATTACGGATTGACGGTGAGGAAGGTTTTCCCGGAAGTGCGTGAAGGCCGGTTCCGCACAGAGTTTGTCTTTACCGGCGAACGTCCGGACAACATCCGCAGCGGACAGACCTATTACATCAACCTGGAGTTGGGGCAGCCGACCGAAGGTATCCTGATCCCGAAGGGCACGTTTTTTCAGAGCACCGGTGGAAACTGGATCTTCGTACTGGATGCCGGCGGCAAGAGGGCTTATCGCCGTAATATCCGCATCGGGCGCCAGAATCCGCAGTATTACGAAGTTTTGGAAGGATTGGAAGCCGGAGAAAGAGTCATTGTTTCAAGCTATGAAAGTTATAAGGATAATCAGGTGCTGATACTTGGCAATTGACAATACGCAACGAAATCCGATATTGATGCAGTTAAACAATAAAAAAATGGAGATTAAAATTATGTTTAGATCGTTTTTTAAAAGGGGAAAAAATAATCTGGTAAAGATTCTATCGTTAAGTGTCGGACTTACACTGGGGCTGGTATTGATTGCCAGAGTCTACTTTGAACAATCATATAATGATTTTTTCCCGGATAAGGAACGTATTTATCAGGTGATGTCCAGTTATTCGAAAAGTGAAGGGACCAAGTCTTACAGCCAGACATCCGGCGGGGTAGCTATTGGGATGAAAGATGAATTGCCGGAAGTGGAGTTTGCAACACGTTATACCTGGCTTGTTTCAGGAGCCGTTTTGGTTACGCCGGATAAAAAGAAGTATTACGGAAATGTGGTTATGGGTGACAGTAGTTTGTTTGATGTCTTTCCGCGTCCGGTATTATCCGGGGATGTAAAGGATGTCTTATCCCGCCCGATGTACGTGATG
>JAIRSF010000223.1 GCA_031255595.1 Tannerella sp.
CGTTTTCTGAATGAATTGGGTTGCAGGGATGTAGAATATCATATCATGCATGGGCATATTCCGGTCGGACACATCGTGTATTTTAAGGCATCGTCAAAAATACATAAGATTATACGGAACTTTGAGAAGCATACAGGCAAATAAGGGAACCCTGATAATTGTAAGAAATATATTTTACCTTTGATGCTCAAAAAGCAAAGAAGGACATTTTTCGGAAGAATTGAAGCGGTTAAAAGGTGGGGCGTTTCAGGCAGGTTTTGTTAATGTTACGGATTGAATATGCAACAGGATGAATTTTGGGAATCAAGTTATGTAGAGAAGCAGACCATGTGGGGTTTTGAACCTTCGGATTCTGCAATCGCGGCAAAAGATTTTTTCAAAAAGGAAAAAATCAGGGATATATTAATACCCGGAATAGGGTACGGCAGGAATGCAAAGATTTTTCTTGATAACGGAATCCATGTCGACGGAATTGAAATTTCAAAAACAGCGATTGATCTGGCAAAAATTCATAACAGAAATATCCCGATCTATTACGGTTCCGTAACCGACATGCCTTTTGACGGTAAAATCTACGATGGAATATATTGCCATGCACTGATCCATCTGTTGAATAAGCGTGAGCGGAAAAAGTTTATCAAAGATTGTTATACCCAGTTGAGACCCGGCGGATGGATGATATTTTCAACAATTTCAAAGAATGATTCCATGTACGGGAAAGGGAAGCCGCTTAGCAAAAACCGTTTTTTGATGACAAGCGGCGCAAAATTGTTTTTTTATGATGCGGAATCCGTCAGGCGGGAATTTGGAGCGTATGGATTAGCGGATTTTTCGGAGATAGATGAGCCGGTTAAATTTTCGAAAAACAGTCCGCCCTTGAAGTTTACAGTAGTGAAATGTCAAAAACATTTTTGAGAAAATTAAATCCGGCCGCAATTCGGCGATTCTTTTTTTGCCCCGATAAAAAAATAATCGCTGAATTTCCTTTTTCTTTTATTCTATTGTTTAAAAAATAATTATCTTTGCAAGTCCAAGCAAGTTTGTATAGCGATAAAAATACAGCATTTGTTTTGTGGGAATGGATAGGATTATTGAACATATAGAGCGGTTACTTTTATGGCATGATTGTGTCATCATACCGGATTTTGGGGGATTTGTCCTTCAATCCGTTTCGGCTGTGTACATGGGGAACGAACACTCTTTTACTCCGGCTCGCAAAGAGATCGTATTTAATCCGACCTTGACGCATAATGACGGATTGCTGACGGAATCATATATGCAGAAGCATGCGGCAGACTTTAAGGAGGCGTTTCGGTTACTCAGGGAAGACGTTTCTGTGGTGAAAGAAGCGCTGGATGATGATTTGGAGTTTCAGTTCGGCCGGATTGGGCTGTTTATAAAAGAGGATAACCGTATTTTGTTCGTGCCGGATAAAAATAGCGATCTGTTATTCAGTACTTTGTCTTATGGTTTGCCGGTATTTCATTATCTGTCCCTTGCTTCGAGGAAGCTTACCGCAGATTTTACTCATGAACCGTCGTCGGCAGTGAATGGCGCTGTCGCCGATACCCAAAAAACGGAAAATCCGCCGGACTCTAAGAATATCATCTATACGATACCGATTTCCCGAACGTTTATCCGTTTTTTAGGAGCTATGGCTGCTACGGTTGTTCTTTTCCTACTGATTTCTACTCCTGTAAAAGACGTCAACAAGACTTCTTATTCGGCCGGTTTTGTTCCTCAGGAAATCATGCCGAAAAAAACAGCGGATGAAATAGTTTCAAATGCTTTTTCCGCATCGGATGCGCTTGAGTATGCGGGCCATCCTGTTGTTTCCGACGGATATGTGGTTGAACCCGAAAGTCCGGAAGCGACAGTTTCTTTCATGGATGCTAAAACAAATGATTTCCCGAATGTCGGGGGTGACGGGGCTGATGTAAAATCGACTGCGGAAACAAAACGGGAGGTCGCATCCGAAGCAATTACGAAATCGCCGGAGGCAACTCCCGGAGCAGCAACAAAATCACCGGAAACAACTTCCGAAACGGCGGCAAAATCGCCGGAAACGGCTTCCAAAATGACGGCAAAATCGCCGGAGGCAGCTTCCGGAGCGGCAACAAAATCGCCGGAAACAGCTTCCAAAACGGCGGCAAAATCGCCGGCTGCGTCATCTGCCGGAAAAGCGTCATCCGCATCTACTGCAAAAACCGCATCAAAAGTGGTGTCCGGGAAATATTATGTTATCATCGCGAGTTTTGATACCTATAAGCGTGCTCAGAATTATGTCAAAAATCTGAAAGGAGATGTGGCTCGTGATGCCGGCATTATTGTGAACGACGGCAAGGTTCGTGTTTATGCACAACAGTTTTCAACCGAAAGATCGGCTCAGTCTTATATGAATAAGATTCGTCAAAGTTCCGAACATGGACAGGCGTGGCTGTATAAAGGGCGGTGAATCTCTCTCCGACTTGGATATGAATAGAATGAAAATGCAAAAAAATACAGTGAAGAAGAATCGTTTTTCTTTAATATTAACAAATCAAAATATTAACTTTTAAATTTATGGCAGAAGCAAAAGAAAATCTTTTTTCGGAGTTTCCGCCCATGTCTGCTCAGGAGTGGACAGATAAGATTATAGTCGATCTTAAAGGGGCGCCGTTCGAAAAGAAGATGATTTGGAAAACCGGCGAAGGATTTGATGTAAATCCTTTCTATTGCGCCGAAGACATTGAGGGGATGGCGACAACAGCATCGCTTCCCGGAATGTTTCCGTATGTTCGCGGAACAAAAATAACAAATGAATGGCTTGTACGTCAGGATATCGATGTGACTGACTGTGGAGCTGCAAATGAAAAGGCAAAGAAGTTGTTGGCCGAAAGCGGCGTTTCTTCGCTTGGTTTTCATTTGAAGGGTGACCTGATAAATTCCGGCAATATAGCCGCGTTGCTTGACGGTATTTGTCCGGAAAAGGTTGAGTTGAATTTCAAGACCTGTAACCGCAAAGCCGTTGAGTTGATCGGCATACTTGCTGAAATATTCGGGACAAAAGGAGTGGATGTAACGAAATGTAAAGGTTCTGTGGCATACGATCCTCTGAAAAAGCCGTTGGTGAAAGGTATAGCGCTCGGTAGCGAATGGGTGGATGAAGCCGTTGCTGTGGTAAGAGCGGGCGAAGCCTTGCCGGAATATCGTGTCCTTGCTGTCGACGCCTGCTTCCTGAATGATGCCGGTTCGTATATCACGCAGGAATTGGGATACAGCCTTGCCTGGGGGAACGATTTGTTGTCGAAGCTGACGGATGCGGGATTACCCGTTGAGGTCGTTGCTAAAAATGTTAAATTCAATTTCGGTATATCTTCCAATTATTTTTTGGAAATAGCGAAGTTTCGCGCCGCGCGTTGGTTGTGGGCGGAAATTGTGAAAGCTTATAAACCGGCTTGTAATTGTACTTCGGACTGCTGTGGCGATGACTGCGGTAAAGACGGCGTATGCACATGTGCCTGTAAGATGGAAGCCCATGCCCGTACGTCCGCATGGAACACGACTATATTCGACGCCTATGTAAATCTGCTTCGCACGCAGACGGAAACGATGTCGGCGGCGATTGCAGGAGTAGATTCCATTGCCGTACTGCCGTATGACGAAGCTTTCAGGACGCCGGATGAATTTTCCGAACGGATAGCGCGTAACCAGCAATTATTATTGAAAGAAGAATGTCATTTTGATAAAGTAGTTGATCCGGCAGCCGGTTCGTATTACATAGAAGTATTGACACAATCGTTGGCGGATGCCGCCTGGAAGTTGTTTCTCGAAGTGGAAGATAAAGACGGATTTGTCGCTTCCGCCAATAACGGGGAGATACAGGGTGCCGTCAATGAATCCAACAAGGCTCGCCGGAAGATGGTAGCCACACGCCGTACGAGTTTGCTGGGAACGAATCAATTCCCTAACTTTACGGAAAAAGCGGGCGATAAGATCGAACCGGATTCCGCATGTACATGCGGATGCGGCGGCGAGGATACTGCGGTAGCAAAATTGGATTTTTCTCGTGGCGCCTCCGAATTTGAAACGCTTCGCTTAGCTACGGAGAAAAGCGGCAGGACACCGAAAGTCTTTATGTTGACGATCGGCAACCTTGCCATGCGTTTGGCCCGTTCGCAGTTCTCCTCGAACTTCTTTGCCTGTGCGGGATATGAGATTATAGATAATTTGGGATTTGAAACTGTAGAAGCCGGTGTGAAAGCGGCACGCGAGAAGAACGCCGATATCATCGTGCTTTGTTCGAGTGATGACGAATATGTAACCCTTGCACCCGAGGCGTTTAAACTGATGGATAATAAAGAACTGTTTGTGGTGGCAGGCGCTCCGGCATGTACGGACGATTTGAAAGCGGCAGGTATCGAGTACTTTATTAATGTTAAGAGTAACGTATTGGAAATGTTGCGGATGTTTAATGAAAAGTTGAACATGGAGGCTTAAACAGACTTTATGAATTTTATAAACTCAAATTCACATGAAACCCGATTTTAAAAATATAGATATTAAAAAGGCCGGTTTTGCTGCGGTTGATGCGGCGGAATGGGTCAAATCCAAGGGCATTGAAGCCGATTGGAATACGCCGGAGCAGATACAGGTAAAGTCCGTATATACGCCGGATGATCTGGAGGGAATGGAGCATCTTCATTATGCGGCGGGCCTTCCGCCTTATCTGCGCGGCCCTTACAGTGGTATGTATGTTACACGTCCATGGACGATCCGCCAGTATGCGGGGTTCTCTACGGCAGAAGAATCCAATGCTTTTTACCGTCGCAACCTGGCCTCCGGGCAGAAAGGTCTTTCTGTGGCGTTCGACCTTCCGACGCACCGCGGTTATAATGCGGATAACCCCCGCGTAGTGGGTGATGTAGGGAAAGCCGGCGTATCGATCTGTTCATTGGAGGATATGAAAGTGCTGTTCGACGGGATTCCTTTGAGCAAGATGTCCGTTTCTATGACTATGAACGGAGCTGTTCTTCCGGTACTTGCATTTTATATCAATGCCGGCCTGGAGCAGGGCGCTAAGCTGGAAGAGATGGCGGGAACGATCCAGAACGATATCCTGAAAGAATTTATGGTGCGTAACACGTATATTTATCCGCCCGAATTTTCTATGAAGATTATTGC
>JAIRSF010000045.1 GCA_031255595.1 Tannerella sp.
TCTGAATTATCTTTGTCGCGGTCTCAGGCTGTATTTCCGGCACGTGTATCCTTATATGGAGTTTATGGCAGAGGAGTTGCGTCATGGTCGGTCGCCGGCCAATATTATGCGGTCGGATCTGTTGAGGTCGAAGGGTGTGTGACCGTTTCGACGGACGATGGGCCGGCGCTCTTGTTTCTTTCCCGCACGTTTACCCGGCTGTTATTGAGGGTGGTTAATGGTATGCGGTCCGGCGACGGGTGTCTGTCTTGTGTGGTGCGTCGCATACCGCTTTCTTTCGGGTAGTCATTTATTAGGTAATCTGTTATTTTTGTGGTCGAACGCCGGAGCGGTCGGGCGCCGGGGCGTTTTTTGTGGGTGGTCTTCGTCACCCGTCTGACGGTGTGGAGAAATGGTGCGGGGTATGGCTGCGAACAGATGACTTTTTTCCGTGAATGGTTGCTTTGTAAAAAATCTTTCCGTATTTGTGACGAATAGTTCCGTGAGAAGGAAATTTCCATAGGGAGCCGGAGTTTCCCGCTCCGGGGGAAGGAAATTTCCATAGGGAGCCGTGGTCTCACCGCTTTCTTTCGGGTAGTTATTTATTAGGTAATCTGTTATTTTTGTGGTCAAACGCCGGGGCGGTCGGGCGCCGGAGCGTTTTTTGTGGGTGGCCTTCGTCACCCGTCTGACGGTGTGGAGAAATGGTACGGGGTATGGCTGCGAACAGATGACTTTTTTCCGTAAATGGTTGCTTTATAAAAAATCTTTCCGTATTTGTGACGAATGATTCCGGGAAAAGGAAATTTCCATAGGGAGCCGGAGTTTCCCGCTTCGGGAAAAGGGAATTTCCATAGGGCGCCGGGGTCTCACAAAGTGGGGGAAAGCAGTTCCCATAGGGCGCCGGAGTCTCCCACAGTGGGGGGAAACAATTCCCATAGGGAGCTGGAATCTCCCGGATTGGTGAAAAGAGGTTAACTGTAAGCAATCGGGCGGCCCGTAATGTTAAATTTAAGCATATTGGGTGTATGTGGGGTGTCTCTTACGGGCGCCATTCCGGATCTGCTGCGTCACCAACGAAGAAAGACGCTCGCAGGGGAGGACGCTATAATTTTTTTTTAAAAAAATATTGCTTTACAAAAAAAATCTCTTACTTTTGCGCCGGATAATTCAGCGAAAAGAAAACACACTGTGCTGACGGAATCGCCGGCGACGGGAAAAAGAATCTCACGGGAAGCCGTGGATTTGCAAATTTCGAGAAATTATAGATACATTATTATTAACAGTTAAAACACAGGATCATTATGAAAAAGTTAATTGCACTTCGTTTCAAACAATTGCCCTTTTCGGCGCACTTTGATTTTTTTGTAAAACTCTCGGGCCTGCTCACCTCCGCCGGCGATGCCCTCAGAAACGCAGTGGCGGCGCTGATGACCGATTTCAGTGCGTGGCTGACGAAAGAGGAATCCCTCATGCAATGGATCCGGAAAAGCATCCTCACCGAATGGATTGCCGAAGCCGACCGTCAGATCGACCGTCTGCTGGTGGGCATCAACGCCCTGGTAAAAGCCTCGCTCCACTCCACCTCGGCGACCACCCGAAATGCAGCCCATAAAATACAAATCATGCTGAAACAATACGGCCGCATCTCGCGCGAATCTTACGACGAGGAAGCGGGCGACGTGCGAGCAATAATCGAACAGTTTGACGGCCCGTATGCCGCCGAAGTCACCACGCTGGGACTCACCAACTGGGTAAACGACCTCTCGACCGCCTTCGAACATTTCGAAGACCTGCTCCGCCGACGCGAAACCGAACGAAGTGCAAAACCGCCGTGCACGACACGTGAGGTACGCAAGGGTATCGAAGACGTATACCATCAAATGGTGGAAATCATCAACGCCAACAGCGTAGCGAACACGTCGCCTGACTTCGCCGCCTTCATCGACATACTGAACCCGGACATTGAACGTCTGAACGCAGAGTTTGCCCGGTCGCAAAAGGATCTCGGCCGAAGCGACCATACGGTCGTCGACCCCATCGACACGCAGCAGTACACCGGCAAACCCGTAACGCCGCTTCCCCTGGTACATTACCGCGAAGAGGGCAAACCCGCCGCGGAACTGATCTTCGGCAAAGATTTCACGATAACGTACCGAAACAACGTCCATACGGGCACGGCAGAACTCACCATTCACGGCAGAGGCTCGTACCGGGGCGCAAAAACGGTAACATTCAACATCATCGAAACATAAAAACGTTAACCTCATATTATAATCATCTTGCTTCGGGGAATCTCGTTTGAACGGATTCCCCGACTTTATTACATTACATCCGCAACGCCGATACCGTAATAACCGCCATCCGTCTCCCCCTCCCCCTCCTCCGCCCGAAGCGCCGCAGCGTGGCGGAATCTCAATCCAACAACCCAGCGCAAATATTCGCAGTCAGGGTAAGATTTGTCCGTTGAGGCCACTTATCGGATCGAACCGACCGCTTCCCGACGGTGAACGCAACGCCGTAAGCACGCATATTGCGCCGACCTCGCTACCGGTTGTATAGCGCCCAAACGCTATTTTCGTGCCTCGGCCCCGAAAACAAACATTTTTTTTGCACTTCTCGCGGCTTGCACTATCTTTGCGGCAATTTTTTTAACAGGGAATGAAAGTTATGAATCATCGATTTACGGAGTACAGTGCACTTGACCTGTCGGACGTCAACAAAAAAACGTTAAAGAAGTGGAAGGACAACGACGTTTTCCGCAAAAGTCTGGAGATCCGGAAAGACGCCCCAGCGTTTGTTTTTTACGAAGGACCGCCGTCGGCGAACGGTATGCCCGGTATTCATCATGTGATAGCCCGTTCCATTAAAGATATTTTTTGTCGCTACAAGACGATGAAAGGATTTCTGGTTGAACGCAAAGCCGGGTGGGATACGCACGGTTTGCCGGTTGAACTCGGCGTGGAAAAAAAACTGAAGATCACCAAAGATGACATAGGCAAGACCCTCTCGGTTGCCGATTATAACAGAGAGTGTCGCCGCGACGTCATGAAGTTCACCGAAGAATGGGAGGACCTGACGGAAAAAATGGGCTATTGGGTCGACATGGAACATCCTTATATCACGTACGATAACCGTTACATCGAATCGTTGTGGTATTTGCTCAAAAAACTTTATCAAAAAAAATTATTATACAAAGGATATACGATACAACCTTATTCTCCCGCCGCCGGAACGGGACTCAGCACACACGAACTGAATCAGCCGGGATGCTACCGGGATGTGAAGGATACGACCGTGACGGCGCTTTTCAAAATGAAAAACCCAAAGCCTGAGATGACAGGCTGGGGAGCAACACCCTGTTTCATGGCATGGACTACAACCCCCTGGACTTTACCCTCCAACACCGCACTGTGCGTAGGCCTTGAAATACAATATGCCCTTGTCCGCACCTATAATCCCTACAGCGGAAAACCGCTGACCGTCATACTGGCGAAAGCGCTGATACCGTCCTGTTTCGGCGCAAAAGCCGAAGGATTGGCGCTGGAAGATTATCGGGCCGGAGACAAAGTAACGCCTTACAAAATAATCGGCGAATATACCGGAAAAGAGCTGGTCGGAATGGAATACGAACAACTGATCCCCTGGTTCAACCCCGGCGAAGGCGCATTCCGCGTGATTTCGGGCGATTACGTTACAACGGAAGACGGTACGGGCATTGTACACATCGCTCCCACGTTCGGAGCCGACGACGCGCGCGTGGCAAAAATCTTTAACGTGCCGCCCGTACAGTTGACTGACAAAGCCGGCAATCTCCGTCCCGCGGTCGACCTGAAAGGGCGCTTCTATCGTCTGGAAGAGCTGGATGAAGACTACGTCCGGTCGAGCGTCAACGTCGACCTGTATAAAAATTTTGCCGGCCGCTTCGTGAAGAACGAATACGATCCGAACCCGGACGGCAAGCAAGAAACGCTCGATATAGATCTGAGCGTCATGCTGAAACAGCAGGGCCTTGCCTTCCGGATCGAAAAACATATCCATAACTATCCGCACTGTTGGCGTACAGACAAACCGATCCTGTATTACCCGCTGGACAGCTGGTTTGTACGGACAACGGCGTGTCGCGACCGAATGATCGACCTGAATCGAACGATCAACTGGAAACCGCAAAACACCGGCTCCGGACGCTTCGGCAAATGGCTGGAAAACCTGCAGGACTGGAACCTGAGTCGCAGCCGTTATTGGGGAACGCCGCTTCCGATCTGGCGCACGAGCGACGGAGCGGAAGAGCGATGCATCGGCTCGGTCGACGAATTATATCACGCCATAGAGCAATCGGTTGTCGCCGGCGTAATGCAAACGAATCCCTATAAAGCGGCCGGATTTGTACCCGGCGATTATTCGGAAGAAAATTATAACAAAATAGACCTCCACCGTCCTTATGTGGATGAAATCGTCCTCGTAGCCGTCAACGGCGAACCGATGCGGCGTGAAACGGACCTGATCGACGTCTGGTTTGATTCGGGCGCAATGCCTTATGCGCAAATCCACTATCCGTTTGAAAACAAAGAACTGCTGGACAACCGCGTCGCATTTCCGGCGGATTTCATAGCGGAAGGAGTCGACCAGACGCGCGGATGGTTTTTCACCCTTCACGCCCTTGGAAGCATGGCCTTCGACAGCGTCGCATTCAAAAACGTCATATCCAACGGCCTAGTCCTCGACAAAAACGGCAACAAAATGTCCAAACGCCTCGGCAACGGAGTCGATCCGTTCGAAACCATTGAGAAATACGGCTCAGATCCGTTGCGTTGGTATATGATAACGAATGCCTCCCCGTGGGACAACATTAAGTTCGACGTGGACGGAATAGAAGAAGTGCGCCGCAAATTCTTCGGAACGCTGTACAACACCTATTCATTCTTTTCACTCTATGCCAATGTAGACGGCTTTACCGGTCGCGAACCGGATATGCCCCTGCACGCGCGTCCGGAGATCGACCGTTGGATCCTGTCGCTTCTCAACTCGCTGATCAGGGAGGTGGATACATATTATAATATGTACGAGCCTACGCGCGCGGGACGTCTCATTTCCGATTTTGTGAACGATCACCTGAGTAACTGGTACGTACGCCTCAACCGCCGCCGTTTCTGGGGAGGCGGTATGACGACCGATAAGCGATCGGCCTATCAGACGCTGTACACCTGTCTGGAAACCGTAAGCCGGTTAATGGCTCCGATCTCGCCGTTCTACGCCGATCAGTTGTTTCTCGACCTGGTTTCCGTTACGGGCCGCGACCGGGCTGAGTCTGTTCATCTGGCTGATTTCCCGGTATACGACGAGTCGGTGATCAACCCTGTGCTCGAAGAGCGGATGCGGATTGCACAGACAATATCCTCCATGGTACTGGCCTTGCGGCGTAAAGTAAACATAAAAGTCCGTCAGCCGCTTCGGTCCATTATGGCGCCTGCGCTGAACGACGAACAGAAAGCAGCGATAGAGGCGGTAAAAAAACTTATTCTGAATGAGGTGAATGTGAAGGAACTGAATTTTGTGGACAACGCTTCGGGTATTCTGGTAAAAAAGATAAAGCCGGACTTCAAGAAATTAGGGCCGCGCTACGGCAAGGTAATGAAGCAGTTGGCCGCCTCCATACAGGCGATGTCGCAGGCCGATATCGCCACCTTCGAGCAGGAGGGTACCTTTACGTTCGATTTGGGCGGACAGGCATGTGAGGTCGTATCGGGTGATGTGGAAATCATTTCCGAAGATATTCCGGGATGGTTGGTGGCCAATGAGGGCAACCTCACCATTGCTCTTGACATTACGGTGACGGATGATTTGCGGAAAGAAGGGCTGGCCCGCGAACTGGTGAACCGGATACAAAATATACGAAAGAATAACGGATATGAGATAACGGATCAGATACATGTCACGGTTTCTTCTTCCGAGGAGGCCGACGAAGCGATCCGGGATTATGCCGCTTATATCCAAAAGCAGGTTTTGGCGGAATCGCTTGAAATTGTTGACAAACAGGCGGATGGCGTGACGTTGGATTTTGATGAATTTGAATTATCCGTAAAAATAAATAAAGTTTAATCGGGATTCAGTAAAATATTTGAAATATATAGTATATTTGAAGCGTTGTAATGCTTTTTATTGTTTAATTATTAACGATTGGAACTATGGCAGAAAAAACAAGATATTCGGACGAGGAACTGGAAGAATTTCGCGCTATCATTTTGGAAAAACTGGAGAAGGCGAAGCGTGACTATGAACAACTGCGCGCCGGAGTGACGAACTCTGAAGGAAACGATGTGTCGGATACATCTCCTACCTTTAAAGTCCTTGAAGAAGGAGCGACGACCTTGTCGAAAGAGGAGTCGGGACGTCTGGCGCAACGCCAGATGAAATTTATCCAGAATTTGCAGAATGCGCTTGTCCGTATAGAAAATAAAACATACGGCATCTGTCGTGAAACCGGCAAACTGATTCCGAAAGAACGTCTTCGTGCGGTACCTCATGCAACATTAAGTATTGAAGCAAAGAAAAGTGGCGTTAAATAAATCACAGTGCAGGTCTTTATGGGGGGTGGCATTAGCTGTTCTTCTCTTGTTGATCGTGGATCAGGCTTCTAAAGTCTGGGTAAAGACACATATGCAACTTTACGAAAGTATTGAGATTTTTCCATGGTTCAAAATTTCTTTTACCGAAAATCCCGGAATGGCTTTCGGTATTGAGCTTGTTGATACTTATATCCTTACCATATTCAGGATTATTATTGTCGGTTTCTTTGGATTCTTTATTTATAAACTGATAAAACAGCAGTTCAAATTTGGTTTTATCCTGTGTTTGTCGTTTATATTGGCCGGAGCGCTTGGAAATATAATCGACTGCGCATTCTACGGGGTTTTATTTGATACGAGTTACGGACAGGTGGCAACCTTTATGCCGGAAGGGGGTGGTTATTCGACTTTTCTGCATGGAAAAGTAGTTGATATGCTTTATTTTCCGCTGATCAGGGCTACATGGCCGTCATGGGTGCCTTTTTGGGGTGGGCAGGAACTGATTTTTTTCAGGCCTATTTTTAATATAGCGGATTCTTCTATTTGTGTAAGCGCATTCATATTACTTTTATTTTACAGACACTCTCTGTCGGCAAGTTTTGCGAAAGAAAAAGAGGTTCATGACAAATAAATTACGTATATATGCCGTTTTAATATTAATCTGTGTAGCAGCCTCATGTAGCCGGGTTCCCAAACATATCATTTCCGAAAAAAAAATGAGGGCGGTATTGTATGATATGCAGATTGCCGAAGCCCTTGTCGAAATAAACAACGAATCGTATAAGACGAGTGATGAGCGGCAAGCCGTATACGACGCCGTATTTGCAAAACATAATATCGTACAGGCCGAATATGATTCTTCCCTGATGTGGTATGGTGAGCATATGGATCTATACATGCGGATTTACAGGATGACGCTCAAAAATGTGGAAGAAAGTCTTGCGCTGATAGGCGATATCAAACCGAATCCGCTGTCGGGAGATGTTTCAGCGATAGATTCGGTAGACGTATGGATTTACAGTCGCCATCACACCTTCAGACCGGAACAGGGAACGCTTCATATGCTTACGTTCGACATCGCGCCTCAGAAACCTTATTCGTCGGGCAGCTCTTATGTGTTCGGCTTTTCCGTCTGGGGCGTTTCGCCGGATCTGAAACAGAAACCCGAAATATGGTTAAGCGCTATACAGGCGGATACGATGATTACCGTCCGGAATGAAATAACAGGGGACGGTTATTATGAAACCGTATTGAAAACCGTTGCCACGAAGCAGGTAAAACGCGTGTATGGGTATATTATGGTAAATGATACGACCTCTTCATTTCATCGTATCTATATAGATAAAATAAATCTGATGAAATACAATTACGGCTCAAAAGCCCTTACGGCCCCGCAAACGGACTCGATTCCGCCCGCGGTGGAAAGTATAACGCCATAAAAAATTTCATAATATTTGGCGTTCATGATAAAAAACCGTATTTTTGCTAACCTTAAAAAAAATAAAAAGGATATATAATTGCCGTTTGCGATGGATAAATATTTAATGATAAAGACACGAGATGAACTATTGCGTATAAATATAGAACATATTTTATATTTTGAAGCGGATAGAAATTACACAAAATTACTTTTAGCGGAAGGCATTCAATTTACATTTGCCGTTAATATCGGTAAGGTGGAGGAGATGTTGGCCGTCCAGATATCGGATCCGGACACCGTCTTAATACGTGTAGGAAAAAGCCATATCGTGAATAAAAAACACATTTTACAGATCAATCTGCCCAAACAGAAGTTGCTGTTGCTTGCTAATGAAGGAAAACCGCGCGAACTGATTATACCTAAAGATCCGCTTCGTGCCTTGAAGGATTTGTTGGAGGCCGAAGTTTTGGGAACGGCTAAAGGGACGGCTGCGAAAGAGGCTGAAATGAACGGGAATGACGATGAAAATTAAGATTGGAAAAGCGAATGATAACGATTTTGTGATTAACGACCCGCAGGTGAGTCGTTACCATGCGTTGCTGACACAAGATGAAGAGCGTCGTTTGTTGTTGGAAGACCTGGGGTCGACGAACGGGACTTTTGTGAATGACTGTCAAATTGTCAGGAAACAGGTCACTTCGGATGATGTTGTCACGTTCGGTGCGGGTTATACCGTTTCAATACGTGATATTCTGAAAAAGGATAATGATTACAGTGAAGAGTTTGCGCATCTCAAAAGCGTTTACGACGATTATATCCGGGAAAAAATACGTATACAATCGAGTAATCAGTTTAAGACAAGGCTGTTTCAGTCCCTTCCTTTTGCCGTAATCGGCGTTACCGGAATCGTTCTCGGTTTTATGGGGCATACGAATAAAGGTCTTTTTGTCCTTAGTTTTATCCTGGCAGTTTGCGCCCCAACGATCGGCATCTACTTCGGAGCGCGTCAGGCCGCCAAAATACCGGCTCAACTGCAACACCTTGCCAATCAGTTCAAAATAGACTATGTTTGCCCTAAATGCGGCGCTTTTCTGGGTGAAATTCCCTGGGAATCTTTGAGTAATAAAAAGCAATGTCCGGTATCCTCCTGCCGGGCCAAATGGGTTCGTACCTGAAAACTTGAAATTTGTACAATAACCCTGCGATTTTGTCCGTTGTGATAAAAATGCAATATAAAAATAATATTACATTTTTCCGAATCGTTCTATATTTGCAATGGAAATTTAATTATAATAGGTATGAAAGATGAATATACATTCGTTACATTGGATAACGATATGCTCACTACAGGCGATGCCGTTTTTGTCGATGTGGACGATTCGGTAACTTCGGATATGGATTTTGTTCAGATAGACGACTATTACGGCGCTGATATTCAGATGGATGGTATAGTGGATGACGGTTCTGATTTTATTATCATGGATGATATGGATATGATCAATGATTTTGACATTGATACATATTCGTCCGATATAAGTGAGGCCGATGTATCCATTATCTTATGATTTCCGTTAAATGTCCGCATTGCAGAGTTGGGCTTAAGGTTGATGAGACGAAAATACCGGAAGGAATTGAGTCTTTTAAGTGCCCGAAATGTAAACGGGAAATACCCTTGTCTTATCTGGATCATAAACTTAGGCAAGATTCCGATGCCGAAACATTAGTTATTTCGCCTAAGAAAGACAGCGGCATAGGTCGTTTAACCGTTCTTCCGAACGCCAATACGCCGCAGCAAGAGTTTCAGTTAAACGAAGGGATTAGTATTGTTGGTCGTAAAGCAAAAACCTTTACGGCCAATATTTGTATACAAACGGAAGATAAAACGATGAGCCGCAGTCATATTCGTATTGAAATAAAAAAAAATCCGAAAGGCGGATATTTTCATTATCTTTCGGACAATAACAGTAAAAATAATACGTTATATAATGGAAAACGCATAAAAGACGGAGATGTGGTGGTGCTAAAAGATGGCGATGAGATTGTTATGGGACGCACGATCATTCGTTTTAATGAGTAAAACCATGTATAGCCATGAATATAACATTAGAAAGACCCTTTGCTGCAACCGAAAAAGGTAAACGTAAAAATAACGAAGATTTTATATTTCCTTTATCCGAATCTGCTCATTCCGGACAACGTCTTTTTATGGTTTGTGATGGGGTAGGAGGTGCGGAAAAAGGAGAAATAGCCAGTGCGCTTGCCTGTGACTCCTTTCATACTTTTTTTAATACCTTTTTTGAAGACAATGATCCTTCCGAAGAATTTATAAACAGAGCTGTCCGCTATACGGAGTCCTGTTTTGACAAATATATTGAATTATCTCCCGAAGCAGAAGGAATGGCTACTACATTGACATTTTTATATGTAGGCGCTTCCGGTATTACGATCGCACACATCGGGGACAGCCGGATCTACCACTTGCGCGAGGGGAAGATCATTCGCGCGACGGAAGATCATTCGCTTGTCAACTCATGGGTTCAATTGGGTAAAATAACGAAAGAAGAAGCCTTCCGGCATCCGCAAAAAAACGTGATCACCCGGGCGGTTATGGGATCGAAACAACCGACTTATGCAGATGTGCAACTTATCACCGATATACAGCCGGGTGACTATTTCTTTATGTGTACGGATGGGGTTTCGGACTGTTTAACGGATGAGAGGTTAGAAGAGGTTTTTTTCCATGGGATATGCGCCGAATCTATTAAAAACAAGATTGTGCAAGATTGTACAGATGAAGCCAGAGATAATTTTTCATTTTATATATTGCCGGTTCAGAATGTGCAAAAAATAGCCGGCTATAAACACTATCTCCTTTCTTTCTTTTATTCTTTGGCCTAAAAACGGCTCTGATGAGCATATTTTCAATCGCTTGCGGATCAGCCCCGGACGAATGAACAAAAAATTGTTCGGCAAAAATTGGGTGAAATCATTTCCTTTTGGCTATCTTTGTGCAAAATTAATTATACGATAACAGTACTGGTGCGAAGAGTATTTTATGAATCTACCTGACGGACATCTTTTACAGAAGAAGAAATACCGGCTTACTCATGTCATAGGCCAGGGAGGATTTGGTATTACATATTTAGGAGTATGGAATACGGAGGTGAAAGGCGGATTAGGCACAATGAAGACGAAAGTGCCTGTCTGCATTAAAGAGTATTTCTTTAAAGACTATTGTTATCGCGACAAAAGCTCGTATGCCGTTAAAGTTCATTCCGAAACCGGAGAAAAATTATTCGATAAGTTCAAGGAAAAATTAATCAAGGAAGCCAATATCCTCTCGGAAGTACATCATCCCCATATCGTGAACGTACTGGAAGTGTTTGAAGAAAACAATACGGCTTATATCGTGATGGAGTATATCAAAGGGTGTTCCCTGAAATATATGTTGGATAAAGAGGGCGTTCTGCCGGAAAACAGAGTGCTTAAATATGTTCATCAGATCGGGAACGCTCTTGATTTTGTACATGATAAAAGTATTGTGCACTTGGATATCAAACCCAGTAATATTCTCATAGACGGTGAAGATAATGCACGCCTTATTGATTTTGGTGTCAGTAAGCGCTATGATATGAACGAGCAGGAAACGAGTACGACGACGCTGACTCTTTCGAAAGGTTTTGCCTCCATTGAACAATATGACGATGAAGGGACGCAAAATTTTTCGCCCTGCCCTGATATCTATTCACTGGGAGCGACGATGTACAATCTGCTGACGGGCGTCATACCGGTAGAATCGATCTTACGGGCAACGAAACAAATGTTGCCTCCTTCCTCATATAATTCAAATGTGACGAAAAAAACCGAAAAGGCCGTTCTGAAGGCCATGGAGGTGAAACCGGAAGATCGTTACCAGGTTATTAAAGAGATGCTTGCCTCATTGGATATTCCGCCTTATGAATTTGCGGAAAATAAGTTGATCGAATCCAATAAGCAGGTGGAAGACGATTTTACGGAAGTTTTAAGCGCAGGTTTTTCAGGTACAGGTGAGGATCGTGATGAAGACCGGACTATCGTGACCACTTCATCTGCAAACGCATCTTCATTGGAAAACAGATCCCAAGCCGGGAAGCGGACAAAAAGAAGAATTCTTTTGCCGGTCGGCATCCTCTTTTTTGCCTTTATCGGATACGCCGTATATAGCTATTTTGTAGATATCACGACCTCGCAGGGCGCCTTAGGCTTGGATATGCCGGGTGTGGAACGTAGTGTGGCGAATCCGGAGCGGCTTACGGATAATCCTTCTGCAATATCCGGGTCGGCCGGACAAGCGTCGGACAATGATGACCGGGAACAACCGATAGAGGCGGAACAACAGCCGAACCCGAATCAGGCCTTCCAGCCGGAGTCCCGAACGGAACAAGTTCTTCAACCGGAAACAACTTCTCCTCAGCCGTCGAATATGATATCCGCTGTAACTGATCCACAAGCTATGGCGAAAGACGAAGCGAGGATTGAGCAAGAATGTGAAGAACTGATTGCTTCGGCGAAAACTAAAATGAGAAACAAAGATTATTCGGGCGCATATAGTGATCTGTTGATCGCCATGGGTAAAAAGCCTACCGATGAGGCGTTTAATCTTATGGAGCAGTGCAGGGAGGATATAATAAAGGAACGATTGGCCAAATATGAAATATTCACTGATTTTGGGGATCTGAAGATCGTGAGGAATCGGGAAACAGGTCTTTTTGGCGCAATCAATGCAAAAGGCGAGGAAGTCATATCTTGTGACTATATTGATGTGAGTAAATCAAGTGATGGTCGGGCATTTATGCGTAAAAACGGAAAATATGATCTTTATACGGCTGACGGAAAAAGTCGGGGAACGAATTTGCAAACTTTTGATTAACAGGTGTAAAATTTTCCGTAAACGCTTTTGATAAATTTTATGCATTTGTATATAATTGAAAATTTTCGATTATCTTTTCTTTAAGTTATTTAAGCGTCTGGTTTCCTGAAAGAGGGCGTTATTTTTTTTTATTCATATCATACAATCTTTTTTGATGAATAAAATTCGGAATTTGTTCAATAAAAATTGGGTGAAATTATTTCGTTTTGGTTATCTTTGTGCTTCAAAAGATCTTTTTGACAAGAGGACAATGAAAAAAATTATGCTTATGCTTGTGTTGCTGCATGCGGCCCTCTATGTTGCTGCACAGCGACAGAGTGAATACAACAGACAAGGGGATGCGGCCATGAAGCGCTTTGATTACAGCGCTGCTAAAATATGGTATGAAGAAAATATTTCGAGTTGCGATACCCATAGTATCGATCAATTAACTTCTATCTGGTTGGCCGACGAGTCCATGCGTATGTCTATGCGTGCGGTGATGAGCCGTTGCCTGGATTGTCTTACAAACCGCGCGACTGAATATAATGATACGACAAGTATGAATAAATTGATTCAATATTACACAGAAGGTATTGGAACCGATAAGAATCAGACGAAGGTAGACTTTTGGAAAAACCGCTTAACATTCTTTCGGAATGCATCATCTATTGCATATGAGAAAACCGGGAAGCCTTCGCGTGAAAAAATGAAGATGAAATTTTTTGCGGGTTATTCAGGATCTTATTATGCTCCTTATGGCCTTACGGTTGGTGGAGTTGGACGTTTCGGTTGGTACTTGCGTTACCGGACTAATTTTTCCTTTCAGAATTATACCGGAGATAGTAAAGACAATACTTTGATAGGGATATCTAATAACCTCTTATCGGGATCTACCGGCAGAACAAAGACGAATGCCTGGATGGCTACCGGCGGTTTTGTCGTAATGGCCGCTCCTTCATTCTATATATCCGCAGGAGGAGGCTACTGCAGCCGGGAGAGGTTGAAAGAGTTTCATACGAGAGACAGGAGAGATGCGGAACCACAGGGCGATGTCTGGGCCAGAAACATTGAAAAAGGAACTTTTGACGGACTTGCCTTGGATTTGGACGGCACGTTTCGTATAGGAAAAGTCTTATACGGTTCGTTAGGTTGTACGGTGCTTGATCTTAAATATATATCCGGTAATGCCGGTATAGGTGTATTTTTTTAAATGAAAAATTCAATGAAACGATTACTAACTGTTCATATTCCGGCAATTGGATTCTTTATGTTGTTGTTATCCGCTTGTATTAAAGATGAAAAAAAGGATGAACCGGGAATAAAAGGGGTAGGTAAACCCGTATTTGAAAGAGGAGCTGTTTTTAAAAGTAAGACGGCGTCAACCATTGAAGTGTCGGCAAAGATAGAAAGTATGAATGGAGCCAAAGTGTCCCAGCGCGGTTTTTGCTATGGTCTTTCATCTTCCCCGAGAATAGAGAACGGGGACGCCTATATATACGATGATGGAACCGGACTTGATTCCTTTACGTTGATAATAGATGGACTGATGAATAATGAAGCGTATTATATCGTTCCGTACGCTATCAACTCGGAAGGAACCGGATATGGAGATCCTGAAATTCAAATATCGACCAATCCCGGTATAGGGACTATTAGGACTGTAGGGCCAACGCCGGATAACATATATCCGAATAAAGTGACGGGGGTTGGCGGTCAAATAACTGCTTCGGGAGAAGGCAGATTCAAAAGATGTGGGGTTTATTACTCGGAATCGGCAAATTTCGAGTCCAAAGATTCTGTGGAGCGTTCGGACGATGAAACCTTTTCTTTTGATATAGAAGATCTAAGGCCTTCCGTAACTTATCATATAAGAGCGTATTATGAAAACGAATTTGGTCTGTTTCATGTAGAGAACGACGAAACGTTTACAACGAACGACGGAAAGCCCGAGATGAGTAACATTACGGTGATACACATAGGTTATACGGATTTTATTTTGAAATCGAGAGCCACCAATAAGGGCGACAGGAGCGTCAATATTGTGAAGTGCGGCTTTTATTGGTCTGAATCTTCGGATTTTGCCCTATCGGATTCGATACAATGTACCATCGCGTCTGACGGCCATTTTGAAGGAACGATCGAAGGCTTGAGGTCTCAATGTCCCTATTACATACGGGCTTATGCAATAAGTAACTTTGATATACCTGCATACAGCAGGGACACCTTAATTTCTACGATAAGCGATCTTCCCTCCGTACAGACGGGAGACATATGGGAAAACGACCTGTCGAACGGTAACGCCAATGTCGGCGCTACGGTGACTTCGTATGGAAACAGCAGCCTTAGGGACGCCGGTATCTGTTGGTCTGAAACAAACGACGCGCCGACCCGAGCGGATCATTACATTCCGTTGTTGCAGGTAATGGATACGCAGGGGCGAATGTTCGGTCAGCTAACGAATTTAAAAGGAGGGACGACCTACTACATACGCGCATACGCGGCAAATGCAGACGGCTTTAATTACGGAGCTGTGAAAGTATTTACGACGCCGCCTGTTTTTGATCATTCGGGAATGGGTACTTTTCCCGGGACACGCTTCCGAAATTCTACGGCCTATTTTGCAGGAAACGGCGTCTTCTATCTCTTAGGAGGCGATACGGGGCCTAATTATACAAACGAATTTTTGTCCTATCCCATTACAAAAGGAGGACGTGTCGAATGGCAACCCCTCCGGGGTTTCATAGGAGGAGCGGCCAAGTGGCAGACCGGCGTCGTTTTCGGAGCCGCCATCTTCGTTTACGGAGGTTATGACGGCAAAGAAAAAAACGGATTATACCGTTATGATATTCTTGAGAATGAATGGGATTCCATACCGGTAATGACCGATTCCATATGTTTATCCGTCGGTAGTTTGAATAGCAACGGCATTTTTTATATAGGAGGGAAAAAGGATACGGTTGTACAAAATGTCTGGAATTATCGGGTTGA
>JAIRSF010000048.1 GCA_031255595.1 Tannerella sp.
TTTTTTAAATGTTGATAAAAAGCTATTCAATTCTTTTGATATATATAAAAAATACTTATATCTTTGCAGAAAGTTTTTAACAAGTAAAATGAAGGAATTCGGAAATGAATTTATGCGGCAAATGTATTAAACGAACACTTTTCTTTTAAAGTGTTCGTTCTTTTTATCTGTGAAATTACAAATGTTACGATTTTTAGAACACTTATTGAATGGAAACGCTAAAACATGAATGTGGCGTAGTTATGATACGGTTACTGAAGCCGTTGGAATATTACCGGCACAAATACGGTTCGTGGATGTATGCCCTGAACAAGTTGTACCTGTTGATGGAAAAACAGCATAATCGTGGGCAGGAAGGGGCCGGACTCGCCTGTGTCAAATTAGACGCCAATCCCGGCGACGAATATATGTTTCGTGAAAGAGCGATCGGCACAGGAGCCATTACAGAGATATTCGACAATGTATACAAACATTACAAAGACATACCGGCCGAACAACTGAACGATCCGGCGTACGCCCAATCGCACCTCCCTTTTGCCGGCGAACTGTATATCGGACACCTGCGTTACAGCACAACCGGCAAATCCGGTTTGTCTTATATCCATCCATTTCTTCGCCGCAGCAACTGGCGTGCCCGCAACCTTGCTATCTGCGGAAATTTCAACATGACAAACGTACATACGATCTTCCGCGACATCACCTCAACCGGACAACACCCCCGGCGTTATGCCGATACCTATTTCATACTTGAACAACTTGGCCACCGCCTCGACCGCGAAGCCGAACGCCTCTTTCAAAAATATGAATCGGACGGCCTCAAAAACATGGATATCACCCATGCCATAGAAGAAAACATCGACCTGGCGAACGTAATAAAAAAAGCAGCCTCGACATGGGACGGCGGATATGTAATCTGCGGCATGACCGGAAGCGGCGAGTCGTTCTCCATCCGCGATCCATGGGGTATACGTACGGCTTTCTACTTTGCGAACGACGAAGTTGTCGTACTGGCCTCAGAACGCCCGGTCATACAGACGGTCATGAATGTAGACATAAACGATATCAAAGAACTGCAACGCGGCGAAGCCCTTTTCGTCAACCGCGCCGGCAAGATCCGGACGAAACAAATCCTCCCCCCCCGTCCATTAAGCGCCTGCTCTTTCGAACGCATATACTTTTCCCGGGGAAGCGACGTAGACATCTATAAAGAACGGAAAAAACTCGGAGAAAACTTAGTCGGCCCCATCCTGAAAAAAATCGACTATGACCTCGAACACTCCGTCTTCTCCTTTATCCCCAATACGGCCGAAGTAGCCTACTACGGCATGCTGGAAGGACTGAACGCCTATCTTGACGAACTGAAAATAAAACAAATCACAGAAAAAGGCTCTTCCATCCGCAACGAAGAGGTAAGAAAAATACTCTCGCAGCGGATACGAAGCGAAAAAGTTGCGATCAAGGATATCAAACTGCGCACCTTCATTGCCGAAGGAAACAGCCGCAACGATCTGGCCGCGCATGTATACGATATCACATACGGCAGCATCACCCCCTCGGAAGACTATCTGGTCGTGATCGACGACAGTATTGTACGCGGAACCACCCTGCGGCAAAGTATCATCCGCATACTCGACCGCCTTAACCCGAAAAAAATCGTCTTCGTTTCCTCATCTCCCCAGATACGTTATCCGGATTATTACGGAATCGATATGTCGAGTATGGACGAGTTCATCGCTTTCAAAGCCGCCATCGAACTGCTCCGGGAGCAAGGAAAAGACGATCTGATCCTGGATACATACCATAAGGCGAAAGAACAGCAAAAACAGGCCGGCGAAACCAGCCTGAATTTTGTAAAAGAGATCTACGCTCCGTTTACGGACGAAGATATTTCGAAAAAGATGGCTCAAATGCTGAGCGGCCCCGACATACGCGCGGAAATAGAATTAGTCTTTCAGACGATCGACGGCTTGCACTCCGCCTGTCCGGAGCACCCCGGAGATTGGTATTTTTCGGGCGACTACCCTACTCCCGGAGGCATAAAGATGGTCAACCGGGCATTTATCAATTACATGGAAGAAACCTATTTTAAACAAGATAATCAATGAATTTAACAAAAGCAACATTAGTTTTAGACGATGGCAGCAAGTACGAAGGATATTCTTTCGGAGCGAAAAAATCCGTAACCGGCGAAGTTGTGTTTAATACCGCAATGAGCGGCTATCCCGAAAGCCTGACCGATCCATCCTATGCCGGGCAACTGATGGCGCTCACTTATCCCTTAGTCGGCAACTACGGCGTTCCGGTGCGAACCATGCGACCGGACGCAATCTCCTTGTTCATGGAAAGTGACCGCATACATGCAAACGCCATTATTATCAGCGACTACAGTTATCAATACAGCCACTGGAACTCCGTCCATTCGCTATCCGGATGGCTGATAGAAGAAGGTATTCCCGGTATTTACGGCATTGATACGCGCGCCCTGACTAAACGCCTTCGCGAACAGGGCGTTATGATCGGCACCATTGTTTCAGGTGATGATGATACGGATCTGAAAACGATACAAAACCAACTCTCGACATTCCGTTACAACGAAGTTAACTTTGTAGACAAAGTGTCCTGCAAAGAAGTGATTACCTATAATGAAGGAACCGGCAAAAAACGTGTTGTTCTGATCGACTGCGGCGTGAAACATAACATCATCCGCAGCCTCCTCAAAAGGGATCTGACCATTGTGCGCGTACCATGGGATTATGATTTCGGACGCCTGGAATACGACGGCCTGTTTATCAGTAATGGCCCCGGCGACCCGGATACATGCGATGCGGCCGTACAAAATATTCGCAAAGCGATTGCCGGCGATAAGCCCGTTTGTGGGATATGCATGGGCAATCAGTTGCTGGCCAAAGCCGGAGGCGCTTCTATCTACAAACTTAAATACGGACACCGTAGCCATAATCAACCGGTGCGTATGGCCGGCACCGACAAATGCTACATCACCTCGCAAAACCATGGCTATGCCGTTGATAACAAAACACTCGGCAGCGACTGGGAACCGCTCTTTATCAATATGAACGACGGAACGAATGAAGGCATACGCCACAAGAACAAACCGTTCTTTTCCGCACAATTCCACCCCGAAGCATGCAGTGGGCCTACCGATACGGAGTTCATCTTCGACCGGTTTGCGGCGTCAATCTATTAAAACAACCTCCATTTATATAATTACAGCGAATAAACAGCAATGAAGATGGAAAAAAAAGATCTAAAAAAAGTATTACTCCTCGGCTCGGGAGCGTTAAAAATAGGCGAAGCGGGCGAGTTTGACTATTCAGGCTCGCAGGCGCTGAAAGCGCTGAAAGAAGAAGGAATCTATACCGTACTGATTAATCCCAATATCGCTACGGTACAAACATCGGAAGGCGTGGCGGATAAGGTATACTTCCTGCCGGTAACGCCTTTCTTCGTCGAGAAGGTCATCGAGAAAGAACGCCCCGAAGGCATTATGCTGGCTTTCGGAGGGCAAACGGCCCTGAACTGCGGCGTCGAACTTTATAAAAAAGGAATCCTGGAGAAGTATCACCTCCAGGTACTCGGCACGCCCGTACAGGCGATCATGGATACGGAAGACCGGGAACTGTTCGTCGAAAAATTGGATGAGATCCATATAAAAACGATCAAAAGCGAAGCGGTCGAAAATGCGGAAGCCGCACGCCGCGCCGCCGGAGAACTGGGTTATCCGGTTATTATACGCGCCGCCTACGCGCTGGGCGGACTCGGCAGCGGGTTCTGCGACAACGAAGAAGAACTGAATGTGCTCATAGAAAAAGCCTTTTCTTTTTCGCCGCAGGTACTCGTCGAAAAAAGCCTGAAAGGATGGAAAGAAGTTGAATACGAAGTGGTGCGGGATCGTTTTGACAACTGCATAACGGTCTGTAACATGGAAAACTTCGACCCGCTGGGTATCCATACGGGAGAAAGCATCGTGATCGCACCTTCGCAGACCCTGACCAATGCCGAATACCACAAACTCAGGGAATTGTCCATACGTATCATCCGGCATATCGGTATCGTGGGGGAATGTAACGTTCAGTATGCACTCGATCCCGAAAGCGAAGATTACCGCGTGATCGAAGTAAACGCGCGCCTGTCCCGCTCGTCCGCCCTGGCATCGAAAGCGACCGGCTACCCGCTGGCGTTCGTTGCCGCGAAACTCGGATTAGGATACGGACTTTTCGATCTCAAAAACTCCGTAACCAAAACCACCTCCGCCTTTTTCGAACCTGCACTGGATTACGTTGTCTGTAAAATTCCGCGCTGGGATCTGGGGAAATTTCATGGAGTGGCCCGCGAACTCGGCAGCAGTATGAAATCCGTCGGCGAAGTCATGTCCATCGGCCGCACCTTCGAGGAAGCAATCCAGAAGGGTTTGCGTATGATCGGACAAGGCATGCATGGATTTGTCGAAAACAAGGAGATCGTCATCCCGGATGTAGACAAGGCGCTTCATGAACCGACGGATCGCCGCATATTTATCATAAGCAAAGCCTTCCGCGCAGGATACACCGTCGACCAGATACACGACCTGACGAAAATAGATAAATGGTTTCTGTACAAACTGCAAAATATCATCCATACGGCCGAAGAACTCGAACAGTTATCTTCGCTCGGTCAAACGGAAGCCGGTGACGACCCTGCCGGAAACAATAAAACCGAAGCGGATTATAACTGCGAACCGGAAATCTGCGAACTAATACGTCGTGCAAAAATTCAGGGATTCTCCGATTTCCAAATTGCGCGCGCCGTCTGGAAAGAGCAGATGAACGACAAGCACATTGAAATGATCCGTCAACTACGTAAGCGACTGGGTATTATTCCTGTAGTCAAACAAATTGATACCTTAGCCGCCGAATATCCGGCCCTGACAAATTATCTGTACCTGACGTACAGCGGAATTGAAAACGATGTGCAATATCTCGGAGATCGTCGATCTATCGTCGTACTCGGTTCCGGCGCATACCGCATCGGTTCCTCTGTGGAATTTGACTGGTGTGGCGTCCAGGCGCTGAACACCATACGTAAAGAAGGATACCGTTCGGTCATGATCAACTACAATCCCGAAACCGTATCGACCGACTATGACATGTGCGACCGCTTATATTTCGATGAGCTTACTTTCGAGCGCGTCATGGATATTCTCGAACTTGAGAATCCGCATGGAGTGATCGTTTCCACAGGCGGACAGATTCCGAACAACCTGGCCGTACGACTTGACGGGAATCATATACCGATCCTCGGCACAACCGCCAAAAGTATCGACAATGCGGAAGACCGCCATAAGTTCTCCGCCATGCTCGACCGTATCGGCGTCGACCAGCCCCGCTGGAAAGAGCTGACGACACAGGAAGATGTGAATGCTTTCGTCCGCGAAGTGGGATTCCCGGTATTGGTACGTCCGAGTTATGTGCTGAGCGGCGCCGCCATGAATGTTTGCTCCAACGAAGAAGAACTGGTGCGTTTCCTGAAAGTAGCCGCAAATGTCAGTAAGAAACATCCGGTTGTGATCAGCCAATTCATCGAATATGCAAAAGAGGTCGAAATGGACGCCGTAGCTGAGAACGGCGAAATTGTCGCATATGCCATATCGGAACATATTGAGTTTGCCGGCGTCCACAGCGGCGATGCGACGATACAGTTCCCCGCACAAAAATTGTATATAGAAACGTTGCGGCGCATCAAACGTATCAGCCGCAAGATCGCTAAAGAGTTGAATATTTCAGGCCCTTTCAATATTCAATACCTTGCAAAAGAGAATGAGATAAAAGTAATAGAATGTAATTTGCGAGCTTCCCGCAGTTTCCCGTTTGTCAGCAAAGTGTTGAAGATAAACCTCATCGAAATTGCTACGCGCGTCATGCTCGGACTCCCGGTTGAAAAGCTGAACGGAAGTGAGTTCGATCTGGATTATGTAGGGATCAAGGCTTCTCAGTTTTCTTTCAACCGCTTGCAAAAGGCAGATCCTGTGCTCGGCGTCGACATGGCATCGACCGGCGAGGTAGGTTGTCTGGGCGACGATACATCGGAAGCTATACTCAAGAGTATGCTTTCCGTAGGGTACCGCATCCCCGAAAAAGCCGTATTACTTTCTACAGGTACATCCAAACAAAAAGTCGCTATGCTCAACGCTTCGCGTATGTTGCAGGAAAAAGGATATAAACTGTACGCTACGGGGGGCACACACCGGTTCCTGAAAGAGAACGATATCGACAGTACCCATGTGTACTGGCCCAGCGATCATCGTAACCCCCAGGCGCTCGACCTGCTCCATGAACGTACGGTCGATATGGTAGTTAACATTCCGCGCGATCTGACGGCCGGCGAACTGGATAACGGCTATAAGATCCGCCGCGCCGCGATCGACCTGAATATCCCTCTGCTCACGAATGCACGCTTAGCCGACGCTTTCATCACAGCCTTCTGTACGCTGAAGCCGGAAGATATCCATATCAGAAGCTGGGACGAATATCATTAATTATTAAATAAGCATACGGCTGTACAACAGAAAATTGCCGGTCGACATACTGCATCAAACTATTGGAATAACTAAAGATTTTGTACTATATTTGCAAAAAAATGCCGGTTATGAAAAATTTGCCCATAGGAATGCAGTCGTTCGGAAACATCCGTAAAGATAACTACTTGTATGTAGATAAAACGGAATATCTTTACCGTTTAGTTACAACCGGCAGAGTCTA
>JAIRSF010000160.1 GCA_031255595.1 Tannerella sp.
CCTTCCGGGGTTTGCACAACATTCAACAGCAGGTTTCCGTTTTTGCTGACAATGTCAATCAACATCTGTATCACCTCTTCGCCGCTCATGTACTTCTGACCGGTGCGATAATACCAGTCGCCGATCGACGTATCGGTCTGCCAGGGATATTCGCGGATCATTTCGGACGATCCCCGTTCATAGTCCTGCACCCAGCGGCCATCCGAACTCTGCTTGCAGGCATAGATTACGCCTTTCGGTTTTTTCTGTTTGGTATCCTGGTTGTAATAATGGGCGATCATGCTGCGTCCCACGTCGTTGCCGAAAGGCAGTCCGCCGTCGGAATAGAGCAGGTCGGGATGATAATTATCGATCAGTTCCAGGATCCGGTCGTACCACATCCGTTGGAATTTCGGGTTGTTGGTGTACCATTTGTTATCGCCGGGCAGGGTCGGTTCGTGATACAAATCCCAGTATTCGGGATTGGCGCCGTCGTAGGGAACACCGGCTTTTTCGCCCCACAGATCCGAGCGGTGCGCCTGTTGATACCAGGTATAGCTGGCGCCCAAGTGTTCGGAAACGCCGAAATACAAACCTTCCTTTTTAGCCGCCGACTGCCACAGCCCGACCACGTCTTTTTTCGGCCCCATGTTCACAGAGTTCCATTTGGGATGCAGCTTGGAATCCCACAGGAAAAAGTTGTCGTGATGCGTGCCCATGCTGACAAAATACTTTGCGCCGACGCGTTTGTACAGTTTCATCAACTCCTCCGGATTCCACCGTTCGGCTTTCCATAAAGGAATAATGTCCTTGAATCCGAACTCCGAAGGATGCCCATAGTGTTTGTTGTGATAGGTGTAGTAAGGATGCGCCTGCACCGGTTCGTCTTTTTCGCAGTTGTACCAGGGACGGCTGTACATGTTCTTGGCGTACCAGTCGCCCTGGCGCGGAACGGCCTGCGGCCCCCAGTGCGACCAGATTCCAAACTTCGCATCCCGGAACCATTCAGGGTATTTGTAGTTTTTCAACGACTCGTCGGTCGGTTCATACTTACCCTGATAAATGGGTAAATCTTCATTCTGTGCGAAAGTCGGCAAAACAAACCCCGCCAAACAAATGAAGATGAATAATTTAACTGATTTCATTTTTGTTTAAGTTTTAAATTTGATTCTTGATTTTAACTTATTTCATTTGATAAAAACCGCATGGACGTTTACCGGCGCGTCCGGCATCTTAAACTCATACGTTCCGTCGGCGTTCCGGTTGGTCATCACCGGAGCGTTACGACAAGTTACCTTCAGCGCTTTTTCGTTTAACCCGTAACCCTTCTCCGGCTCCGGCACAAGTTTCACCGACTCGCCCGCCTGCGCCCTCGACGGGACGGCTGCGAGCTTCCCGCCTGCTTTTGCGGCAGGAAGGACGATCCGGTGCAACGGGTTGGGGGTAGGACTGTCGCCAAGAGCAAACTCCAATTCCTTCAATTGGCAGATCTCCCCATCGTGACCGTTGCTGCCGAACCGGAGGTAAACGCCCCGTTTGCCTTGCAAGGTGACCGGGCAGGAATCGATTCCGGACAGAAGTCCTTCCAACTCATGCCACTGACTGTTTGCGGTGAAGTTTATCCGGCCGATACTTCGCTTGTTCTTGTTTTCCGGGTCTATCGCCGGATCATCGGCGATCAAAACCTCCACATATCCGTCGGTATTTGTTAAAATGTGAAGCCTGAGCTTCAGGCGGTCGCTGTTCCTGATCTGCCGGTCGCCGAAATTCAGGTACATATAACCGACCGTCGCCTGGTCTTTTATCCCGGTCAGCGGATTCAACCCGTCGGGTTCCCGCCGGTTTCCCGCAAAGACGACACTTCCTTCCCGATAGCAATATATACCGGCGTTGTAACGCCTGAACGCGTCTAAGCCGTTCATTTCGACGCCTTGCGAGGTTACGGGAACCTGGTCGATGAGGACTTTCCCGTCTTCCATTCGCAGATGGATCGGCTCTATCCGCGCCTGACGGCTGTAATCGTCGTTCGACTGCCTGTGATAGGCCACGTACCACTGTCCGTTAGCGCCTTCGAAAATGCCGCCATGATTGTTGCCGCCGTTCAGGTATTCGCCCCATGGAGCGCCATAGTTGCTGACGATGATACCGCCGTAGGTGAACGGCCCGAGCGGGTGGTCGGCATAGCTGTAAACCAAGGCGCCGCGCAGGCCGGTCGGCATATAAACCAGTACGTATTTGGAAACGCCGTTCAAGGTGATCTTTCGCATCGAAGCCGCCTCAAAAAAATCGGTTAAACCGGTATTGTCGTACGTATAACCACCGATAATGGTGTGCATATCGTTCGGATCGACTTCGGCGCGGTAAGGCCGGTGAACGCGTCCGCCGCCCCAATAGACATACACCCTGCCGTCGTCGTCGACAAAAGCCGCAGGGTCGTACCATTCGGAGAAACCGCCGACAATCGGCCATTCGCACTCAACCGGATCAGTAAACGGCCCTGTCGGGCTGTCGCTACTGGCAACCAACGCCCTGCGCGGCCCGCCGCCCAACCAGGTGTAAAGGTAGTATTTCCCGGAGGCCGGATGATAGATGCAATCGGGCGCGGCAAAGTTCTGCCCTCCCGTATTGGAGATGGGATCGTACTCGGCGATGCTCCAACCCAAATCGGTCAATTGCCGCAGGTGAAAAATCTCGCCATGATTTGTCCAGTTTGTCAGATCATGGATGGGGGCAGACCAGACGTCATGGCCGTACCCGCAATAACCGGTTACTTTTTCGTCGCGTGAGCCGTAAATATATACCCTCGTTTCACCGTTGTGGGTAAATACGCGCGGCTCGCCGTCCGGAATAAACGCGGTCATCGGCAGATACGGATTCTTAGCCATGACAGAAAGAGCGAAAAGCATCATCACTGTCGGGAAGATTGTTTTTAAGTTCAATCCCCGCCCTTTCATTTTTTCCTGTTTAACAAATATTCCACACTATTGAACATCAGGTTACGGAAACTTTCTTCTTTCCAGTCGTCCCAGTATCCGAGCGAGGTGTAGATAGCGCGGTCGTTATTGATCCATACAACCGGTTCGAGCGGAACGCCGGGGTTGCTGCC
>JAIRSF010000180.1 GCA_031255595.1 Tannerella sp.
TTCTACTTTTGTATCCGAAATTTGATCGGACAAAATGAAATTAATTCTATTTATCATTGCATGGGTATTGTTGCCGGCGCTCTTACCGGCAGCTCCACTTAAAGGGGTGGTGGTCGACGCCGAAACAGGTGAAGAATTGATAGGCGTGGCGATAGCGCTGAAGGATAATCCCGGCAAAGGAACCACTACGGGGTTGGACGGTAGTTTTGTGATAGACGTCCCTCCGGGAACGGTATTGGTATGCCGTTATGTAGGTTACCAAACGGTGGAGCATATGCACGACGGACGGGAGGAGAGGCAGATCATAAGTCTTCAACCGGCGCGCATCGAAGTGGGCGAAATCGTGGTGTACGGTTACCGGGTTAACCATACGGAAACGGGAGCGCGCAGTATCGAGAAGACGTCGATGAATATAATGAATGTGATGAGTGCCAAAGCAATCGAAATTTCGCCCGACATGACGGTGGCCAATGTGGTGCAGCGCATATCGGGTGTTACGGTGGAACGTAACAGCAGTGGCGACGGTCAATATGCCGTTTTGCGCGGTATGGACAAGCGTTATAATTATACACTGGTGAACGGAGTGAAAATACCGAGCCCCGACAATAAGAACCGCTTTGTGCCGCTGGATATTTTTCCGTCCGAATTGTTGGACAGACTGGAAGTAACCAAGGCGCCGACTGCCGATATGGAAGGCGACGCTGTGGGCGGGGTTGTTAATATGGTAATGAAGGATGCGCCTGCCAAGCGGCAGGTGACGGCCAACCTTTCTACGGGTTACAATGCACTGTTTCTCTATCGCGATTTTTATTCGTTCGATACGAAAGCGGTCGATGGGAAATCGCCTTATGAGCGTTACGGGGAAAGTTATCCCGCCAAACCGCGCGATTTCTCCAAAGAGGTATTGCTGATGAAGTCGAAAAATGCGCCGCCGAACCTGTTTGCCGGTTTTTCCTACGGCGACCGATTGTTTGAAAACCGTCTGGGCATCATGCTTGCCGGTAGTTATCAAAACAGTTACCGCGGCAGCAACAGTCTTTATTATGCCCATTCGACGGCAACCAGCGACGCCTCGAACCTGCCCGTACTGACGGGCCAAAACGACCGTACTTATTCCGAACGTCAGATACGTTACGGACTGCATGCAAAGTCGGACTATCATTTTTCGACGCGGCACAAATTACAGTGGTACAACGCCTATATGGATTTCACCAATGCGCAGGTGCGAGACAACGCAAATACGGATCTGAGCATCGGCTACAACCCGTTGCAAGGCGATTACAATGTGTCGTTCGATACCCGTTTCCGCGTCAACCGGCAACAGATATTCAACACTACCCTGAAGGGCATCCACCTGTTTGCCGGCGACAGGTTAAAGATAGACTGGTCGGCTGTGTATTCGAACGCATTCGGCAAAACACCCGACAACAGTTCCGTATATACGGTAACCACTGTCCGCAATCATGTTCGGAATCCTGTGTCGGTAGTGACGCTCGGAGGAGCCGAACGCCGATGGGAACGCAATACCGACGAGGATAAAGCAGTGTACCTCAATGCCGGCTACGCCCTGAACGCGGGAAAAGCGGAGATCGACCTTTCGGCGGGTGGACTTTACCGGGACAAGCAGCGTACCAATTTTTTCAACCAATATGATTTCCGCCCCTATGACGAATCGAAACCCGAGGGTATGCAAAACAATCTGATTAAGGGGACGGACTGGAACAACTATAGCGAAATATCATTCATGGTGTTCACGCCTTACGGAGCTGTAGGTAACCCGTTGAATTACGATGCTTTTGAAAAGATTGCCGCAGGTTATGTGCAAGCGAAACTGTCCGCACACAGGCTGCAAACGATTGCAGGCATGCGGGTGGAAAAAACGCGGCAGGGTTATTTTCTGCGTTATCCCGCAGGCGGCGTGCCGAACGACGGAGAGCAGGTTTATACCGACTATCTGCCGAGTATACATATAAAATACAGTTTGTTTCCCGACAATAATATGCGGCTTTGCTATTACAAATCGATCAATCGACCGAGCTTTTTCGAAATAGTTCCTTACCGCATCATCAACGAAGATTACACCGAAATGGGAAATCCGGATTTAAAGCACACGATAGCGCACAATGTCGATATTCGTTACGAGTATTTTCCGAAACCTTCCGAACAATTCATGGTTGGGCTTTTCTACAAAAAGCTGAAAGACCCGATCGAATACGGCATGATATCGCAGGGACAGGGAACTTTTTACATGCCGTCGAATTTCGGCGACGCCGATAACTACGGAATAGAAATTGATGTGATGAAATATTTCCGTTCCCTCGGTCTCAAGGCCAACTATACCTTTACCCGTTCAAACATCACTACCGACAAGATGGAGAATTATGAAAACCCCGACGCCTTTTCGTCTGAAAAAATAAGCATACGGAATGTTGCTCAGATCCGTCCGTTGAGTGGGCAGGCAAAACATGTAGCCAATCTTTCACTGCTCTACAAAAACACAGAAAAAGGCTGTGACGGGCAATTGTCGCTCAGCTACACAGGCGACAGGTTATACGCCGTTTCGCGTTACCTGGACAACGATACCTGGCAGGGCGGCTTCCTTCAAATGGACGTTTCGCTGGAAAAACGCTTCAAATCCGCTTGGAGCATATTCGTGAAAGCCGTCAATTTATTAAATACCCCTATGGTATTGTATCTCAAAAAGCAAAATCCTGCCAATCATGCCGTTGAAGGATACGAAGACTATAAAAACGGTACGTTGGTCAGGCGCGACTATTACGGTCGTAACTTGCAGGCAGGTTGCAGAATCAGGTTTTGAAAATATCTAAAAGTCGATTATGAATCCTGTCCGAAAAGCGCTTTTCTCAAAACAAACCTCATCCGCAAGGTGCGTGGATGAGATTGAATTGGGTCGGGCGGGTTTTTTGGAGTGGACTCAATTATATAATAAACAAAAAAATAAGCGTTATGAAAAAAAAATTTATCTTATTACCGGTGATTTTCACCGCTGTCTTTTTCGCAGAATGTTCGGATGAAAACGTAGACCTTTCGGTGAAAGGGCTTGCCTTAAACCCGATGTCGCTAACCTTGAAGCCCGAAGCGACTCAAGCGCTTGTGCTTACCTTTTTTCCCGAAAATGCCGCCAACAAATCCGTCACATGGGCAAGCTCCGACGAAAACGTAGCTACGATAGACGACAACGGACTGGTAACCGCCCTTAAACCCGGAAGCGCAACCGTTACCGTTACTGCGGCAGACGGCGGCGAAAAAGCTGTATGTACGGTTTCCGTCGTCCTCAACGATCCGATTACCGTAACGGGCGACGTGGAAGGCCTATGGCCGAAATATTCGATAATCAACGTAAACGGGCATATCAACGTGCCTGCGGGGAAAAGCCTCACCATTGAAGAAGGCGTGGAAGTGATCGTCAGTACGGCGGGGCAGGACGCCAATAATACGAAAATCGAATTTATCGTTAACGGCAGGCTTTACTGCTACGGCATCGGCGAAGCACCCGTAACCTTTACCGTCCCCGCCGCCGAACGTACGGCCGAAAACACATTCAAACGCTTATGGGGTGGCATCATCGGAAGCACCACCTGCGAAGAGATCGCATTCGAATATGTGCTGACGGAGTATACGGGTGCCGTTACCACCAAGACCTCCCCATCGGTTGCAGCCGCACTATTCAAACCCGACGGCGGCGAAGGCATGGTGGCATTCAATACCAACAATCCCGCAGGAAAATATGTGATCGTCCATTCCATTTTCCGCAACACAGGCGAAGATGCCATTTACGTACAGGGCGGAAGCTGCATCTTTGCCGATAATCTGTTTTATGCCGTAGGCGAAGCAGGTGGAGAGGCGATCAACGTAAAGGCGGGTTGCAAAGTTGATGCCGCATTCAATATGATGTACAGCGCCAATACCAATGCCCTCAAGTTATCGAACTCGGGCGCCGACGGCGGAGCGCGTTTCCAGGCGCAAATCAACGGCTACAACAACACCGTTGTCAATTCGGGTTGGCGGCGCGATCCCAACAAGCCGAAAGGCGGCTCGGTATGGGCCGAATCAGGTTGTTTGGTTAATATATACAACAACTTGATTGTTAACTGTATGTTTGCCGCCAAAGCCCCGAAGTTCGGTCTGGACGCCGCCGACGGCCCCGACCTGAACAGCCGGATAGATTACAACTTCTATGCTTCGGGGACAGCGCCGAGCGCCGTTCCGCAACATATTACCAACGGAACGTTAACGGCTTTCGACGGTTTTAAACCCGGCGTCGGCGATGTAGTCTACGGTTTGCACGATGTCAGGGGCGTAGCCGCAGGCGACAAGGATCCGATGTTTGAAAACTTCCCGTTCGATACCAATCCCCTGCTGTCTTATACATACAGCGCCTCATGGGATTTCCACCTGAAAACCGGTTCACCTGCACTGATGGGCGCTTACACTGGATTTACGCCCTATTTCAGCGAAACGGGAATTACCGTCAACGGCAAACTTTATAAATCACCTGCTCCTGCGACTTATTTCGGAGCTTTCGGCACCAGATAACGATGAAAAAGATCATTCTTACCTCCCTTTTTATAACAGCAGGCATTATCCATGTGTTTGCAGCGCCCGGAGACAGCCTCCGGGTGTTGCTTTCGCAAATACCCGAAAGCGCCGTCAATTTCATCATCGCCAATGACCTGGGACGAAACGGCTATTATGAACAAAAACCTGTTGCGCGGCTCATGGCTTTCACCGCCGAAAACACTGACATCGAAATGGTGGCGGCGGCAGGCGATGTACATCATTTCGAAGGTGTGGAAAGCGTGCACGACCCTCTGTGGATGACTAATTACGAATTGATTTACGATCATCCCGAACTGATGATCGAATGGAATGTGGTATGCGGAAATCACGAATATCGTGGAAACACGCAGGCGATACTGGATTATACCCGCATCAGCCGCCGATGGAACGCTCCTTCGCGCTACTTTACCAAGGTAATCGAAGCGGACGACGGCATGGCTTGCCGCCTGGTTTTTATCGATACCACTCCTCTGATGGATAAATACCGCAACGATACGATCGGCTATCCCGACGCACACCGGCAGGATGCGGACAGACAACTCCAATGGATTGACTCCGTACTGCTACATTCTACGGAAAAATGGAAGATCGTCATCGGACATCATCCCGTATACGCGGAAACCAAGAAAGAAGAAGCGGAACGAGCCGACATGCGGAAACGTCTGGCGCCGATACTGGAAAAAAATCATGCGGATGCTTATTTTTGTGGACATATCCACAATTTTCAGCATATCAAACCTGCTTCATCACCGGTACACTACATCGTCAATTCGTCCGCTTCGCTTTCGCGGACGGTAAAACCCACACCCGAAACCCTTTATTGCAGTCCCGATGCGGGATTTACGATCTGTTCCGTCACCGACTGCGCGTTTACTTTCTATTTTGTCAATCACAAGGGACTGGAAATATACCGGTATACCGTCACGAAATGAAATACGGATTTTGTTGTTGCCGCATTGCGGCTTTTCAATCTTCACGCTTATTCGACGGCAATATTTATTTTACCGGAGATACATTCGCGGCGGAAGTTTAGTTTAACCAGATAAGCGGATTGCGAATCGGGAGGTTGCGTAGTACTTCGTCGACTGTCGGAAAATGTTCCAGTGTCGTCCAGGTTTGCAGGTAAGCGTCCTGATGCAGGCCTATGGCGCCAAACAGTAAGAACGGATGGGCTACAGGCCATTCATCCCAGTACATGACGTCTTGTTTATAAGGCCATTTGTTTTTGTCCGCTACATACGGATACAGGAAATCAATGCCTTTTTGCACACATTTTCCGTCCGGAGCGGTATAATTCCACAAATTTCGTTCGGGATCGGAAAGTATATGGCAGAGAGTAGCCATTGCATCCAGGTTAAAAAGTGAATAACCGTAAGGCTTTGTCCGGTTGATTTCGCGGGGAAAGCTTCCGTTATCCGCCATGTGTTCAGATAGAAATACATTTTTAAAACGATCGGTACAGAGCGCTGTGATGGTCTCGTTTCCCGTATATTTGGCGAAAATAGCAGCCTGCATGGCCCAGCAGGTAGCATGGTTATTGCCTGCATTCATTTCTTTTATTCCGTATGGATGCGTCGATATCCACTCCAGATAAGCAGAAAACCATTTTTTAGTTTTCTGCCGGTCTGTGTCCGGAAGCAGACCCGCCTCTTCCATCCGGATGAGCGATTGAACGACTTCAATAAAATGTATCGTATCGATGATACCGATACCGCGGCCGGTAGCGATCCCTTTGATGGCCTGTGCGTAGAGGAGATTGGGATTCATTTTCGTTTCCTCATTTATAAACCATGCACGTATATGCCGGAGGGCTGCATCTATATATCGGGTATCCCGGGTCAGCAGGTAAGCGGAGGTCAGATTCCCGACAATCATACTGAAACGGATCATAGCATGCCTGTGCGCTACAAAGTTATCCGGATTTGTTTCGCCGTCTTTCTGTATATAGGGGCCGTTCGGATTTTCAGGATCCGGCCACCAGTAATCGCCTTCGGAAAAGAAGTCGTGAATGCCTCCCGCAGAACGTTCGGCAACAAAGGCCGTTACGGTAGCAGGAGGCTCATTCAGTTGCTGCGAAGCCATATTCAGAATGTTTTCCCGGAGGGTGTCCCGTATGATTTTTTCCGGTTTGCCGGCATCTGTGCAAGCGCAAAAGCCGTATACGGATAAGGCGGCAATGATGTAAAGCTTCATATTATGTTCTTTAGTTTGAATAATCCGAAGGTCTTTCCGGCGTGCTTTTACACATTCCGTTTCCGTAAACGTTCAGCTTAAGATGTCCTCCATCGTTGTTTTGTTAAAATTCGGCATTGTTCGGAGTGCGGGGGAACGGTATCACATCACGTATGTTTGCCATGCCTGTAACAAACAACAGCAGGCGTTCAAATCCCATTCCGAATCCGGCATGCGGACATGTTCCGAATTTGCGTGTATCAAGGTACCACCACATGTCTTTCATCGGGAGATTCATTTCCTTGATACGTGTCAGGAGTTTATCATAATCGGACTCACGTTCCGACCCGCCGATTATTTCGCCGATTTTCGGAAACAAAACATCCATGGCGCGTACGGTTTTCCCGTCATCGTTTTGTTTCATGTAAAACGCCTTTATTTCTTTCGGATAGTCGGAGAGAATTACCGGTCGTTTGAAATGATTTTCAACAAGATAACGTTCGTGTTCAGATGCGAGGTCTGCTCCCCAATAGATAGGAAATTCAAATTGATGTCCTTTTGCAACGGCCTCTTCAAGAATCCGAATCCCTTCTGTGTACGGCAAGCGGACAAACGTCTCTTTCAACACACCTTCCAGCCGGCCGATCAATTCTTTGTCGAACATATCGTTGAGGAATTGTATATCATCGCGGCAGTGATCCAGCGCCCACTGCACACAATATTTGATAAAATCTTCGGCGAGATCCATATTTTCTATTATCTCGTTGAAGGCAACTTCCGGTTCAATCATCCAAAATTCCGCCAGATGGCGCGGCGTGTTGGATTTTTCCGCCCGGAACGTGGGGCCGAATGTATAGATGGCGCCAAGTCCCATAGCCGCCAATTCTCCTTCCAACTGTCCTGATACGGTCAGGCTGGCCTGTTTGCTGAAAAAGTCGTTATCATACAGGATATCGTCTTTTTCATCTTTCTTTAAATCGTACAGGTTAAGCGTTGTAACCTGAAACATTTGTCCGGCTCCTTCGCAATCCGACGCTGTGATGATCGGTGTGTGAAAATAGAAGAATCCGCGGTCATGGAAAAATTTATGAATGGCAATCGCCATGTGATGACTGATACGAAATATGGCGCCGAAAGTATTTGTGCGCGGACGCAGATGCGCTATTTCACGCAAAAACTCCAGGGAGTGGCCTTTTTTCTGCAACGGATACGAATTAGGGTCTGCCGCTCCAAGAATATCGATGCTATCGGCTTGTATTTCAACCTGCTGACCTTTACCCTGCGATTGAACCAGCTTACCGTTCACGCTTATACACGCTCCGGTAGTGGCCTGTTTCAGTGAATCCTCAGTGATTTTATCCAGGTCGGCCACAATCTGTATATTATGTATTGTCGAACCGTCATTCAATGCGATGAACGCAACCTGTTTGCTTCCTCTTCGTGTACGTATCCAGCCCTTCACGTTTATATCCGCGCCGTACGTATCCATTTTCAAAACATCAATAATTTTTGTTCTTGTCATAATTACATTTGTTTATTTATCACACAACCTTTCACTCATAAGCTCCCATCCGGAGTGCGTTTACCTCCTGTTCCGAGAGATAGCGCCATTTGCCGCGTCCCAGGTTTTTCTTTGTTAATCCTGCAAAATAGACACGATCCAATTTCGTTACATGATAACCGAGCGTTTCGAACATGCGTCTTACGATACGGTTTTTTCCCGAATGAATTTCAATACCGATCTGACTTCTGTCGTCTTCGTTTGCATAACTGATTGCATCGGCATGTATTTCCCCGTCTTCCAGTTCGATACCGTTTGCCAGTTTTTCCATGTCTTCGACAGCGACCTCATGGTCGAGCCATACATGATAAATCTTTTTCTTTTTATACGAAGGATGCGTCAGCTTCGCCGCCATTTCTCCGTCGTTGGTAAGCAATAAAACTCCGGTCGTATTGCGGTCCAGCCGGCCTACCGGGTAGATACGTTCCTGACATGCATTTTTAACCAGATCCATTACGGTCTGCCGGTTTTGAGGATCGTCGGAAGTCGTCACACAGTTTTTCGGTTTGTTCAGCAGGATATAAATCTTACTTTCTATCTGTACCGGTTGGTCGTGGAAAGTAACTTTGTCCGAGCGTGTTATTTTTGTGCCGAGTTCCGTTACAACTTCACTGTTTACTTTTACAACACCTGCCTGTATAAATTCATCAGCCTCGCGACGTGAACATACACCAGCATTTGCAAGATATTTATTAAGACGTATCGGTGCGGCCGGATCGAGTACGACTTCTTGATATTTTACAGGTTTCGGGAAGTTTTGCCTTGGATAGTTACCACGCCCTCCCTGTTGTGGACGGCGCATATTGGAGCCTCCTCCGGGTCTTCTCTGCTGATATCCGCCCTGCTGCGGGTACCTGCCTTGTTGATACCCGCCTTGCTGTTGATACCCGCCCTGTTGCTGGTACCCGCCCTGTTGTTGGTATCCACCTTGCTGCTGATATCCACCCTGTTGCTGGTATCCGCCGCGGTTGTATCCTCCGCCTTGGCTATAACCTCCGCCCTGCTGGTATCCACCTCTTTGCTGGTATCCGCCGCTCTGGTTATATCCGCCCTGGTTATAACCTCTTTGCTGGTATCCTCCCTGCCTGTTACTTCCTCCCTGGTCGTAATTCCTTCGTTGTTGATAACCGCCGCCCTGGTTATTATTGTAGTTGCGCCTTTGCTGGTAATCGCCCTGGTTTCCTCCCTGCGAATAATTACGTTGTTGATATCCGCCATGATCTCCCGTTTGATTATAATTCCGCCTTGGCTGATATCCGCCGCTATCTCCGGGATGATATCTGTTTTCGGAATCATTATCACCTGTTTGCTGGTGTCTTGGCCTCATTTCATCTCCGTCTTTCGGTTGATAGGGACGTTGCTGATACGAAGGTGATTGCCTCGTTTGTCCGTACGTCGGCTGATAAGGACGGCTTGTCGGCATAGACGGACGGTTGTAGTCTACTTTACGTGTGTCTTTAATACGTAAACGTTTCCCTTTAGGTTTTTCGCCTGAACCTTCAAAGTTGTCCTGTCCGTAATCTCCATTTTCATTTCCCGATGTGGCTTTCGGTTCGTTTTGTTCTGTAAAATCCATGTTTATAATTTTTTAAATTTGAATAATTGCAATCTCACGATTGCACGATAAAATATGTACACTAAGTTAATATATGCCTACATAATTCTGTGGCGTAACTGCTCTCAATTCGTTTTTAACCTCTTCTTCCAAATCCAGAGAATCTATAAAGTTATGTATAGACTCTTCTGTTATCTCTTTGTTTACACGAGTCAACTCTTTTAGCGTCTCGTACGGTTTGGGGTAACTTTCACGACGTAAAATGGTCTGAATAGCTTCCGCTACAACAGCCCACTGATTATTTAATTCGTTTGTAATAGCTTCTTTGTTCAATAGTAATTTATTCAGTCCTTTGATCATACTTTTGAAAGCAATCTCGATATGAGCGAGAGGTACTCCGGCGTTTCGTATAACAGTTGAGTCCGTCAGATCCCGTTGCAGGCGCGATATAGGTAACTTACTGCTTAAATGCCCTAATACTGCGTTTGCGATCCCGAGGTTCCCTTCCGCAT
The DNA here is from genome assembly GCA_031255595.1 of Tannerella sp. GTDB lineage: Bacteria > Bacteroidota > Bacteroidia > Bacteroidales > Tannerellaceae > Tannerella. The sequence continues at coordinate 10,382 of JAIRSF010000180.1, forward strand.
TTTCAAAATCAATCGGATTTACTTTATGCGGCATAGCCGACGATCCGACCTCTCCGGCCTTTATTTTTTGTTTAAAATATTCCATAGAGATATATTGCCAGAAATCGCGGCACATATCTATAAAAATCGTGTTTATGCGGCTTAATCCGTCGAATAACGCAGCCAGATTATCGTAGTTTGAAATCTGTGTCGTCCATTCTTCGCGCTCCAGCCCTAAGTATTCCTTAACAAACCTGTTACCTGACCGGCTCCAGTCGTATGCCGGAAAAGCAACCTTATGGGCATTGAAATTTCCGGTTGCACCGCCGAACTTGGCCGATATAGGCGTCGCTTTCAACAGCGTCAATTGCTGCTCCAGCCGGTAGACAAAAACCATTACTTCTTTACCCAGTCGGGTAGGAGAGGCCGGTTGTCCATGTGTCTTCGCCGGCATAGGTATATCTTTCCAATCGTCGGCATATTTTTTCAGAATGTCAATCACCGACTGTATTCCCGGATAATAGATATCCTCCAGCGCCTCTTTAATCATCAAAGGAACAGAAGTATTGTTGATATCCTGGGATGTCAGTCCGAAATGGATAAATTCTTTATAGGTTTGTAATGAAAGCGTGTCAAAACGTTCCTTTATAAAATACTCAACAGCTTTTACGTCGTGATTGGTTATCTTTTCAATCTCTTTGATGCGTACGGCATCCTCCATCGAAAATGTACGGTAGATATTTCGAATATTCTCCTTAATATTCTCGGTATCAAGAGTCTTCAATTGCGGAAGAAGCTCACAGAGAAAGATAAAATATTCTATTTCCACACGAACGCGATAGCGTATCAACGCCCACTCAGAAAAATATTCGGAAAGGTTTTCTGTTTTATCTCTATATCGTCCGTCAACCGGAGAAACTGCTGTTAAAATTGAAAGCTTCATATATAATCTTAATGCCTTATGCCTTAGCCGGTGCAAAGATAATACATTATTCATATAAATGCGTATTTGAAAAGAAAAAAAACTTTTTTATCGAAAAATTTGGAAGAAACAAAAACAAACCGTATCTTTGCACCGTCTTTTAAAAAGAGAGGCATTAAAGATTGTTAGTTTTCTT
>JAIRSF010000231.1 GCA_031255595.1 Tannerella sp.
GGTGGTCAACGATTTTACGTTCACGAATCTGTCCAACGATGCGTTCGGTTATAAATGGGTGTTGCTGAAAAACGGTGAAACGTTTGCCGAAGGGAATTTCAGTGTGGAGATCCCTGCAAATTCCAGTAAGGATGTCCAATTGAAGTTTCCGCCCATACAACCGGAAAACGGCGTGGAATACTTCCTTCACCTGTTTGCCTATGACAAGAAAGGAACCGAATTGATTGACCCGGGTTTTGAGGTGGCAAAAGGGGAATTGGCTTTTGAGGCGAACAACTATTTTGCTTCCGGTGAACGTAAGGGAACGTTGAGTGTATCCCGAAAAGAGGAGACCGTAACCATAACATCCGGCAACGTCGAATACATTTTCTCGGTAAAAGACGGCAGATCGCTGATCAGTGCAAAAGCAAACGGACGGAATATCTTCAGGGAACTGCCCCGTCTGAATTTCTGGAGGGCGCCGGTCGACAACGACTTCGGTTCCGGTGAACAGTACAATCTTCGTCTCTGGAACGCGGCAGGGCACAACGTTATTTACCTGTATCGCGACATGGAAGAGAAAGAGAACGGCGTATCGTTCACCTACCGGGCGAAACTCAGGGGAATTGAAGCCTTTGTAGATATCGCCTATACCGTGAATAAGGATGGGAGCCTTACGTCCGATCTCCATTACCGGGCGCAAAGCGACGAACTGCCGGAGATGATGCGTTTCGGGACGATGATGGTTCTGCAGGAAGAGTACAATCGTTTCCGCTGGTATGGTCGCGGACCTTGGGAAAATTATGTCGACCGGAATTTCGATACATTTATGGGGATATGGGAAGGCCTTGTGGAAGAGCAGGCTTACCAATATTACCGTCCGCAGGAAACCGGCAACAAGACCGGTGTGCGCTGGCTTACGCTCCAAAACGGAGAAGGCAGGGGCATACGGGTGGATGGAGCACAGCCGCTGTCCGTAAGCGCGACCAATTACCGGCCGGAAGACCTCGATCCGGGAACGACGAAAAAACAACAGCACTGGTCGGATGTCATTCCCCGTAAGGAGACCGTACTTTGTGTCGATCTGTTCCAGCGCGGTGTTGGCGGGCTGAATTCATGGGGCGCCAAACCATTGGACGAATACAGGTTTTCAGACAAAGAATACCGGTATAGTTATACCATCAGTATATTGGACAAATAAAAAACTTCTCCTCAAACAGCCGGAAGACTCCAAACGGGATCGGTTGAAGTTTGGACGGGCTAAAGCGACAGAGATGTAAAAACAGGCCGGAGGCTGAAAGTCGGAGTTTGAATATCCGCTACTTTCAGCCTCTGCCCATATTATAAAATTTTCAAACAGTCTCTAAATCAATTCGAAATGTTGCAATGCTTTTAAGATACCGTCGTCATCCACCGAATCGGTTACATAGTCTGCCGCTTGTTTGACATTGTCATTTGCATTTCCCATCGCAACGCCTATGCCGGCATGACGAAGCATTTCGATATCATTTCCACCATCGCCGAAAGCCATGGTCTCTTCCAACGGGAATCCATAATAATTACAGAATTGGTCTATCCCTACACCTTTGTCCACTCCCTTGGCGATAACATCGGAAAAAGTGGGATACCACCGCATGGACGAACAGTTTGGCAACAAACTCATCACTTCCTCTTCCTGTGAATCCTTGAAGAACGCCGTCAACTGGAACAGTTCCTTGTCGCGGTAATAATCGAGGTCGTTCACCGACGGCATATCCTGTTTTAAGAGGTTTATCAGGAACTGCATCTCGTCGTCGACATAATTCAGGGAAAGTCTATGTTCTTCCACAAAAAGACAGGAGAGCTCCTTTTCCTGTTGTAAATAATCGATGAAACGATTGACATCCGACTGTTCGATACTCTTTTTAAAGATGACATTATCAGTACCCTGCAAACAGTAACAGCCGTTCATCGTAATGTATCCGTCGAACGTCATATCGTCCAGATTATTGATTACCGAAAAGTGCCTGCCGGTGGCGATAAATACTTTAATTCCCTTATTCCTGATCGTCTCGATCGATTTCCGGGTGGAATCGGGTATCCGGTGTGTTTTGAAGCTGACCAACGTACCGTCAATATCAAAAAATAGTGCTTTAACCATAAATGCGTTTAACCTAAACTTTTGTACAAAAGTACAAAATATTCGCCGTTTTGTGTCGAATACAAAGGGTGTCTTGATAAAAGCTTTATCAAGAGATGGTTATGACGGTTTTGTGTTGATGGCTGTCTTTGGCATCCTTTTTGGACTTGCGTTCCAACAGAGAACCGGTATGACGCAGTCCCATTCTTTGAGACAGATACGGTCGGATTTTATTCCGTTAATCGCACACGATACAATGCCGAACGGGCGCAGATATACAATTCTTTCTTGTCTTTCCCTCCAAAAACAACAGACATCGGGCGTTGAGGAACTGCAATTTCATCTATCAGCCTCCCCTCCCGGTCATAGACCGAAATATTTCCCGACGGAATATAGACATTGCCTTTATCGTCAACAGCCACATCGTGCTCACCCTCTTCTGCAAATAATAGCGGATTCAGCAGTTCGCCTTTTGAACTTACGTCGCAACGGTATGTTCGACGTTCGGCGCTGTTTACAACATAGAAAGGCTGGCCCTCGACGGCCGTTTTCAACGCATATGTTTGTCCTATATCCGGTGTGTTGGGTAGAATGGTTTTTCCATCACCCGTAACAAACCGGGTCTCTGCGTTTTCCGAAGATACAGCGATACTTTTGTTTTCGAAACGGTAACGCGAAGACTGGTAAATATACCGCTTTGCGCCGGAAATTGAATCGAAAGGTTTTTCCTCTAATAATTCGATGGATTCGAGCGGACGCTTGGGATCGAATCGAATTATCCTGATTTCGCCCCGGCTAAACACTGTTTCCCGTAAAATGTAACGGCTTACTGCAATCAGATTGTCGTCTTCATCGCAGGCAAGCGATACCGGCGAAAAAGGGATATCGCTAATCAATTTCAACCGTTTGTCGCCGACGTCCCAACAATAAATACGATGCAGGTTTGCATCCACAAAATAAACATTGCCTTTGCTATCGACCGTTGCGCCGTCGATGAAATTAAAGCCGGAAGCCAATTCTTCGACAATCGGTTTTCCGGTAATCCGTTTTTTTCCCGGTAATTCCAGAAAAGCAAATTCGAGATCCCGTACTTTTAAGCCGGAAGTCGCGTCAAAGACAGCATCTCCGAAACCGTATTTCGTCCAAGTATAGGCATGATATCCTTTGAAAAGCAAATTTCCGGAATTTTCCACTCGCGCGGCAGACTCCACTGGAGTCGTAACGCGGCTTACACGGTAAATAAACGTATTGGCAAAGAGTAAATTGCGCGAATTACGTATATCCAAAGGCAGGCAATAAGGGCCTTCGCCGCTTTCCAATTCAAGTTGAAGCCCGTAAATCCGCCAGTTGGCAACGCCGTCCAGAATGACTTCGTTCCGAACATGATGTTCGACCGACATGTAATAGATGCGTCCTTCGGTCGACGTATTGGAGATATACATTCCGGCAGCGGCATAAGGGCTTGGCGTCCATATGTCTTTGAATGTTCCTCCTCCTCCGTCGGTAATCCATAAACTCCAATATTGCGTATCCCATTTGCGGAAAGGAAGACCGTCGGCAGTGCGATTATCATTGTATACGCGGACTTCCCGCCCGTCGAGGCTGTGCGTCCCATGCCCGCCGACAAAACGTACGTCGTTCATCATTGATTTGGGACCGGCCATCCATTTGGCGGCTACCGCTCTCGGATTCACTCCCGCCGTATTCAAGCCGATTCCCGATACAATATTGACACCGCCTTTAGGCGCTTCCAGTAAAGGGAGAGGTTGCCCCACACCCTGATAAGCCGCCGTACTGTCACGAAGGATGATTTGCGTTAGGGAAGGATGTAAACCCACCAGGTTTGTATTTGCTTTCAGGACAATCGGTCTTGTTACGCGATAATGTCCACCGGGCAAATAAATCGTCTGATGCGAAGCAATTGCTCTTTCCAAAATGTCCGTATCATCTGTTATCCCATCGCCTTTCGCTCCCATGGATTTGAGATTCGCCCACGTGGAATTGGCCGGCAACAAGGGTACATCGCTTTCTACCAAAGGCGGAACAGTTTTAAGTACAACGAAATCTTGCGTCGTTTTTATTTCCGAACGAATGCCCGAATCATTGACATGCAATCCGTGAGTGAAGCTTTTTACCTGATAAATAGCGCCCGGCGCTTTCACCCGTTTCCCCGACGTGCGGAACAAAGCAAAATCGGGTGTTTTACTACAGATTACATTTTCGAGGTTGATTTGCGTCCGCGAATTATTTTCATTTCCAATCAGAATGGCTGGTTGCGTCAGATTTTCAAACCGCGAATCGGAAATCCACAATTCTTCCGTCCGGTTTTCCGGTATTTCTACGGCGGTCGGCATTTGTTTGATATAATTCCGGATTAACATCAGACCGGCTTCTTCCGTTCGGATAGCCGCTTTCGCCTGTTGTTCGTAATAACAATCGAGCACTACCGCCTGCCAACCCGGAGAAGTTTTCCCGGTCTTTATTCCGTAATCACCCCCGAAAAAACGGCAATACTCAATTTCGTTGCAGATATCTTCCACGCCGATATTTCCTTTGCTTAACCGGAAATCCATATGGGAAAGGAAACAATGTTGTGCGGCGTGAAAACGAACAGCGATAGCGGAAGGATTCCCCTCCGCTATGCTGATGTTGATATTCCGAATACCGGTATAAAATGTGCCTGCATTTGCATCGGAAACAAAATTACCTCTGCGGGAACGGTCGGAAACAAAATGAAATAAATACTTCTTTTCTTCCTGAAATCCCGGTGTGTTTTTTTCCAATACAAAATGCGGCCGCTCTTTTCCGTATCCAATTAAACGCACTCCTTTCCACAAGTATATCGTTTTTCCGATCCGGTAACGGCCTTCGGGAATAAATACCACTCCATACCGTACCGTTTCCTGAATTTGGTTGATAGCCGACTGCAAGGCGTCCGAGACATCTGCACTCCCGTCATTTTTAATATCAAAATTTTCCGGAGTGAAATACACCGCCAGCTCATCTTCCATTTTCTCAACGTAAATGGAAGAGTAAGCGGGAGCCGGCAGTTCTTTTGCCGGAAGACTAAGAATAAAACCTAAAAAAACGAACGGAATAACATACTTTTTCATGCTGTTTTTATAAAGGATAACGTTTAATGCTCAAAGTTATTGTCCCCGTTGCCAGCCGGTTAACATAGATGTACGCGGCATATTTGCCATTCGCCGTTTTCATGAAAGCTCCTTCGTCCGTCACAAAGTTCAAAACAAAATCATACGCCTGATCCAATTGCAACGTTTGGAAGTCGATATCGTCGATATAAACATTCGGAATACTTCCTTTCAGTTGAGCGTCCCTTACATCGGTACGTTTTTCCATTTTGGTACTGTTTTTTGTCCAGTTGCCGGGAATAACATCCTGCGTAGCGATATATTTCGGATTCGTTCCCGGGGATATAAAAGCATGTCCGTAATCAAAATCGCCGAATTTTGCCTGATGGATATAGACGAAGTCTATTTTGTCGGATAAATTTTGACTGTTCACTTCTTCGCGTGTATAGGCAGCCATATTTTCGATGGAAAAATAGCAAACATCCGCTGTCGTCATCGTGATTAAACGCTTCATATCCATTTTAGAAACGGTGTATTCGGGTGTTGTATACGAGACGTTTTCGCCCGTGGAAGATTTGGCCGAGAACACAAATGAAACTTTTTTCCCTTTGGCTTCCGCCGGAACCACATAGCTGTAACGCAACGTGGCAGCGATCAAATCGACCATATTTGTTCCGTGAGGTACGGAGGGTTTCATATACACTTCGTCTACTTTGTCTTCCAGTGTTGCCGTAGAAACAGCTCCGCTCGTACTTGTCTCTTTTACCGTCTTTACGGGAACTTCCGAGCCGCCGGGGTAGCGTGTACCGTCAATAGTTATTTCGTTGAAAGTCGTGTAATACGAATACCTTTCAAAACCGGTACCGTCATTTCCTGCGATGGAAGCTTCGGCTTGCGCAGTCGTCAATTTACCGGACAGTGTTCCTATTGCGTAAGCAAAATCTATTTTTTCGCCTACAATAGCAGGCGCCGTTGTTTTCTTTATCAAATCGTTTTTCAATAACGATTCGTTATCATCACTGCACGAAATAAAGAAACATATAGCGCTCAATAATAATATATTGATTCTTTTCATGTTTTTATTTTTTAAATAATTATTCACCTTGTACCGTTACTGTAACCGTATAAGTCTTTTGTATTTTCCGGTTGCCGGAGATAACGGTATATTGGCGAGGCTGCGTAAAATCCACCCATTCACCCATCATCGGTGTAACAATACAATCAATTTCTACGCTACAACGCGGTTTTACGTGCTTCAAATTGGTTCCGAACTTGGCAACCGCTGTCACCGTATTGTTGTCATTGTCAATTACGGCAGTGCCGATCAGCGTATTCCGGTGATCCGGGCCCAGAAGTTCAAAAACGGTCATACTACATTCTTCGTTGTCCGTGATCAGCAAGTTCCGGTCGTCAATCGGGTAATCGCCGCATGTCGCCATGAATAGCCCCAGAAGAATTACGCTTGTTATTTTGATTAAATTTTTCATTTTTTACTGGATTTGTTAAATAAACATTCACTTTTTATAACCATGGCCTGTTTTGAGTCAGATTCGGATTACGGCTTCTGTCCGTATCGGAAATCTTGTAGATGTAAAAACGTTCATACGTCCGTGCATCGACATTCCTTAACTGATCTCTCACAAAACCTCCCTGAGTATTATACATCGGCCAGCCCGGAGTTTGAGGCCCGCCCCAGATTGACTCGGCTTCCCGCCAGCGGCGGATATCGAACGGGCGGATTCCTTCGGCAACCAATTCCACGATGCGTTCCTGTTTGATGGCTTCAAAGAAAGCCGCCTTATCGGCGTATTTTGCCGGCGCTAAACCGGGCAAATTACCTCTTTCCCGGATCTTATCGACTAATGAAACGAGTTCGGCGGAAGGGCCACTCACCTCATTAACAGCCTCACAGTACATCAGATAGACATCCGCCAAACGCATCAGGTAAAAATCCTGCGGCCCTTGGCTTCTTTCGGCAATCGGCTCCTGACGTATCCATTTCCGGTAAAGATATCCGGTTTGTCCGCTGGCATCGTTATTGATATACGGGGCTTCCCTTACTCCCAATTTCATGATAAAAGTGCCGGTCATACTGTACCCGTCGTTTGAAATGCCCTGAATGGTTTCCCCGTCCCAAAGCAAAGTCGCTTTCATGCGCCAGTCGCGGTTTTCGTAGCTTTGTGGGTTGAGCGAACCATTCGGTGTTGCCGGATTATTTTCCAAAACAAGAGGCTCGGCAAAATCGCCGGTAATCAACGATTGATAGCGGTCGACCAGACGGCTGCAAGGCATCACCCAACATTGAGCATTCCCTGTAGTTCGCGTGCCGAAATCACGGAGCATTTCTTCACCTTGACCTAAATTCGGGCCTCCGAACTGTACGGAAAAAATAATTTCCGGATCGTATTCGCTGTAATATTGGAATAATCTACCATACGACGGATTGTCATAAGTTCCCGGATTTCCTTCGCTGAACAATTTCAAACCGTAATCATTAATCACTTTTCTGAAATCGTCGGCAGCTTTCTGATAAGCTTGTTGGGCTTCGTTTGCATTTTGGGTAAACCCATCCAATTCAGGCCATCCGTATTTTTTCCAAGAAGCCCAATAAAGTTCGATTTTTCCCCTGAAAGCCAGTGCGGCCACCTGTGTAGCACGGCCCCTTTCACTGGTACTCGTTATCCGGGCAGGCAATACGGAAACCGCATACGTTAAGTCCTGAATCAAGTTGTCCTTTATCTCGTTGATCGGCATTCGGGAAAGTGTAATAGCTTCTTCGTCGCCTTCCAGCACTTTGGTATAATACGGTACATCACCCCACAATTGTATCAAACGGAAATAGGCCAAAGCGCGAAGAAAATAATTTTCCCCGTTCACCCGTTCCAATCGTTTTTTGGTTTCTTCATGAGTAGTCCGCTGAATCATAGCTTCAATATTTTCGATGGTAAAATTGGCGCGATTGATCACTCTGTAAGCGTCATTCCACATACCCCCAAAACTACCGCCGTTTGTCTGGTAAAAATTATTTCCGACACTGCCGCCGCTGGTACCTCTCGTTTGTTGAAATTCACCTATTCCATCGAAGTAGTAATCCCGTCCGAAAAGCGTACGAGCCGCCTGATATACCCCTATAGTGGAAGTCAACGCATCGTCGGTCGTCTTCCAAAAAAGATCGGAAGACACCTCCGTAGTTGGTTGCTGATCTAATAGATCTTTCACGCAGGAATTAAATAATCCTACGATCCCAAGCAATAATATATATTTAAAGTGTTTCATAATTCTTTTTTTCAATTAAAACTCAACATTTAATCCTACCGAGAATGTTTTAACCAAGGGATAAGCATCCGCATTGTGGATCTTTTCAGGATCAACACCTTTCCATTCCGAAATAGTGAAAAGATTTTCAGTCGAACAGAAAATACGTGCACGTTCAAAAGATATCTTGTTTAATATGGATTTCGGAATTGTGTATCCGAACTGCAAGTTCTTTAGGCGTGCATACGCCGTGTTAAATGACCAGAAAGTCGATTCTTCCCTATTTCGTCCGCCCGATCCGGTTACCAATCTCGGCATCGAAGCATCGCGGTTATCCAACGTCCACGTATCATACCAATGGAAAGCTTGGAATGCGTAACGGTCTGCCGGAATATTAACGTTATTGTAATTATCAAGCCACAAGTCATGCCGGCCATAACTACCCTGAACGAGCGCTTGAAAATCAAATCCATTCCATTGGGCACCCAGTGTTATGCCATACTGTCCATTTGGTCTCTGGCGGTATTGATTGGGGAAAGCCACCTTATCATCTCCATTTACCTTACCGTCGCCGGTAATGTCTTTTAACAGAATATCACCTGGAGCCATTGTCGTGTTTTCCTGATATGGAGCATTGTAAATATCGTTCCACGACTGGATTAAATCGGGATAAGCCTCGTAAATATACATAAACCGGTAGGGCATATCGATCCGTTCCCAGCCTTTTCCCAAATAATCGCCCCATTCTATTAAGATATTCTGATTGTAGGAAGCATTCAGGTTGATGTGGTATTTAACGGCACCAATTTTGTCTGTCCAATTGATTTCCACTTCAGCACCGCGGTTACGCATGTCGCCGATATTGATACGAGGAGCATTATAACCGGTGAGAACCGATGACAGAGTCGATGAACGAATCATATCCGAAGTGTAACGTTCATAAATGGCTAATTCTGCAATCAATTTATTCTTGAAAAATCCCAAATCCAAACCAACATTGGTTACTTTGGTAGATTCCCATGTTAAATTGGGATTAATCATTTTGGATGCGCTGAAACCCTTTACTATTTTACCATCCAGAATGTAATTGGTAGTGGCAAGCGTATTCTTTTGTTCGTAACGGCCGGGACCTGAATTGTTACCCAATGTTCCGATAGAGGCTTTTACCTTAGCGCTGCTGAACACGTTCAGTAAGGGTTCAAAGAAATTTTCTTCCGACAAACGCCAACTGGCTCCCACTGACGGGAAAAATCCCCATTGATGCCCCTTTACAAACTTGGACGAACCATCGTAACGGAAGCTCAAATCAAGGATATATTTTTCCTGCAAGCGATAATGCACATTACCTAGAAACGAACGTAAACCCTCGGCATCCGACCGGCCGCTATTGGTCATGTTGGATTGGGAAGCGGCGTCGAGTTCGGTTAAAGTCGGGTGCAAACGTTCTTTCCGTTGTGCGCTGAAAGCCCGTTGGTTCCAATATTCTTCGGTAGCAGCTACCAAAGCCGTCAAATGGTGTCCGTCGGCGATTTCCTTATCATAAGATAAACGTCCTTCAAATAAGGTTTTATAATTTTGTTGTGTTGAATTATTGATTTGGTCGTCGGTCGGCATCGTCCGTGCGACAGTTCCCAATTGGAAATTATATTGCGGAGTGATGTTTTGATACGATTTATCAAACCGGTTGAGATAATTCAAGCTATAACTGACGGTCGCTTTCAATCCTTTGATGGCTTCCCATTCGCCGTAAACGGTTCCGTTATACCCTTGTTGAGTCCGGGTGCTTTTGTAAGCTTCGTATTCCAAAACCATGTTTCCGGCAGACGCATTTTCGCCGTACGCCATCGCACCGCCATATTCACCGGTTTCCGGATTCACGTTCAAGACGCCGGATACAGCATACATCAATCCGGCATTTTCCAAACCGGCCGATCTCGGATAATCGAGAACCGACCACTGTCCATCCGTTTTGACACCTACTTTAAAGTTATCCCGAATTTTGTAATCCATATTAAAACGCATGTTATAGCGATCATATTCATTGTGGATTTGAAGGCCTTCTTCTCCCATCACACCTACGGAAAGGTAAAAATTGTAGCGATCGCCACCGCCGGAAGCCGAAATGTTATGGTTCGTCATCGTTGCGGTGCGGAACATTTCATCATACTGGTTCGTATTCGGAAACAGGATAGGATCCACCAAGCTCATTGCCAGCCATTGTTCTACCGAACTTTGACGGAAATTACTGTTCTGGTTGCCTGTCTGCGAAGCACGTATTTGCATTAACATCGCACGGGAATAATCTGCAAAATAATCATAAAAATTTGAAGGCTGGGAAATTCCGTAGCTACCGGAGTAGCTGATTTTTGTTCTTTCCTGATCTCTTCCCGTTTTGGTCGTAATCAAAATCACCCCGTTTGCAGCGCGGGAACCGTATACCGCCGAAGAAGCCGCATCTTTCAATACGGATACGCTTTCGATATCATTCATATCAATCCGATTGATATCGACATCCGGCATACCATCCACTACAATTAAGGGATTGGCGTTATTAATTGTCCCCAATCCGCGAATTTGAAGGGTAGCGCCATTAAATCCGGCAAATCCGGTCGATTGCATTACCGTAAGTCCGGGTAGCAATCCGACTAATCCGGAAGATACGTTACTCACGGAACGGCTCGCTGTTTGTTCCCCGATTTTAACAGCGGAAACGGCTCCGGTCAGGTTTACTTTCTTTTGGGTACCATATCCGACGACTATCAATTCGTCAAGACTTTGGGTGTCTTCCTGAAGTCGGATAGTAAGGGAGACAGAGCCTTCGAGACTTACTTCCTGCGCGATGTAACCGATATAGGAGAAGATTAGGGTGGCATTGCGGTTTGAAGCTTGAATCGAGAAATGGCCGTCGATGTCGGTAATAGAACCTGTGCTTGTGCCTTTTTCATATACATTGGCACCGATCAGTGGGTCGCCGGTCGTGGCGTCGATAACGGTTCCCGTTACGGTGACACCTCCGGTCTGGGCTTTCACGCTACAAAAAAGGGCGCTAAGCAGCAGTAAACAAATAGTCAGTAGTTGTGCTAGCAACCTTGCATTTTTAATGTACTTTTTCATTTGCAAAAGGATAAAATTTTGGTTTAGTAAACAATTAATCACGTTGGAGAATCTTGTATCACAGACACTGTGTACGGACACATATTTTCTCCCTTGGGTACGATGGGTGGAAATCAACTTGTATTCATAGGCATATTAAATTTTAAATTAATTATAAAATAATCCTACGCTTTTCCGGGATATTCTCTAGCAGGAGCAGGATCGGATATGATGTGGCGACTTTCGGAGTTGAATCCGCAGCCCTCCTGTAATACACTCCTCAAATAATCCATATGTATTTCTTATTTGTTTCAAAATAAATAAGATTGATATGTTTATTAAAATAACTTATCGACGCTTTTTCACGCACAAGAATACTTCTTTTCTATTATTCGGAGGTTTAATATTTTTCAAGAATGTTTTAAAATCTATCAAAATTTCAATAATGATAAAAATAGAACCTATTATGTCTGTATTTAAACTTCCCCGGTCTGTATATTTTAAGGATTGTTCATGTATTTATGCTATTCATGGCAACTTGCACGTTTTTAGGCAGTTGTCCTTTTCTTATGGTATCTGTAATTCAAAAGTCGCGAAGCCGGTCACCTGTTCCAAGGTATTTCCGGTACGTGTCGCGGCTCACACTCTTATCCGGCCAAATTTTAGGTTTTTGCACATCCTGTTATTTTGCGATGAACCATCCCAGCACAAAGACAAGGGGCGCTTGCCAGTTTATGCAAACTTCATTGTGGGAAAAGCTCTCCTGTTCATCAACCCAATCAGTTGCTTTGTGGCCGCCTCCGACAATATATCCCGGCCAAGGTGCGTCGATTCCATCAGCGGCCGAACGACGGTCGTGAGGGAACATTGGCGGATTAATGCCAACCCCTGTTACATATGAACGATTATAGTAATTTCTGCCGAATATATGCCCGACAATGTCCAAGGCTGCATTTTCATACTTTTTATTTGGTGACAGTTTGTCCGCAACAAATAAATTTACGGAAACTCTTGCTATTCCCCCGTTACATCCCCAATAGTATTTACCGGATAAGGGACGTCGATAAACATCGGTTTGTATGTCGTTTACTATTTTATCTCCTATTGCGATTATATTTTGTTTGATGGTTTTATCTATCGCTGCATTTTTACCTTTTCTTTTTGATAAGGCATAAATAAACATGCCGAGATTGGATACATTTCCCCAATCCCAAGTATCTTCTATTGTACAGTTCATCGCGG
>JAIRSF010000273.1 GCA_031255595.1 Tannerella sp.
CCCCTAAAACTTCATCTTCAATATCCTTATGGCATTCAGGATCGCTAAAAGGGAAACGCCGACGTCGGCAAAGACGGCTTCCCACATATTCGCCTGTCCGAAACTGCCCAGCAGAAGGACAATCAGTTTGACGGAGAAAGCAAGGGTGATATTCTGATAGACTATTTTCTGTGTTGCTTTGGCTATGTGAATGGCCGTTGCTATTTTGGACGGCTGGTCGGTTTGAATAATTACATCAGCTACTTCGATAGCGGCGTCGCTACCCATACCACCCATAGCAATTCCCACATCGCTCAGGGCGAGGGAAGGGGCGTCGTTTATTCCGTCGCCAATAAAGGCAACCACATTGCCGGTATCGGCTTTCAGTTGTTCCAGATGTTTCACTTTGTCTTCCGGTAACAAATCACCATAGGCATCATCAATCCCCAGGCGGGAAGCGACGTTTTCCGTAATGGACGATTTATCGCCACTCAGCATGACGATCTTATGGATTCCGTTTGCATGCATCCCCTTGACGGCTTCGCCGGCGTCTTCTTTTACTTCGTCGGCGATGGTGATATAACCCGCATATACGTTGTCGACCGCTACGATGACGGTTGTTTCGATAACAGCGTCTATGGATCTGTCATAGTCGATCCGATTATTTTTCATCAGTTTCGCATTACCGGCCAGCACTTCCTTGCCGTTCACTTTTCCTTTTAACCCCTGCCCGGATATTTCTTCAATATCCGACACTTGCCGGTTCCGGGACTGATCGTTACCGAATGCCACAATAGCTTTTGCTACCGGATGATTGGAGAATTTTTCCAGCGCTACGGTTAAGCCGATCAGTTCGTCCTTATCAAAGCCGGGAGCCGTAACGACTTCGCTGACCTTGAAAACGCCTTTCGTCAGCGTACCGGTTTTATCCATCACCATTGTATTTACTTTTGTCATCAGATCCAGGTAATTAGCCCCTTTGAACAGTATACCGGCTTTTGATGCCGCTCCGATTCCGCCGAAATATCCCAGGGGAATAGATATGACCAGCGCACAAGGGCAGGAGATAACGAGGAATACCAACGCACGATATAACCAATCACGAAGCACGTAATCGGAAACAAAGAAATAAGGCAATACGGTAAACAGTAAAGCGATAAGAAACACCAGCGGGGTATATATTTTGGCAAGCTTGCGGATCAGAAGCTCCGTTCCGGCTTTTCTGGAAGTTGCTTCCCGAACCATTTCCAATATCCGCGACAAGGTGCTGTCTTCGTACTTTTTAGTGACTTTTATGTCAATGACCTTGTCGGTATTAAGCATACCTGCCAGTACGGTTTCTCCTTCGGAGATCGTTTTCGGCCGGCTTTCTCCCGTTAGGGCCGATGTATTGAAGCTACCGGATGCGGAAAGCAAAATCCCGTCCAGCGGCACTTTTTCGCCGGCTTTCACCTGTATTGTTTCCCCGATCGCTATCTTTTCGGGCGGGACAACTTTGTAATCTCCGTTTCTAAATACCGTTGCCGTATCCGGACGTACGTCCAATAGCGCTTTGATATTCCTTTTTGCTTTGTTTACGGCCGAATTTTGAAACAGTTCTCCTATGGAATAGAATATCATAACGGCAACGGCTTCGGGATATTCTCCGATGAAAAAAGCTCCCAGCGTTGCAATAATCATTAGTGTAAATTCGGTGAAAAAATCTTTCTCCCGTAGCGTTTCCAGTGCTTCTCTGAATACGGGATATGCCACCGGAATGTATGCCAGCAGATACCATGCGAGCCTGATAGAGGCATGGATAGACTGCTTGGCGAAATAATCCGCTACGATCCCCGTCAGCAACAAAAACAGGCTTATACCGAGGAAGATACGCGCCTTCCGGTCTTGTGAGTTATTATCTTGTAAATCTCCGGTGTTACCGCATGAACAACATGTGTCCGTATTGTTTGTACATTTTTCCATCATTCTCATTTTTTTTGTCCGGCAAAAGTAAGGATTAAGAAGCGCAACTAAGTTGCAAACTTACCGCATTGTCCGCAATAGCCTTTTATCACCAGGTTGACGCTTTCCATCTGCATAACCGGGGATAATTTGAATTGAGGAATGGAAATATTCTCCAGGCAAAATGCTTTTTTGCAGTAATTACAGTAAAAATGTGCATGTAAATCTTCGATACGGCAATGACAGTCCCGGCTGCACACCGAATATTTTACAGAGCCCGAGCCGTCATCAAAACTGTGTATCAACTGATGCTCATGGAACAAATGGATGGTGCGTGATATGGTAGACTTATCCACCGTATCAAGTTTTATTTCCAGATCCGACAAATTAAAAGCCCTGTCGAAATGGAGCATCTCTTTTAATACCAGAATACGCGTAGAAGTCGGTTTGATATCCCGTTCTTCCAATAATTTTTCATAAGAACTGTTCATCGTATGGAATTTTATCAGGTTACTATTCCTGTTGTTATGCAGATATATACATCGAAAACAGATACAAATATACGAAAAATTATCAATAATCCCATTACATTGCCGAGGTCTGTATCAATAAAAAAATAACCGGGACGGAAGAAAAGGATTTAAAAACGGCTTTTTTTGATGGTATGACCCCTTAGTGGCCGTCAATAAATCTTTATTTAAGGAAACTTTTGATACACTCTCAACTTGGGTTTTCTTTCTCCGGGTAGGCAATATTTACAGCGTTCATGCCTCTGTTACCTTTTTCCGGATAGAAAGTGACAATACGGCCTTCGGCTATATCCCGCGGTGCATTGCTTATATGAAAAAAATACTTATATGTATTAGCTATATCTTTTATGAATCCGTAACCTTCCGACGCATTGAAATGTTCGACGCGGCCTTTGCGGATCATGGCGTCTTCCTCTTCTTCTCTCTTTGGTACGGAAATCAGTATCTCGTCCTGCTCTATTTCATCTTTTTGCTGCATATCGGGAGGTGTAGAAGTAATCATCCCGTTTTCATCCACGTATGCAATCATATCATCAAAACTACTTTTCCCGGATTCTTTCCTTACTTCTTTCCGTTTTTGCTTTTCTAACTTCTTTTGTTGTTTCTTCTTTTCGTTTTCTCTTTTGTTGAATGATATTGCCATGTATATTTATTTTATATTTTTCTGTCTGTCGGTATATTAATTTTTATTCGCTTGTATCCGCTACAAGTAGGGTGATAAAAAAATGAACCCTGTATACACATAGAAATTTAAGAGTATAAAAATATACTCCTAAATCATATCGTATATATTTCCAATCGTTTAATAAATCCGATGCAAATTTAGCCGGTAGATATTTAGTCGCATATTAGGCATAAAAACCGGACGGTAATATTGATAAGCCGGAACAGAAAATTTTTCCATCTTCTGTTCCGGTATTTTTTGAAAAATTAGTAACGTCTGCCGTATCCGCCCCCGTTACCGCCTCTGTTATCGCGTCTTCCGCCTCCACCGAATGAAGGACGTTCCGCTCTCGGGCGTGCTACACTGACGGAAATGACTTTTCCGTCATATTCAACGCCGTTCAATTCGTCAATTGCCTTTTGTCCTTCCGCTTCGTTCGGCATTTCGACAAAACCAAATCCTCTGGATCTCCCTGTTTCTCTGTCTGTAACAACTTTTGATGAAGAAATTTCTCCATACTCCGTAAATAAATCGTTTAAGTCAGCGTCTGTCACGTTGTAGCTTAAACCTGCAATGTAAATGTTCATTTAAAATTTTAATTAAGATAAATACTAATAAAGATTGAGGTGGAAGATTAAAAGGAAAGATCACTTCGTAAAACATTAAAAGGAGAACTATTCTATAAAAATTCAAACTCAATTTCGCGCAAAGTTAAGATAAATATTTGAACGGCAATCATTTTTTTGATTTATTTTTGAAACGATTTAATTATTGTATCCATGAACCTGCTGCAAAAACCCTGTTCAGGGCATTTGGAGCTTATTCATGCGCCTTTTATGCGAGATTTATTTTGAGAAGGGCGCTTCTCGGATGTAGATCCATCCGTCAAATGGAACGAAAACCGTTATAGGAGCATTTTTGAGCTGTTTTCCGCTCAGATAACGGTTTGCTTGCACATTGAAAATGTTCTTTATGATCGCGTTTACCGGATAAAATTCGTTCTTTGCTGTTGTTCTTCAGCCTCAGGAACAGGTTCCGCCCCCTTTTTAATATTTTGGAGCAGCCAGGCCATATTTTTTCCCAACGTGCGCATGATTTGAAGGCCTTCCGCATCCTGCGAAACTTCACCGGGTAATAGGCCATGTATGATATTCCAGTATTGTGATGATACTACCGGCATGTTCGTGATTGTAAAATACTTGTTCAGCCGGTCGAAGGTCGCGGTCGTACCGCCCCGCCGGGCAACGGCTACGGAGGCGCCGGGTTTGTATTCCAACAATTCGGAACAGGAATAGAAAATACGGTCGAGCAGGGCGCATAAGGAACCGTTAGGCTCTGCATAAAATACAGGAGAGCCGATAATCAAACCGTCCGCATCTTTCAGTTCTTCCCTGACTGTGTTATACGGTTCGTCATTAAAGACACATCTGCCCAGTTCATCGCATTTATTACAGGCGATACAGCCTTGTACCGCTTTGTTCCCGATACAGATGATCTGTGTTTTTACTCCGTTATTTTCCAATGCCGCCGCTACTTCCGACAATGCGGCAAATGTATTGCCCTCTTTCTTGGGACTGCCGTTTATCAATAATACTTTCATAAATATGTTGTTTTTGTTGCAAAAAGTAATTTTTTTCTACGTGACTTTATCGTTTCAGGCGAAATACATACAAAAGTAAACAATCGTTTCAAACGATCCAAACAATACGGCAAAAAATACCGGCTTGTTACTGTTCCGTTTACTTCTTTCCATGGCATTTTCCGCGTTCCAATCGCTTGTTGTGCGTAAAAAAAATGTTGACGTTCCAACAAATTTGTTCACTGGGAGATGATTCCGTTCGCCGTTGCATCTTCACTAACGGGCATGAAAATCCGGTCTGTTTTCGGAGATAGAGAGCCGGTTTAGATAGATATGCCGTAGTTGTGTTTTACTTCGGCCATGACAAAAGTGCTTCGCAGAGATCCGAGGCTATCGATCGTACCCAGCACATTCAGTATGAACTCCTGATAATATTTCATATCGGGGGCATGGATTTTCAACAGGTAGTCGTATTCTCCCGATATGTTGTAGCATTCGGCCACTTCCGGAATATCTTGTATGATACGGGTAAATTCTGCGGCAATGTCGCGGTTCAGTCTTTTTAATTTGACACTGCAGAACACAACGAAGCCGAAGTTCAGTTTTTCGGCGTCCAGCACCGCAATATATTTCTTAATGTATCCTCCCGACTCCAGACGTTTAAGCCGTTCGAATACCGGGGTTGTAGACAGGTTGACCTGTGCCGCAAGCTCTTTCGTTGTCAACTTGGAGTTTTTTTGCAATATCCGTAATATCTGCAAATCCGTTTTGTCTAAAGTGTCCATAGAATAAAATTCTTTTAGGGTGTTTATTTTTTGTTCCGATCAGAAAATATCTACTCGTTTAATTTGCAAAAATAGGTTTATTTTCCATATTTTCAAATTTTATTGTTTGATAATTCCAAGTATTATAACTTTGCCGGAAAATTTTTTGAATATGGAAAAGAATAAATTACATTTTGAAACATTACAACTTCATGTTGGACAAGAGCAACCCGATCCGGCTACCGGAGCGCGGGCAGTACCTATTTATCAGACAACTTCGTATGTATTCCGCGATTCGGCTCATGCGGCGGCCCGTTTCGGACTGACGGATGCGGGAAACATTTACGGACGACTGACCAATCCCACGCAAAGCGTTTTCGAAGAGCGTGTGGCGGTTTTGGAAGGGGGCGTCGCCGGACTGGCTACCGCCTCCGGTGCGGCAGCAATCACCTATGCGCTTCAAAACATCACCCACGCGGGAGATCATATTGTATCCGCCGATACCATTTACGGCGGCACATATAACCTGTTGGTGAATACTTTGCCTGCATACGGAATAACTACCTCGTTTGTGGATCCCTCCGATTTGTCGAATTTTGAAAAGGCAATTCGGGAGAATACAAAGGCTGTTTTCATCGAAACATTAGGAAATCCGAATTCCAACATCATCGATATAGAAGCAGTTGCGGCTATTGCCCATAAACATCGTATCCCGTTGATTGTCGACAATACGTTTGCGACGCCCTACCTGATTCGTCCGATCGAATACGGTGCGGATATTGTCGTCCATTCGGCCACTAAGTTTATCGGTGGGCATGGTTCGTCTTTGGGCGGGGTGATTGTCGATTCCGGCCGCTTCGACTGGGTTGGATCCGGTAAGTTTCCGCAATTAACGGAACCCGCTCCCGCATATCATGGAATTCGCTTTACGGATGCGGCCGGTTCTGCCGCCTATATAGTTCGTATCCGGGCGATTTTGCTTCGCGACACAGGGGCGGCAATCAGTCCGTTCAATGCGTTCATCCTGTTGCAGGGCGTGGAAACGCTTTCCCTCCGCGTGGAGCGGCATGTAGAAAATGCTTTGAAGACAGTCAAATTTCTGGCGAATCATCCGAAAGTAGAGAAAGTGAATCATCCGGCATTACCCGAACATCCCGACCATGCCCTGTACAACAGATATTTTCCTCATGGAGCCGGTTCCATTTTCACATTTGAAGTGAAAGGAGGCATTCAGGAAGCATATCGTTTTATAGACGGTCTGGAAATATTTTCACTGCTGGCAAATGTAGCGGATGTAAAATCTCTGGTAATCCATCCGGCAACGACTACACATTCCCAACTCAACGAACGGGAACTTGCCGAACAGGGAATAAAACCCGGTACGGTACGGTTATCCGTCGGAACGGAACATATCGACGATCTTCTGGCTGACATCGAACAGGCTCTCGACAGAGTTTGATTTTCCGTCTGCCCGTTTCTCTTTTCCGGTATTTATGATAATTAAGGCTAATACTTATCATAAATATCGGATTTTCATTTCGTTATTTTCTCAATAATTATCCTTGCCGGCTCCGCGGTTTTTGAGGTATATTTCAGATTTTTCGACGCTTTTCGTATGCGTATGAAAAAATAAATCCTTTCCTTTGTAGGAACTTGTGCGAAAGAATCGGATGATGGCATTTATGAAACGACAAATTTATACGTTTTTTATTCGGGAACTGTTATCTTTTCTTTCTCCCGAACAGGTACTCGATCAGGAGATTTATCGACTTGCGTGGGGGATGGACGCCGGATTCTACCGCTTGATCCCTCGTGTGGTAGTGTTTCCAAAAACGGAAGAGGAGGTTTGCGAAATATTGCGACAAGCGGCTAAATACAACCTGCCGGTTACTTTTCGTGCGGCAGGAACCAGCCTGTCGGGACAGGCTATCACAGACGCCGTATTGCTTGTTGCCGGACAGCATTGGGAACGGTACCGGATAGCCGGCGACGGGAAGACGATTGCCATGCAGCCGGGGATTGTAGGCGAACGGGTGAATCAATGGTTGAAACCTTACGGACGAAAAATATCGCCCGATCCGGCGTCGCTGAAAAGCGCCCGCATCGGAGGAATTGTGATAAACAACGCTTCCGGAATGAGCTGCGGCACACATGCCAATGCGGATAAGATGATTGTGTCCGCACGTATCGTATTGACCGACGGGACGGTATTGGATACAGGCGACCCGGACAGTCGCAACGCATTTGCCGGACAAAAGCCGGAGTTTTTGCGACAAATAGAGCGGTTGCGGGATTGCGTGCGCGAAAATCGGACGTTGGTAGAACGGATCAAACGAAAGTACAGTATCAAAAATGTAATGGGACTGAACCTGATGCCGTTTGTATCTTATGACGATCCGTTTGATATTATCACGCACCTGATGGTCGGTTCGGAAGGAACGTTGGGTTTTCTTTCGGAAGCGACGCTGCGAACGGAGGCGCTTTGTCCGTTCAAAGCGAGCGCCATGGTTTATTTCCGGGAGCTGCGGGAAGCGTGTTTTGCGGTTAACGCATTCAAATCTTTGCTTGATACGGATGGCCGCCGACTTGTTGCAAGCGCGGAACTGTTGGATACGAAAGCGCTGGCTTGCGTAGGCGATACGACCGGCGAAGGACTGACGGCTATCTTGTTGGAAACGCAGTCGCAGACGGAATCTCAACTGCATGCGTCTATTGAGCGGATAAGTAGGGCTTTAGAGGGGTTTCGGACGTTTTCGCCTGTTTCTTTTACGTCCGACGAAGAAGCTTGCGCCCGGATGTGGCAAATCCGTTCGGGCGTTTTTCCGGCAGTGGGCGGTAGTCGTCCGGTGGGAACGACGGCTTTAATCGAAGATGTGGCGTTTCATACCGATGATTTACCGGACGCTATTACGGCATTACAACAGCTTTTAGTCGCTCATGGCTATCTCGATGCGTGTATTTACGGTCATGCGTTGGAAGGAAACGTCCACTTTGTTTTGAATCAGTCGTTCGCTACCGACGCCGAAGTGCAACGTTATGAAAAACTGATGCGCGAAGTAGTTGATTTGGTTGTGCATAAGTATGACGGTTCGCTGAAGGCAGAGCATGGAACGGGACGAAATATGGCGCCGTTTGTCAGGATCGAGTGGGGGAGGGATGCCTACGAGGTGATGCGCCGCGTCAAAACCTTGTTTGATCCCGAAAACCGGTTGAACCCGGGCGTTATTTTCAATGATGACCCGCTTTGCCATATCAAACGTCTGAAGCCGTTGCCGCTCGTTCATCCGGTAGTTGATAAGTGTATCGAGTGTGGTTTTTGCGAAGTGAATTGCCTGACGTGCGGTTTTACGCTGTCTTCGCGGCAACGGATCGTCGTGCAACGCGAAATCACCCGCTTAGAGCAGGCCATGCGTATAGACAAATTGAACCCGGCACGCGAATTGGAACAATCCGGCAACACAGAACAATCCGGTGGAGCAGAACAAGCCGGCGATGCAAAACGGGCGCTCGAAAATAAAAAACGATTACAAAAATTACGCAAACAATATCGTTATGCCGGTGAGCAAACTTGTGCAGGCGACGGACTTTGCGCGTTGTCGTGTCCGATGGGAATCAATGTAGGCAAACTAACTCATGTGCTGCGAAGCGAACTGCATCCGAAAGGTTCGTTCGGGTATCGAATCGGCGCGTATGCCGCCCGGCATTTATCATTTGTTAAAAGCATGTTGCGCGTTATTTTGCGATTGGCCGGCACAGCGCGGCGCGTATTTGGCGTCCGCCTGACGAGCGCTATTGCGCGTGGTATGCACAAGGGCATGAAAATGCCGTTGTGGACGCCCGCTATGCCTGAAGCCATCTCTCAACCATCAGCCGCAAAACTTCTTTTGTCTTCTACAGGAGGTATGCAAGCTGTTGAGTCTACACAGAATAATCCGTTGACGGTTGTTTACTTCCCAAGCTGTATCAATCAAACAATGGGGCTTTCGCATTCTTCGACGCCGTCAGCGCCATCTCATTTTTCGACGGAGCGCGTGCCACTGGTGGAAAAAACAATTGCGTTACTCCGGAAAGCCGGCTATCGGGTAGTCTTTCCGAAAGGGATGGCGAATCTCTGTTGCGGAACAATCTGGGAAAGTAAAGGGATGGATGCGTTGGCAGATCGGAAAACGGCGGAGTTGGAGGAGGCTTTGTGGGAGGCGTCCGGCGAAGGCGCTTATCCGGTACTTTGCGATCAGAGTCCTTGCCTGTATCGGATGCGCGATAAAATGACGAAAATAAAACTATACGAACCGGTAGCGTTCGTCTACACATTTCTGCGCGATAAGTTGATTTTTCATCCACAGAAGGAACCGGTTGCGATTCATATCACCTGTTCGATGCGCAAGATGGGGTTGGCCGATATGTTTATCGAATTGGCAGGCCTTTGCGCAGAGCAAGTCGTAGCGCCTGAAGAAGTCGGCTGCTGTGGTTTTGCGGGCGACAAAGGTTTTACACATCCTGAAGTGAACGATTACGCCTTGCGAAAACTGCGCTCCCGGATCGAAGCTGCCCATATCCATCGGGGCTATTGCAACAGTCGCACTTGCGAAATAGGCCTCGCTACCCATTCCGGCATCGACTATCAATCCATCGTCTACCTGGTTGATGCTTGTACCACTCCCAAATGAAAATTTTATCTTTGATATCACATTGATTAACAGTGCACTTTTGAGTGAATTGATCAAATGTGAAGCCTATGTAGATGCTACATTGCCTGCATCTTTATTTTTTCAATAATTATCCTTGCCGGCTCAGCTATTTCTACTGCGCGGTTTTTGAGGTATATTTCAGATTTTTCAGCACTTTCCGTATGCGCTATTTCGATGGCTTGAATGGCGACAAAATAGGGCGAAAGTATTTTATCAAAGCCCTTTTCAGCTAAAACTTTGAGTAACCACGAGCCGTAATTTAGTTTGAGGGTCATTGCTGCATAACGACACCATTCATCATTCCCTCCCACATATTTTGTGAAATAGGGTTCATTTTCTTTTACTGACTTTAAACAGTCTTGCAAAAAGAATTTCGCTTGACCTAAATTTTGTCTGTAAAGCTCAAATAATGATTTATTTATAAAATATAATTGTTTTTCTTCTTGTAATTCAACAGATATAGTATTAAATAACAACTCTGCTTCCGCTAACATATTAAGATTATCGCGATATAATACCATAAGAGAATATTTGGTGAAAACATTGTTTTCTAATGATATAGATTGCAGATACGCTTTTTCTGCTTCTTTATATTTTTTTACGGCAACATAAGAATCTCCCAACATCTTCCCGTCATAACCGTTCTTCGTATTTTCAAACCGGTTTATGCTTGATAAATTCAGAGCCGTTTCACAAATATCTTTTCCATAAAAATATTCTAAAAATATTGACAAACAATGTATTTGCTCTTTTTGCCTTCGACTGCTGCGACGCATTAAAAACCAAATATTAAAAAATCGCTCGCTAATCAGGTATGCATTTCCTTTGGCTTTATAGGCGGACGTGGTTTCTATCCAACCATCATCAATTAAACGCTTTAACTGTGGTGACAACTGATTATTTTTCATGCGGGTTACGGTTGCAAGTTTGTTGAGTGGAATGGCGTCCCAATTCATCGCAATTGCATCGATAATAATCTGCTGCTGCATGGGTAAATCTTCGTACTTTGCTTTGTATAAAGGAGTTGCCTCGTCCGTCAATGCTTCCAAATCGTCGTTAATATCTTTGGAAAAACCATTAACAATCAGTTTATACAACATGACGGTTGTACGCGGATTTCCGCCTGTAAGCGCAAGCAGGGTTTTTTGGCGTGGAATATTTTTTTGTATTGAAAGAAGGACTTTATCATCACTACCGGTAACCGTTGCAAGATTTTTTAATAACTCTGTAAACTCCTCGAAACTCAATTTTTTTAGGTATTGAATTTGGAAAAAGTCGTAAAACGGCATATCATACCTGACAACATCATCGGTAACAGTAACATCCGCTCCGACAACAACCGGCGCTCCGTTTTCGCTCAGCAATGCCCGGAGAACGTGTTGCCCGGATTTATTTAGTCGATGGAGAATCAAACCGATATTATCGACCAGCAACACAGGGCGACGATGCACTTCCCGGCAGACAGTCATCAAAAATTGGTACGCATCTTCGGAAATCGTTTGAAACTCTTTTACCGAAAGTTCTTTTACTTTATCATCTATATTTTTAACCTGTTCTGCATTGTATTGTTCCAATTCCAAACTATCTGCCAGCGCATCCAAACAGTTGAGCCAAAATTCGGCAAGGTCTTTCACATTGTATTGTTCTTCGGAAAAAAGTATGGGGATAAACCTTTCATGTTTGTAAAATTCCACCTGTATTCGTTTGAGCATAGTGGTTTTACCCATTCCTCGCTGCCCAACAATAAGATAATGTTGCGGAATACTGTTATCATCTTCCTGTAAAATTTTTTCAAACAACAAGTGAAATTGTTTTTGGCGCACCACGAACAGTTTTTTTGTAACTTCATGGCTTTGCCTTTGCGGATTATACAACCCGATCTGACTTATACTAATTATTTCCATAATTTCATAAAACAAAACGGTTATACCAAAAATCTCTCAAGAGAGGGGAACGAAAAGCATGTTTCTTTTCATTCATCGTTATGTAACCGTCATTTTTAAGACGGGTCAATAATTGGGTAAGTATTTTATTTGTTTTATCTTCGTCATTTATTCGTTTAAATATTAAACCTTGCAATACGTTTCTGCTTACTCCGTTTTTTGACTTTGATAATTCATCTAAAATCAATCGTGTATATTTTTCGTCATCCGGAAAATCCGATAAACGCTCGTCCCACGTATTAAAAT
Source organism: Tannerella sp. (assembly GCA_031255595.1). Classification (GTDB taxonomy): domain Bacteria; phylum Bacteroidota; class Bacteroidia; order Bacteroidales; family Tannerellaceae; genus Tannerella. The sequence continues at coordinate 12,335 of JAIRSF010000273.1, forward strand.
AGGTAGAATTAATCAAATTATTATATGCTTTTCCCACTGTTTCAATAGATATTTTCTCGCCGTCAATTTCATATAAATCAATTATTTCTTTGAACAGAACCTGAATGAAGTAGGGTAAATTCCAGTTTAACTTATCTAACATACCTTGTATTACATCGTCCGGAAAATCTATTTTCTTTGATTTTGCCAATTCTTTGATAAATAAAACCGGTTCTTCGCCTTTCAATTCATCTAATTTGAAATCTGTCAGGGTGTTAATATATTTGCTCAACTTGTGCTTACTTGTAAAGTTTTCAATACCAATGGAATTGCAGAAAATCCAACGGATTTTTGAACCCTGAATAAAACGTTGTCGTCTTAACCACTCTAAAAAATTTTCTACATCATCTAAACCATTTTTGTCTTTTCTTAAATTGTTTAAGAAAATAGTTAATTCGTCTATGAAAATCAGCGTGTCTTTTCTATGGTCAAGTTTGTTTTCAATATCCAAATAGATTTGTGATTTTTCGCTTTCCCATTCTATTCCAATATCTTTAACCGATATTTTTAATTCTTTCAGGCGGTTTTTCAAGCTCTCATACCATTTTTTATCTGCTATTTGCGACCCTAAAAGATTAAAAAAATCAAATTCGGTTCTAATACCTTCAACGGTAATATCAACACAACTCCATCCGTTTGCATTTGCAATTTCAAGCATTTTCTTTGCAAATGACGATTTACCTACTCTGCGCGGTGCGGCGAGTGTCAATGAATTACCATCGTTCAACAACTCCCATGCGCGGCTGATTTCTTTTTCTCTGCCAAAGAAATTTTCCTTTTCTACAATTGAACCGACTATATTTTTCATATACCTTTATATTAATAATTATGAGGACAAAGATAGATGAAATATTTCATATATACAATTTTGTATATATGCAAAATTGTATATGTGAAATAGAGTTTACAAAGCGGA
>JAIRSF010000017.1 GCA_031255595.1 Tannerella sp.
GCAACCGGATTTCCTCCCGGTGCGTCCGCCGGCACTCCATGGATTGCGTAACTGTTTCCTCCCATGTGCGCCAAGTCAAAGCCTAAAAACTTTATCTCATCGGTTAGGGAAGAAAGTATCGATGATTCGGCCATTGTAAATTCTACTATTTCAGGAAACAAAAGTTTTTGAGAAACTGCATGCCGGCGGTTTATATGATTGATATACCTTTCATATAATATACGGGTGTGCGCGCGATGCTGGTCAATAATAACCAAGCCGGATTTCAATGGGGTAATGACATAGCGGTTCCGGTATTGGAAACATGGATTCGATACATTCACAAACATCTTATTTTCAGCATTTTCAGACGGAACAACAGGAACGGTATGATCCGGGGGCAAATCTGTGAACGGGGCTTCTGCCTCCTGCCCTCTTCCCTCGCCCGAAAGATCTGTGCCCAACGGCGACAAAGCGTCGGAACGGTCATTTTCAAATTTCTCATACAAGGTTTCCCAATCGGCGGTCGGACGATGCGCCCCCAGTTCACGAAAAGGGTTGTAATTTTTGTTCACTTCGATTTCGGGAGGCCGGATATTTACTTTTTCTTTCAACGACGGGTTGTAAACCGGGATATTGATGATTCCCGCCGATTCAAAATCGATCGAGGGGACGGAATTGGATTTTGCCAGCGTTTCGCGTACGGCGGAAGAAACGATCTGCCAGATAGCACGTTCATTCTCAAACTTAATTTCTGTTTTGGTCGGATGAATATTGACGTCGATCGTAGAGGGGTCTATCTCAAAATAGATGAAATAGTCCGGCATTTCTCCTGCCGGAATCATTTGTTCATAAGCATGCATCACCGCTTTATGAAAATAAGAATGACGCATAAACCGTCCGTTCACAAAGAAATATTGCAGATTGCCGCGCTTTTTTACCGAATCAACACGCGCCGTAAAGCCTTTTGTTTTTACCAGAGAGGTATTCGCTTCTACCGGCAATAGCTTCTGGTTCATATTTTTACCGAAAACGTCCACAATACGCTGCCGCAAACCGCAAATCGGCAGATCGTAGACTACCGCGTCATGATTGCACAGCGTAAAAGCAATGTCCGGATGAACAAGGGCGATCCGTTCGAACTCCGTCAGGATATGGCGAAATTCCGTTTCATTGGTTTTCAAAAACTTACGACGCGCCGGAACATTATAAAAAAGATTTTTTACGGAAAAAATACTGCCCACACGACACGCTTCGGGCAGAATGGAATCCAGTGTCGAACCGGAAACGGATAATCTTACGCCTACCTCGCACTCTTTTGTGCGGGTCTGCAATTCTACTTGTGCGACGGCCGCAATAGAGGCTAATGCTTCGCCGCGAAAGCCCATGGTATGAAGTGAGAATAAATCTTCTACGGAGGCTATTTTGGAGGTTGCATGACGCTCGAAAGCCATACGGGCATCTGTTTCCGTCATGCCCGTTCCGTCATCCATCACCTGAATAAGCGTGCGACCGGCATCTTTTATATGGACTGCAATGTTTTCGGCCCCGGCGTCAATAGCATTTTCCATCAACTCTTTCACCACAGATGCCGGCCGCTGGATTACTTCTCCGGCGGCAATCTGATTCGCGATATGATCGGGAAGTAAATGAATTATATCACTCATATCCCATCATTTGAAATAGAAATACCATAAAACAACCCCTAATATGGCCAATATAAGTATCAGGCGCATATTTTTATACACACGATTCCGGATATCATCGCCTTTGTCCTTACTTTTTTTGAGGTGGGTGGTACCCTCTACAAAACTACCCTTGATCGCTTCTTTGTACTGCTCATAATCCGTTTCTTCCACACCCAGTTCCATCTTCACCTTATGAATACGCTTCTCCAAGGCCTCTTTGCGCGGATCAAAATAAATCGGCTTATGATCATACCGGCGGGGCTTGCGCATGTTGTAAAAATTAAAGATTCCCATCGTAATTTACCGGTTAAATTTGTTTCTGTTTATTTTTTTGTTCAATAAAGGCCCGGCGCCTGAGAAAATCATGCTTTCCGAAAGCATGATTTCGCCGGCTTACAGGGTTCGCGGCGCGGAATAATCGTCCGGCCCCGGGTTCACAAAAGGCATACCGCATCGTAAAGATACGTTCGTCCTTACAAACGTGTTCTTTTTCAAACCCGGTGATCGTATCTGCCGCGGGTTTCCAGGTCAAAGAGTCGGCAATCTTTTCCGGTTCTATCCGTAGCGCCGTATCTCCCGGCAGACGAAGTGTGTCGGAGATAAACGAAGAATCACGAGCGGGAACTACCGAGTCCGTCCCTGCCGGAGATGTGGAAACGGGAAGTTCTTTCTTTTTGTAAAAACGGAAAATATCATTTTTATCAACAGGACGAAGATCGCCGTACCAGGCAAACTTTTTCAACGTCTTGTCTTCATTGGATAAATCCGGTATCGGTGTGGTTCTTCCGACAGGGTTGGGAGGATACAATTTCAATCTCCGGAATTTCCCTTCCTCATCCATCCAAAAGGATAAATAGGAACTTTTCGTATAATTAAGCATCTCGATCGCACCATCTTTCTCCAACGGATAATAGATCGATTCCGCATTCCCATCTATATCGACATGTTCCAGGTACTTCCCCAAAAAATAAGCTTTCAGGTCGTTTCCCCCCAACTGATTAAAATGACCGGAATCAATACGCTGTACGGAAAAGGCGGACGTCGGTACATGGACATAGTCGATTGTACTGTCCGCCATATAAATAATAATCGAATCGCCGAACAATTGTTGATTTTCATTCCATAAAACCGGATTGCCGTACATGTACAGCGCCGAATCTTTTGTATGAAAACGCATCGAATCACAGATTCCCTGGATATCCGACCGATAAAAACGCACGCCTTTCACAGCGCGTAAAATACGCGACGTGGAATCAATCGTGATCAACTCTAACGTATCGGCATGAAGAAACAGGGTATCCCCTTGCGAATACTCAAGCGCGCAGGCGCTGTCTGTTGCAAATGCATATTCCGTTTTCTCTTCGTAATACCCATAATGGCCCGTAAGGGTCATCTGTTGTGCAGTGTCGCGAAGGCTCATATTCCCAAAAGCTTTCCCGATCCCTTCCGCTTTGTCATATATGAGTGAATCGCCTACCAGGGTCTTTTCGCCGGAAAAGACATGGGAGCGGTCGAGCAACAGGGAGGTGTTATTTTCCGTATTATACCATCCCCTGGAGGAATGAATGATGCCGCTGTCCGACTCAATGACGGAAGGGCCGAGTATGGTGGCGATTTTTGTATCCGTACTATATTCCAGCGTATCCGAATATAAAACGAAATTGGGATTCGTCAGGCAAACGCTATCATTGAAAACGGCGATTTTTGTTCCGGGCGAATATTGGCCGTAAACGGAGGTTAACTCATTTTCCGCATCGATAACACGCCCGCCGTCAAAATAATAACACAAATCCGTCCGGCGATTGTAATCTAAGCTGTCCGTATAGAGTATAACTTCCGAGCTGTCCGGCTGAATATTCACCATACGCACATTATGGCGCATCTGAGCCAATTCAATGTTTCCGTCGTAAAACAGGTAATCTCCGTATACAAACAGGGTATCTCCCTGCTCAAGGCGTACAAGGCCGAAGGCTTCCAGCGAAAGGTCGCGATCATAAAGATAAGCGCTGTCGCAGTACATATAGGTACTGTCGTGCCGGAAGACCACATTCCCATTGAATACCTGGCGCTGGTCATCTATTTTTTTATTGAACGATCGCACGTCGGCAGACTCCAGATAGATTTTTGTTTTCTTAACCGTATCTACAGGAGCTTCCTGTGCATAGGAGAATATAAAACCAGACAGGAGTATTAAGATTATACATGACCTGACACCGTTCATTCCTTAATCCATCCGGAATATTTAAAATCACACTCCCGCCAACCGTCGGAAATCCGTATGTACGTTGACTTTTGCTTATTCAAAATCCAAGCATTAATAAGTTCATCCTTTTTTTTGCTCTCCACTAATACCTTCAGCGCCTGATAATCATCGGAAACATTCGCCTGATGCGCTTTTACGCGCGATTTCAGCCGGACAATGGCAACCACATCTTTCTGGGCATTGTTTTTCATACGAAAAGGCTTGGAGATCTCGCCTACCTCCATCTTATCTATGACAACTCCCATTCCCTGAGGCAACTCCTGCATCTCAAATTTACTCGTGCCGTAGTTGTTGCTTTCCATATCCTGATTGACCATCAGCCCTTTATTATTCCGCGTGTCCTTATCGGAAGAAAATATCGTCGCCGCATCTTCGAACGTCAGTTTTTTGGCATGAATATCCGTATAAAGCGTATCTAAGCGGGTGATGGCTTTGGATATCTCCTGATCCAATACTTTCGGGCGTAATAAGATATGGCGGCTGTTCAAGCGATCGCCGCGTTTTTCGATCAACTGAATGATATGATATCCGTATTCGGTTTCTACGATATTGGATATCCGGGTCGGATCGTTCAGGTTAAAGGCTGCGTTCGCATATTCGGGCGCCATTTCTATTTTGGACATAAACCCGGTTTCACCACCCCGCATAGCCGAACCCATGTCTTCCGAATAAATGCTTGCCAAAGTAGCAAACGTCCGCTCTCCTTTATTTATTTGTTCCATAAATTCCCTTAACCGCGCTTTTATCGCATCAATATCTTCGAGGGGTATCCGGGGTTCGAGCGTTACGATTTCCACTTCGACTGTCGACGGGATCATCGGCAAGCTGTCTTTCGACAACTGGTTAAAATATTTCCGGACATCCGAAGGGGTCAACTTAATCTCACCCACAATTTTTTTCTGCATCTCTTCCACGACCTGCTGGTCGCGCGCCAGTCTTTTTTGTTCTTCTTTTATCTGGGACAGCTTTTTACCTCTCATATACTCCTCAAGTTTTTCCTGAGATCCCATCTGGGTTATCATCATATTCACCCGGCGGTCGACATAACGCAGAACAGCCGCTTCATCCGCATAGATACTGTCGATTTTTGCCTGGCTTAAAAAAAGTTTCTGAACAGCAATCTGTTCCGGGATAAAACAATAAGGATCTCCTTCAAAACGAATCCCTTCACTTTGCATAAAAAGACGTTGGTTCTCTACGTCCGAACGTAAAATCGCTTCATCGCCAACGACCCAGATAACCTCATCTACAACATTTTTTTGCGCGATCACCGGTATGGCCATACATACGGAAATCATTCCGACAAAAAGTCTTTTCCTTATCATAATATTCTCTGTTTTATTATTCAGTCATTATTTTAACCGTACCGTTCCTTATCGCGTCGCGGTAAAGGTCTTCCCCAAATGCGCGCAAATAATCAATTTTACGCTTATTAATCAACATATTTTGTATCTGTACCTGCACATAATCAAACGGAGCCTGGTTCCCGACTAACAGTTTATCCGATATATTCAAAAAATAAACATGCGTGCTGTCCGATACCTCCAAATGATTGTTCACTTTCAAAAATTGAACCGGATGAGCGATCCTCTTTGGAATTTTAGCCATTACTTCCTCAAAATTCACCCAGTGATCGTAAAAATAATCGTATATAATCGCATTCTGTATACCGTATTTTTCAATTTTTTCCAGCGATTCTATCGATCCGGATACATACCATTGCCTGACATTGTTCAATCCGGGCGCATCAACAGGCACTTTAAGAAACAATCCTTTGATCAGATTCTGACTTAAAATAAACTGTTGTTTATTCTCCTCATAATAGTTCATCTGGTCATACTCGCTAATATTCGCCGATACCCGATCTCTAATGATACGTTCCTGATAACGGTGGCGCATCAGGGAACGCTTGTACTCATTAACCAACTTATCTATTTCCGCCTTATCGTTTCCTGCATTCTGATAGGCAGCTTCATCCATCAAGACATCGATCGTCCACTTCTTAATGATACTTTCCGCCCGCATCAGACTGTCCGCCGCCGATAAATTTCCGGGAATCATGCGTTCGACTTCTTCACGCGTTAGAACCTGATCTTTTACCTTGGCCAAAATCTCTCCCGGTAACGGTTCCAATCCTGCTTTTCGGCAAGCGAAAATAAGAAACAGGCACAGTATCCATGAGAGATTTTGTTTCATTCGCCGCATCTGTGTCAATTTAGATATTTCTTCACTTTCTTAAGCACCTTCCGGTTGACCGTCACCGGATATTTCTCTTTCAACTCTTTAATCCATTCGGTTTCCAGTTTTTCCTGTTCTTCGGCAGGGCGACTCCACACACGCTTGTTGCTGATCTCAAACAGAAGAATACCGTCATAATATTCATTTACCAGCATATTATATTCCGGATAATCCCGTTCCAAGGTTTCCCGTTCCATTTCCGTTACAATTTCACGTATGAAAAAATGAAACACTTCCTGCATAAAATCCAGCGAATAAGTCTTCGCCGAGTAAGGTTTCCGGTACAGATATTCCACAAATACATTTTGCGGAAAATCGATGGAGTCGAAACGTACCAGCGTCTTGACCATATCTTTTCCATGATCAAAAAAGGAGGTGTCGCTTGGGAAATACTCACCGGCTAAACGTTCCAGTTCCGCATACGCTTCCGGATAAAATACATATCCATGGCGCTCCTTCATTTTTTCATCAAAAGCCCCGAATAAATCAAACGTCCTCTCCGTTATTTTCATAGATTCGTACAGATGACTTTCCATTTCTTCAAATGTAATTTCCGGCTTCCGGTCTACAAGCTTAAGTACATGAAAACCATAAAGAGTCTGTACCGGTTTACTGATCTCTCCTGTGTCTTTCAAAGCGAATGCAACCTCCTCAAAAGGTGCAACCATTTCGCCTAATCCGAAATAGGGCAACAAACCGCCTCGTCTTCCACTGACGGAATCCGCCGAATATTCTTTTGCCAATTCGGCAAAATCTTCGCCGGAAACAGCCAGTTGATAAATGGAATCCGACTTCATCCGCGCCACATTTATTTCTTCCTCCGTAGGGTTATTGGGATCGGCGGGCGAAACGCGCGTAAGGATATGCGCTACACGCATTTTCCCCGGATTTGGAATCTTCCGGTCTAATTTAATCAGATGAAAACCCGTCGCCGCGCGAACCGGAAGGGATATTTCGCCCGGTTCCATCGAAAATACTTTGTCTTCCAGCGTTTTCAACAACTGCAAAGGATAAATGTAGTTGATGACCACATATCGTACTTCATCATTTTTGGATTCTTCGGCCAGAGCTTCGCCGACCGCCTCAAAAGATTCCCCATTCTTTATACGGTTATAGGCCTCCATCGCCTTCTCATAAGCCGCCACCGTATCTTTCGGGAAAATATTCCTGTCGGGAAAACGGAAAACAATATGTTTGAATCCCGGGATATACTTTGTGCGTTCATAGATAGCACGCATCACCGAATCTTCTCCGGCCTTATCGGAAAGAAAACTTTCCTGCAACTGCATTTTATAACTTTCCAGCTCTTTCTCAAATTTTGGTGCCTGATGGATCGTCAAGGCTTCGGCGTCCGCCACTTTAAGCTTATAAATCTTAAATAATTCCGCATAATTTTCTACGGACTTTTTATCCGTCAGATCCACGCTATTGTCTTTCTTCGCAATAAAAAGAAACTCGGAAAGCGGAACATCTTTTCCTGATACAGTCATCACGATCGGATCTTTTTTCTCTTTAGCATCTGCGGCGGTCATCACTACTGCCGAGACGAATAACAATACCATTTTTTTCATAAAACTTTTATTTTTGTTTATACCTATTAATTTGCCAGTTCAGATAAAAATTTAATACGTACAAGACGGATCTCCTCTTCCGTATAATCACTGCCTAACTTTTTAATGGCGTCTTCTAATGAATCGGTTTCCGATTCTTTAAAATATTGATAAATATCATCCACATGATCTTCATCCATCACATCACTGATGAAATAATCAATGTTTATCCGGGTTCCGGAATAAACAATCGTTTCCATTTCATCCAATAATTCATCAAACTCCAATCCTTTACTGATAGCGATATCGTCCAGAGCGACTTTCCGGTCTATGCTCTGTACAATCCAGACTTTCAGCTTTGATTTATTGGCAACCGTTCTGACCCTCAGGTCTTCCGGGCGAATAATTTCATTTTCTTCAACATATTTCTTTATGACGTCTACAAATTCTTTGCCGTAGCGTTTTGCCTTTCCCGCTCCGACGCCCGGAATATTCTGCAACTCTTCCATCGTAATGGGATAAGTAGTCGCCATCGCTTCCAGCGACGGATCCTGAAAGATCACATAAGAAGGAAGTTCCAACCTCTTGGATATCTTATTTCTCAGATCTTTCATAATGGCGAATAACTCCGGATCTACCGCACATGAAGCGCCGCTATGCACAGGCACTTCATCACTATCATCGTCTTCGTCAAACTCGTTATCTTTCACAACCATAAACGAAACCTGTTTTTTTATGAAAGACTTACCTTTCTCCGATATTTTCAATAAACCGTAGTTTTCGATATCTTTCTCTACATAGCCGGCAATCAGGGCCTGGCGAATAACTGCCAGCCACAACTTTTCGCCTTCTTCTTCGCCGCTTCCGAAAATTTCCAGTTTATCATGTTTATAGGATAAGATATCCGACGTTTCGTTTCCAATCAATACATTAACGACATAATCCGCTTTATATTTTTCTTTCAGGGTGCTTATTGCTTCCAGCAGGGTCAATAACATCTCCTTCGCCTCTATTAAGCTTTTAGGTTTCAGGCAGTTGTCGCAATTACAACAATTTTCCTCCAGATATTTTTCCCCGAAATAATGCAATAACACTTTACGGCGACAGATAGCCGTTTCCGCATAAGCGGCCGTTTCGAGCAACAATTGTTTTCCGATTTCCTGTTCTACAATCGGCTTTCCCTGCAGGAATTTTTCCAGTTTCTGCAAATCTTTGTTGGAATAAAAGGCCAGGCATTTCCCTTCGCCGCCGTCGCGTCCGGCGCGTCCCGTTTCCTGGTAATATCCCTCCAGGCTCTTGGGTATGTCGTAATGAATGACATAACGCACGTCCGGCTTATCAATTCCCATTCCAAAAGCAATCGTGGCAACAATGACATCGACATCTTCCATCAAAAAGGCATCCTGATTGGCCGACCTCACATGCGACTCCATGCCTGCGTGATAGGCGCGGGCCTTAATGCCGTTCGCCTGCAATATTTCCGCAAATTTTTCAACCTCTTTCCGGCTAAGACAATATACGATACCGGATTTACCTTCGTTGTTTCTGATAAATTTAATAATGTCGCGGTCAATATTATTTGTCTTGGGCCTCACTTCATAATATAAATTAGAACGGTTGAAGGAGGATGTAAAAATCGAAGCATTCATCATGCCCAGATTCTTTTGTATATCATGCTGTACCTTAGGAGTTGCCGTTGCCGTAAGGGCGATCACCGGACGGGCGCCGATCTCATTGATAATGGGACGTATGCGGCGATACTCCGGACGGAAATCATGGCCCCATTCCGAGATACAATGCGCCTCGTCCACTGCATAAAAAGAAATCTTTATCTGACGGAGGAATTCTATATTCTCCTCTTTGGTCAACGATTCGGGAGCGACATACAACAGTTTTGTTTTCCCGGACAAGATATCGGCTTTTACTTCGTCAATAGCCGCTTTGTTCAAAGAAGAGTTTATAAAATGAGCAACCCCATCTTCATCGCTGAAGCTACGCATGGCGTCTACCTGGTTCTTCATCAATGCGATCAAAGGAGAGATGATTAACGCTGTGCCGGGCATCAATAACGCAGGCAACTGATAACACAGCGATTTTCCACCGCCGGTAGGCATCAGTACGAACGTATCTTTTCCATCCAGCACATTTTCGATAATTTCCTGCTGATTGCCTTTAAACATATCAAATCCGAAATGCAACTTTAAAGAATCGGTAATTTTATCTTTACCGGCTTTTTTTGTATTCGCACTTTTCGGTTCCCGTCCCTCTTTTACAGTTGTTTTTTTTGACGCAGAATTATCTTTCACAGCCGTTGTCTTTACTGTATTTGCTTTTTTTTCGGTAGCAGTCGTTTCTTTCATTGCAACCACCTTCTTTTCACTACGTTCATTCTTTGCCATCACCAGAAATAAACTTTTATGCTATTTGCAATTTACTCATATCAGCATGTTCAAAGTTATCTTTTGCATACTGTAACGTCACATGTAGTTTTTTTTGCATTCCGGAAGGCATTTCATACATTGCATCCATCATAATAGCTTCCACAATGGAACGCAATCCACGAGCCCCCAGCTTAAGCTCAATCGACTTGTCTACAATGAAATCATAGACATTTTCCTCAAAAGTAAGTTTTATTTTATCCATTTCAAACAACTTGATATATTGCTTGATAATCGAATTTTTAGGTTCCGTCAGAATCCTCTTCAAAGCATCCCGATCCAACGGATTCAGATAAGTCAGGATCGGTAAGCGCCCGATTATTTCAGGGATCAGGCCGAACGACTTCAAATCCGTCGGGTTGATATATTTCAACATGTTATCCTTATCAATGCCGGCCGTATCACGATTTACGGTATATCCTACAACACGCGTATTCAAACGTTGGGCTATTTTTTTCTCAATGCCGTCAAAAGCGCCCCCGCAAATAAACAGGATATTTTTCGTGTCAATGGCAATCATCCGTTGTTCCGGATGTTTGCGTCCCCCTTGTGGAGGCACATTGACAATGGATCCTTCTAATAATTTCAGCAATCCCTGCTGCACTCCTTCGCCGCTCACATCGCGGGTGATCGACGGGTTGTCGCTCTTACGTGCAATCTTATCGATTTCATCAATAAAGACAATCCCTTTCTCTGCAGCGTCCACATCATAATCGGCCGCCTGCAACAAACGGGTCAGGATGCTTTCGATATCCTCGCCGACATATCCGGCCTCCGTAAAAACGGTTGCATCCACAATGCAAAAAGGGACATGCAGTTTTTTTGCAATGGTACGGGCCAGTAACGTTTTACCGGTACCTGTGGCTCCTACTATAATAATGTTGGATTTTTCGATCTCTACATCATCTTTGGTATTTTTCTGGGTCAACCGCTTATAATGATTGTAAACGGCAACGGAAAGGTAACGCTTGGCGTCATCCTGCCCGATCACATATTCATCCAGAAAGCGCTTTATATCGGCAGGCTTGGGAAAATCTTTTTCTTCCAAACGAAACAAGCTGTTCCCTTTCCGGAGCAACTCCTCCTGTACAATATTATAAGCCTGCTCGGTACAACTTTCGCATATAGCGCCGGAAATACCCGTAATCAGCAATTTTGCATCTTTGCGGACCTTACCGCAAAAAGAACATTTATCATCCGCCCTCCCCATGATTATTCGGCCTTTCTTGATAATACATCATCAATCATCCCGTATTCTTTTGCTTCGACAGCCGTCATCCAATAATCGCGGTCGCTGTCCCGCTCCACATCCTCATACGGTTTTCCCGAATGGGTGGAGATAATGGTATACAATTCTTCTTTTAACCGGACGATCTGCCGAACCGTAATTTCCATATCGGCGGCTTGTCCCTGCATGCCTCCCATAGGCTGATGAATCATCACGCGCGAATGTTCCAATGCAAAACGTTTGCCCTTAGCACCGGCTACCAGAATGACGGAAGCCATAGAGGCAGCCATACCAGTGCAGATCGTCGATACTTTACTGCTTATATACTGCATCGTGTCGTAGATTCCCAGCCCTGCATAAACGACTCCTCCGGGAGAATTGATATAGATAGAGATATCTTTTCCGGGATCACTGGTATCCAGGTACAAAAGTTGCGCCTGTATCACATTGGCCGTATAATCGTCTATCTGCGTTCCCAAAAAGATGATGCGATCCATCATCAAACGGGAAAAAACATCCATCTGGGCAACATTCAACTGACGTTCTTCAATGATCGTCGGCGAAATATAACTGCTCGTTACGTTCATGTAACAATCCAGGGCATTCCCGTTCATGCCCAAATGGCCTGTCGCATATTTTTTAAAATCATTCATACGATTTCTTATTTTTAAACTTCTTTTAAAACTTCACCTAATTCTTCGGCGGTCACTTCCTGAACGGTTACCGTAACCCGATCTTTTATCCAGATAGACAGCTTTTCATTTATCGCCATGTCTACCAGACCTTTAACAGCATCCTGCTTCTTCAACAAATCTTTTACATAATTTTCCAACACATTGTCGGGAACAGACAACATCCCATATTGTGCGAATTGCGACCGGGCCACACGTTTTCCGCAAGCCTCAACATCGCTATCTTCCACTTTTATGTCATGCTCCCTGACTAATTTTTCTTTGACAAGATGATAAGTCAGGTCTTCCGCTACTTTCGGATAATCTTCATCTACCTGTTCCTTGGTTGTTTTATCATTGTCGACAAGTAGTAACCAACGTTTCAGAATGTCTTCCGCAAAAGTAACCTCTCCTGCTTTTTTCAATAACATGGCCCGGATATCCTTTCTAAATGCGGATTCGCTATCCGGTGCAAATTGTTCCGCCAGAAATTCTTTTATTTTTTCCCGGAAAGCGGCCTCGTCTTTAACCGCATCCGGGCCGAAAATACGGTCGAAAAGTTCCTGATTCGGTTCAGCCGGCTTATAACGCGTGATTTCTTTTATTTCAAAAGCAAAATCACTTTTCGTATCCTTTACTTTATCCTTGTCGATCCGGAGGAATGAAGCGATTTCGGCCTCTGCGCCTTCGTATGCTTTGTAAGGGTTAAATACGATTTTATGATCCGGCAACGCCCCGATAAATTTTTCCTGTTCCGCCTTATCTTTCATATAAAAAGGTATCAATACGGCTTCTTCGATCAGGATCCCTCCATCCTTAGGCTCGCCGTCTTCCAGTTCCGTAACGATCCCTTTTACTAAGTCTTCGGCCTCTACTTTATCTGCGTTGTCATAAGAACCATAATTTTTAAGATACGAATCTATCTGCTTTTCAATCATTTCGTCATCTATCTTAACCTGATAGTAATTCAACGCATCTTCTTTTGTCAATTCTACCGCTATATCGGGCGAGAAGGCAAGATCAAAACAAAATTCAAAAGTTTCATCCGTATCATAATCAATCGTTTTTTGCTCCGTTTCATTCGGGATCGGTTCTCCCAGAATTTTAAGATTTTGATCAAAGATATACGAAGATATTTTTTCCGAAACCAATTTATTTATTTCTTCCGCCATTGCATGTTTTCCATAAAGTTTCTTCACAATGCTAAACGGTACCATCCCTTTCCGGAAGCCCGGCATATTCACTTTCTGGCGCAGCTTGTGCAGGTTCTTATCTAATAATTCTGCATAATCATTCTTTTCAATCTCTACTTTTAGTATACCGCTTACGGCATCATTGTTTTTAAGAGAAATGTTCATTCTGTCTTATTTATTAATTAATTAATCATTTACCATCCAAAAAATAGGATGCAAAAATAATAAAAATATTTTACGGGCGACCCTTATCCTTGAAATTTTTATTTACGAAAATTATTGATATGATTAAATTCACGATCAACACTCCGCCACAACATGCGATATAGAACGCCAACCATTCTTTTTCTTTCCTGAATATAAAATATACAACAACTGTTGCAATCAACAATAACATGACAACAATCAACAACACGCGTATAATTTTCTTTTTCATGATCTTACCGTAATAGCCGCGAAGATAATACTTTTATATTATTTTGTTTGATTTAAGAGAAAAAAATACGATATTTGCATCACTTTTGAAGATTTTTAACCATACAAAAAAAGAATTATAGCTATGACTAAAAGTGAATTACAAATCGCAAGGGCAAGTTATTCGCCCAAAATTCCCCTTGTATTAAAAGGAGAAGTAAAAGCCGTGGAGGAAGTAAAAGTCACACAATCTGTGGCCGATCAGAAAGAGATTGAGGCCGAATTCCCGAACACATACGGAATGCCGGTCATAAGATTTGAGAAAGACGATGAAAAAAAACAGTATCCCGCCATTAACGTCGGGGTGATTCTTTCCGGCGGACAGGCACCCGGAGGGCATAATGTGATTGCAGGTATTTTCGACGGGCTGAAAGCGACCAACAAAGATTCGCGCCTTTACGGCTTCATATTAGGCCCCGGAGGACTGGTAGACCACAAATACAAGGAACTGACCGGCGATATTATTGATGAATACCGTAACACCGGTGGATTCGATATGATCGGATCCGGACGTACAAAACTGGAAACGCACGAACAATTTGACAAAGGGCTTGAAATCCTTAAAAAACTAAACATAAGCGCATTGATCATTATCGGAGGAGATGATTCCAATACGAACGCTTGTATCCTGGCCGAATATTACAAAGCGGTCGGAGCCGGCGTACAGGTGATCGGCTGCCCCAAAACAATCGACGGCGACTTGAAAAACGAACAGATCGAAACGTCTTTCGGTTTCGACACCGCCTGTAAAGTTTATTCGGAACTGATCGGAAACATACAGCGCGATTGCAATTCCGCACGCAAATACTGGCACTTCATCAAACTGATGGGACGTTCCGCTTCACACATCGCTCTGGAATGTGCCCTGCAGACGCATCCCAACATCTGCATCATTTCGGAAGAAGTGAAAGAAAAAAAGATGTCGCTGGATAAAATCGTCAATCAGATAGCCACCACTGTAGCAAAACGCGCCGATAAAGGCAATAACTTCGGAACGGTACTGATACCGGAAGGATTGATCGAATTTATCCCGGCCATGAATCGCCTGATCGCCGAATTGAATGAATTCCTTGATGTCAATAAAAATGAGTTTGAAATGATCAAGAAAAGTGAGAAACGCGCCTACATCATCCAAAAACTGACAAAAGGTAATAATGCCGACCTGTATGCAAGCCTTCCGGAAGAAGTAGCACGCCAGTTGGTATTAGAGCGTGATCCGCATGGCAATGTACAGGTCTCGCTGATCGAAACGGAAAAACTGCTGGCTGAAATGGTGGGAAATCGCCTTTCCGAATGGGAAAAAAAAGGAAAATATAAGGGGAAATTCGCTACGCAAACCCACTTTTTCGGATACGAAGGCCGCTGTGCCGCTCCCTCAAACTATGATGCGAATTATTGTTATTCATTGGGCTACACTGCTATCAGCCTGATCAATGCCGGCAAAACAGGTTATATGTCGTCTGTCCGCAACACGACTGCTCCTGCCGACGAATGGATTGCCGGAGGCATTCCCATTACCATGATGATGAACATGGAACTCCGCATTACCAAAAAGAACAAGAAGAAGGATACGAAGCCCCACGAGAACAAGAAGAACAAGAAGAACAAGAAAAAACCGGTCATACAAAAGGCGCTTGTAAAACTCGAAAACGCACCGTTCCAATTTTTTGCCGACAACAGAAAACATTGGACGTTAAATACGGATTATGTATATCCGGGGCCTATCCAATATTTCGGCCCGACCGAAGTCTGCGACAAACCGACTAAAACATTGCAGTTGGAACAGGGAAAGTAACCGATCCGGTTTATCTGAAACAGCGTATCTGTAAACTTCTCTGTCCAAAACACCGGATATAACGCGTATCCGCACAGAAAAAAAGAGAAATCCGGTTGAATTTCTCTTTTTTTGTGCGGATACGTTTCCTTTTTTTACTTGCCTTTTATTATGTTTTGCTGCAAGTTTTTTTCCTTTACGCTGTCCCAGTAATTGCAATCCAGTTCGAAGAACGTAGATGTATAGGGGACGGTCAGGTTGCTTTTCAGGATCATTACGTTGAATTTACGGCTGACTTCGTCTAAACGGTCAATCAGTTCTTCGTGTGGGACAAAGGTGCAACGATCGCCGAAAAGTGTTTTCATCTGCCCGCGCAACGCGTCGATTCCCGGAGCGTCCTTTTCGTTGAGGTACAGCAATTCCTTGTCCTGATAGACCACTGCTTTGATATGAGGTGCTTTTTCTATTTCGCGGTAAACAAAATCAAGAATATCCATATACGCTTCATTCGTATAAACGGTTTTTATACCCGGCTGCGTTTGCAGGGGATAAGCCATGTCCGTCACTACAATCCAGTTCCGGTGACCCAATAGCGGAATTTCCGCTTTCAATTCATCTTTCCACGAACGTTCCGAAGCCTGCGCTACGGATTCGGAACGGCAACATTCCGACGCCGGCCGGCCACACGCCACAAGCAGGACGCAGCATACCGCCGGCATTAAAAAATAAAAAAATCTATTCATCTTTATTGCGTTTATAAAATTAATATCCAAGTCCACTCCGAAAAACCCTGCTCAATCCGGATATCATATTCGCCCTTGAACAGGTTTTCATCCGGATTATT
>JAIRSF010000076.1 GCA_031255595.1 Tannerella sp.
CTCCAACTCTTTAAACGTACAATTCAGCCCGCGCTCGGAGAAACAGATAGGGGAACCGTAATGTTGGTATTTCAATACCATTGTCCGCTTTTTAATGAGGGAGGGTTCGCGGTTTATGTATTCCTGCGGGTTTTGCACTTTCAGTACGATATACTTCCGTTTGAAATGTTCGAGGTCGTCTACAATCCGTATTTTCAGTACATCTTTCCAGTATACCAATCCGTAGTTGTTTCCGGTGGATTCGTCGTTCATGCCTTCGGATGAGATGAAAAAACCTATGAATTTTGTCCTTGCCAGTACGAGTAATGCTATCGTATTGAAGAATAATAATACGGCGGTTCCGATAAGTAGGATAATGGTTAGCACTTTGCCCGGCATACCATCCAGACTTACATAAAAACGGGACAGTAGTATGATCAGAATGACGGATATGAACAGGGATAGTATTACACCCCATTTTTTATTCGAATGTAAAGGAATCGTTTTGACCGGTAATTTATTTGCCATAATATGATAGATTTAGATGGATTGTTCGACATTCAGTACAAAGGCGCGAAGTCCCTGTTCTTCCGCTTGCGTATCCAATTTATGCAACAATTTCAAGAATCGTTCTACCTTATCATCTTCCGTTATGGTCCAAATAGCCCCGTTCAACGTAGGCCAGGCGTGACTTCCGTAATGAGGCTCGCCCGAACGGCTGCCGCGGCCCCCTACATTGTCCCAGTAGGTGAAACCGCGAATCTCGTTCCGGTCCATGATATCAACAATCGTTTCATAATAAGCCTGGTTAAATACTATAAATATTGCTTTCATACATATTTGTTTTTTTATTTAGTTTGTTTTATAAAAGAGAGGATGCGCCGGCTTTGCAGCAGGCGGCGCACCTCTTCACTCGTACGGAACCGTTATGTTGTTTCAATTCTCAACTCCAGTATTTCCGTATTTTTCTGTATCTCCTTTTTTCGTTTGTTGCTTTTCTTTTTGACTATACAGTATACAACCGGTATCAGTACCAAGGTGATAAGCGTTGATACGGACAGTCCCCATGCGACTGTCATACCCATGGAGCGCCACATTTCGGAGCCTTCGCCGGTACCCAGCGCCATCGGCAACATACCCAATACGGTTGTCAGCGTCGTCATCAGCACAGGGCGCAAACGCGACCGGCCTGCGGTAATCGTCGCTTCGATAATATCCATTCCGCGTTCCATGCACAATTTGGTATAATCAATCAGTACAATACCGTTCTTTACCACAACTCCCATCAGGATCAAGATACCGATCATGGCCATCACACCCAGCGGTGCGCCCGTAACGGACAATCCGAGGAATACCCCCGTAAAAGTGAACGGAATGGAAAACATGATCACAAAAGGATCTACCAACGATTCGAACTGAGCCGCCATAACGATGAACACCAGAACGACAATCAAACCCATCAACATGATCAGGTCGCCGAAAATATCCTGCTGGTTTTCATACATCCCTCCGATGTGGTAACGTATTTCGCTCGGCAAATCCATGTTCGACAGCACCGTTTCGCCGCTTTTTACCAGGTCGCTCAACGCATAACCTTTGGCCACAATGGCCGAAACGGTAACCAAGCGTTCGCGGTCTTTACGTTCGATCGTCGGAGGCGTCATTCGCTCTACAACGGTTCCGATGTCGCGAATCCGGATGCCTTGTCCCGATCCGTTATATACGATTATGTTTTCGATATCCTCAATAGATTCGCGAAATTCGGGTGCGTAACGGATCCGTATATCGTATTCTTCCCCGTCTTCACGAAAATGAGAGGCGACGGTGCCGTTCATCCGGTTTCTCAGAAACGACGATACGGTAGTGACGTTCAATTCGTTCATGGCCAACTTCTGGCGGTCAAATTCCACTTGCAATTCGGGAACATAATCTCCGCGACTGATACTGACCTGCGAACATTCCGGTAATTCCTTCAACCGTTCCGAAATCTCTTTCGCAACGGCGTCCGTCATCGCAAATTCATAGCCGTACACTTCTACGTCGATACTGCTTTCGCTACCCACACCTGCGGATCCTCCGGCTGTGACTTGAAAGTCTTTCAGCTCCGTATATTTTTCCAGGTCTTTACGCATCAGGTCGCAGATCTCCGTCAGTCCCCGGTCGCGTTTTTCAACGCTGATCAGGCTGATATTGTAATTAATCATATACGTCCCGTTGTCGCTCAGGTTTGCAAACGCATTATCCGCATCGGCCTGTCCTAACGAGTAGTTGAGCACTTTGATTTCTTTACCGTATTTTTCCATAAACTCGTCGGCTACTTCCTTAGCCAGTTCGCGGGTGATGTCCTGCCGGGTACCGATCGGAAGTTCCATCTTCACGCCGATACGTCCGTTGTCCTGTGTAGGGAAAAACTCGGTCTTGATCGTTGGGAGAAGCATCAGGCTGCCGGCGAAGATCAGAGCGGCGATACCGATCAGCGTTTTCCTGTGATGTACGGCCCAACTCAACAGGCGTGCGTATCCGTTGTCCAGCATATCCAAGGCTTTTTCTATCGGAGTGAAGAAGATGGTATACAGTTTTCCTTTCTTATTATCTAATTTCAGCATTTGCGAAGCCATCATCGGAATAAGCGTCAGGGCCGCAATCGTCGAGATAATCATGATAACACTGATGATCCCCCCCAACTGACGGAAAAGAACGCCGGCCATACCCGAAATCATGGTTAAGGGCACAAATACGGCCAACATGGTCAGCGTGGAGGCTATGACCGACAGGGAAACCTCTTTTGTTCCGAAGATGGCGGCTTCTTTCGGTTTGCTGCCCCGGCTCAGGTGCGTCGTGATATTTTCGAGCACAACGATGGAGTCGTCGACCACCATACCGATTGCCAGCGACAGGGAGGAAAGCGAGATGATGTTCAGCGTATCGCCCGTTACCATCAGGTAGATGAAAGAGGCGATGAGTGAAACCGGTATCGTGATCCCGATAATCAGTGTCGCCCGCCAGCGGCCCAGGAAGACAAAGACAACCACCATGACGATAAATAGCGTGATCAGAATGGTTTCGGCCAATGAATCCATGGTGTTATTAATGTTTTCCGACGTATCGACAATGATGCCCAATTTTACATCGGAGGGCAGGCTTCGCTGCAATTCCGGTATTTTTTTGTGGACTTCTTTGGCGATGTTGACGGAATTGGCGCCCGACTGCTTCTGGATAACCACCATAGCGCCGCGTTTTCCGTCCGTATAGGCCTCGGAAGCGCGTTCCTGTACCGAATCTTCCACGCGAGCCACGTCGCGCAGGTAGATGGCATGGCCACCGCGGTTGCCGATCACCAGGTCGAGCATTTCGCTTGCATCTTCAAATTCGCCCTGCACGCGCAGGGACAAAGTATTGGATCCCAGGTCTACGCTTCCGCCGGGTGTATTGCGGTTTTCCATACCGATGATCTGGGAAATGCTTTCGATCGTCATCCCGTAGGCGTCCAGCTTGTAAGGATCGCAGTAGACCTGTATTTCGCGTTCGGAGGCGCCGCTTATCGACACCGTTCCGACGCCACTGATACGCGCCAATGGATTGGCAATCCGGTCGTCCAGAATTTTATACAATGCGTTCGAGCTTTCTTCGGCTGTTGCGGAAAGTATGATGATGGGCAGGTCGTCCGCTCCGAACTTGAATATTGTAGGTGTCTGAATATCCGTCGGGAGGCTCGATCTCACCATGTCGAGCTTGTCCCTTACATCGTTGGTGGCGACGTCAATGTCGACGCCGAATTCAAATTCCATCGCTACGATCGAAACGTTTTCACGCGAATTGGACGTGATGTGTTTCAGATCGGACAAACCGTTCAGGGCATTCTCGATCGGTTTGCTTACGTTCATTTCAATATCGCTGGCACTTGCTCCCGGATAGGAGGTCATCACCAGGATGCTGTTTGAGTCGATTTGTGGCAACAAGTCGACCGCAAGTTTGCTGTAAGAAAAAACACCGAGTATGATCACCGCTACGAAAATCAGAGCGGTGGTTACCGGTTTTTTGACTGCTGATGAATATATACTCATGTCTGTATTTGTTTTTTGTGTGTATACATTATTTTTTACCTGTTCGTTATCTCAATCCCGGCGCCGTCGTTCAGGCGGTTGAGGGACGTAACGGCTACGGTTTCTCCGGATTGCAGTCCGCTGATTACCTCATATTCGTCACCGATCAGTTGTCCCAGTACGATTTTGCGGTAAGAAGCGACACCGTCTTTACAAGTATAGACGAAGCGGTCGGCAGAGCCGGATTGCTTCATTACAGCGCGATCGGGCACAAGCACGCGGTGCTCCTGTCCGTAGCGGAACGTTGCGCGGGCAAACATGCCGGGAAGTATTTTCCCATCCGTATTTTTGATATGTATCTCGACGGGAAACGTCCGGGTAGACGGGTCTACGGAAGGGTGTACTGTTGTGACGACGCCGATAAATGTTTCGTCGCCAAAGACGTCTAACCGCACCTCTACTTCCATGTTTTTCCGCACTTTTGTGTAGAGCATTTCCGAGATGTTGACCATCAATTTTACGGGCTGCAACCGTTCGACGACGCAAATCGGCGTTCCTCCGTTGTACATATCGCCGTCGTCGTAGAAGCGTTTCGTGACCACTCCGCTGATCGGGCTTGTCAGGATGGTATTTTCCATCAGGTTCTCGCACGAAGACTTGGATATCTCGTAAGCCATTTTCCGCATATCCCATGTCGATTTGGAAATGCCGCCTACTTTATACAGCTCGTCGACACGCTCAAACTCCGTCTTATCGTTTTCCAACTGCAACTTGATCTGGTTCAGGTTCACAGCATCCATCTCCGCCAGTTGCTGTCCGGCCCTTACCCGTTCGCCTACCCCTACATACACTTTCTTGATACGGGCCGGCGTCTGCGGAGCGATATTGTTCGTAATCTCGGCCTCGATGGTTCCTGTGAATGTGCCTAACTGATCGACGTCTTTCGATGTTACATTCACTACCTGCACTTTTACCTTCGTGTCTTCTTCCTTTTCAACCGGTTTTCCATTTTCGCTGCAAGCGGAGAGCAGGCACATAATAATCAGTGGGAGTATTCCCGATATTTTTTTTGCGTTCATAACTTTATTTGTTTTATTGAATTTATACCTGTTTTATTCGGGAGTATTTCCCAGTGTTTTTTCCAGGCCGGATTTAGCGACCAGATAGTTATATACGGACTGGTTCATGTTCAGTTGCGCTTGTGTGAGTGAAAGTTGCGCATCGTTTATGTCCAACATCGTACCCTCGCCCGTTTCGTAGCGTTTCATTGTAATATCATAGCTTTTCATTGCCTGTTTCACGCCGGCGCTGGCGGCCTGGTATTGTTTGATACAGGTGGTCATCCGGTCGTTGTATTGTTTGGCTGCAACATTCAGCTTGCGTTCGGCATCCAATCGCTGATCCGTCAGTTGATGGATCGTAAGCTGTGTTTTTTTTACATCCGCATACCGCTTACCGCCGGAAAAGATAGGTATCTTGAGCGAGAGTGCGGCTGTGGAATAAGGCGCCCATTTATAATCTCTGAATTTGAAATTGTCGCTCGAGGATGTCCACTGATAATTGAACTGTATGCCCAGGGCAGGGTAGTATTGAGCGATCTGCATTTGTTTTGTTTTCCGAAGCTGTTGGTGCTGTATGTCGATTTGTTTTAAATCGCTGTTGTTGTGAAGCGTCAGATCCGTCTGCAGATAATCGCCCGCCAGAGCGTTTTCAAAATCGGATAATGAACCTACGCACGCAACATTACTTTCGAGGTTAAGCCCCAGCAAGGCTTTTAACTGCCAATGAGCAAGCACCAGCGTATTTTCGGCGTCGTATACGTTCGGTTCCGCATTTTTAACGCTCACGTTGGCGCGAATCAAATCGTATTCGGCCAACAGGCCTTGCCGGTATTTGCGCTCGATTTCGTTGTAATTGAAAACAGCGTTGTCGTACGCCCGGTTAAATACGTTCAGTGCATCCTGCGCCAATAAGACGCCGTAAAAAGCGCATTTCACCTGATCGGTCATTTCGATCCTCGACGAGCGGGCTTTTTCTATCGACAACTCTACGTCGTGAGCGGATATTTGCAGGCTTTTCCACAAGGGAACCGAAATAACGGGCATCACCGCCGTAACACCTGCCGAATAGGCATTATTCCGGTCCATTTTCAGGCCTCCTTCCATTCCGGGTATACCCAGATACATTGTCCGTTTTTTTATCGTTCGCTGATACGATCCGTCGACATCAATCTGGGGGAACAGTGATGCGTACGTCCCTTTTTTGGCATACTCCCGTTTTTCGATTTCCTGATCGGCAATCCGGATTGTCGGACTCTCACTCAGTGCGATTTCCAACGCCTGCTTCAGCGTCAGGTACAGCGTATCCCGCGGCGCCTGGGAGCAGACCGTATGGCACCGGACAATAAGCAGTGCGATCATTATCGGGAAAATTTTTCTATTCATCATAATCATTCATTTTTAGTTCTTTGTAATTACTGAAAATCATATTCATAACCGTAAGCATATTTCTCGTCTTCCGACGGGGTCATTCCTCCTAAAACCGAAAGGCCTTTTTCCGTACACAACCCGCGGAGAAAAGTAAAAAACGCGGTAGAACGGTGCGGCACGCTTATCCGGCCCCTACTTTGCAAAATCATCTGTTCCATCAAAATGGAAGCGATCACTTCGTAATTGCGTTCCGGCAAGAAAAAGCCTTCCTCCACACCATCATTAAAACAAGCGGCCAACTGGTCGCGCATGCGCCTGCATATTACATTCAACTTCAGGTTGGCATTATGGAAACACACGATATCCTTATAGAATGCCGGACAATACGACGCCCGGTAGAGGTTGATTTTTTTCGTCAGGGATACGAGCCGTCCAACCGGATTTTTCGTTTGCCTCTCTAAGTCTCTCAGCATAACGGAAACATTTTCATCTTCATAATCCAAACAGGCGCCGACCAGTTCTTCCTTGCTGTTGAAATAGGAATAAAGGGTCCGTTTGGATATCCGAACAGAATTTGCGACCTGACTCATGCTGACGCTTTTGATGCCGAAATGTGCAAAAATATTAAGCGATGTAACTAAAATTGTTTGCTTTGACATATCCTGTATATTTTATTTGATTGACTATGCAAAGCTATAACCGGTAATCGGACGGTTTACTTTAAATCATACCGAACCGCCTAATTTGAATACCGAAATTAAAAAAAGAACTACCGAAAGGAATATGTGCCGCAACGCCGGATCACCCGGTGTTCCGTACCAGAAATTTACACAGCGCTGTTCTGTGTGTACCAGTTTTTAAAATTCGCCGCACGCGCCCTGCTCACAATGATCTTTTCGTGGGCAGGTACGGTTAAATTCACAGAAAGCTTGCTCCCGAACCAAAGGGA
>JAIRSF010000103.1 GCA_031255595.1 Tannerella sp.
AAATTTAGCATGAATCCACGAGTAGTAAATGTAAAGCCGGAAGCCGATTATACCCTTCGCCTATGGTTTACGAATGGCGAAATCCGACGTTTTGACATGAAGCCTTATCTGGATAAAGGTATTTTCAAAGAATTGAAAGATTTATCTGTATTCAATTCCGTAAAACCGTTTTTGGGTAGCATTCAATGGATAAACGAAACCGATTTGTGTCCCGATACATTATATTTGGATAGCATAGAAATATGATTTCTCCTATGCCAAACCCAAACCTTTTTTGAGTCGCTATTCGGATTCGGCAAACTCGACAACCGGCGAAACGCCATGTATGAATTTCATAAGTTATGTGAAATCACACATCGCAAATGCGAATACATTTTTCCAATGAGGCAATCTTATCCGGTTGCTTCGGCACAAACTCCTGCCCGACGAACCCCTTATAGCCCGTTTCGACAAGCGCCCGCATGATTGCAGGATAATACAACTCCTGTGTTTCGTCTATTTCCGCACGCCCCGGGTTTCCTCCTGTATGGATATGGGAAAAATAAGAGTGGTATTTTTGAATATGTCCGATAATATTACCTTCCATGATTTGCATGTGATATATGTCATATAACAGCTTAAAGTTCGGTGAAGCGACTCGCCGGCACAGTTCTACGCCCCATACCGTATGATCGCACAGGTAATCCTTGTGCCCGACACTGTTCAGAAGCTCCATCGTCAGCACCACATGATGCTTTTCCGCAATAGGAGTAATCCGTTTAAGTCCTTTCTCACAATTTTCCCAGCCCTGCAAATCCGTAACGCCATTCCGTTTCCCGGAGAAACAGATCAGATTGGTCAGCCCGGCCTCCGCAACCATGGGAATAACCTTTTCATAACTTTCTACCAGCTCATCATGCAGTTTAGGGTCATTAAACCCGCGGTCAATTCCCAGACCGGCCCCTTGCGCCATCGCAACCGTCAAGCCATGCGACCGAACGACCGGCCAATCTTTCGGATCCAGTAATTCAACCGATTCGATTCCGATCTTTTTACAGATGACACAAAATTCATCCAACGGATAATCACCAAAGCACCATTTACTCACCGAATGTCGGATATTCCCTTTCAGCGGTTCTTTCGCATCCGTTTTCTTCTTTTTGGACTGATTGGTTGCAGCCGACAGGCTACTCGTCGCCAGGGCCGCTCCGCCCACTAACGCTGTTTTCAAAGCTGTTCTTCTTGATATGGATTTCATAAGATATATATTTATGTATTAACGGCAAATATAGGATATTAACAGGAATAAAAAAAATCGCCCCGAATCTTTCTCTACCGCAGGGGCGTCATGACCCGCCACCGCCACCTTCGCCGCCTTCCCCACCGCTGTCACGCTGGTCGTCGTTCGTGATGCCGCGACGTGCTTTTTTAACCTGTGTATTCATTTTTCCGAAACGCCACGTTATGCTTAAACGCACCGTCTGACCATAACGGTAACTTTCCGAATGCATCGTATACTTCGGATCGTCAATATCCGTTTTATAATAGACTTTGTTCCAGAACGGATCTGAGATATAACATCCTACATCCATCTTATCTTTAAGGAACTTTTGCGATATGCCGACCTGCGTATAATAATAACCGGAACGCTTGCCCTGCAACATAATCCAAGGAGTTGAGCCGCCCATATTGGCCGAAACGGAACCGCCTTTCCAGAACACAAAGCGCGCGCCCAGGTTACCTCCGGCATTAAACCCGTTATTACTGCGATTCAATTCGTTACTCGCTTCAATAATACTATAGTTCAACCGGGTATTCAGGTAAACATTAATCTTCCCGCTGGGACGATAAGAGGCGTAAATATTCGCCCCGTAACGTTGATTATTCCCGATATTATCATAAGTAGAATGTTGAACGCCCTGATCATCAACAAAGGAGTAGCGCTCTATGGCGTCGTTCGTGAAAGCTGCGTTCAAAGAGAGGTTCACATTGAATTTCTGCGAAAAATTACTGTACGTAGCATTAAATGAATGAGCGACCTCAGCATCCAATTCGGGATTACCGTAACTTATATCCATCGGGTTCACATCATTTACATAAGGATTCAACAACCATATACCCGGACGGTAAAGACGCTGGGTGTAAGAAGCCTTTATCGTTTGCGTCGGCTTCAAAGACCAGGTGAAGTTTATATAGGGAATTACATTGAAAAATGTATTCTCGAATTTCGTATTCACTTTCGATTTGAAAACACCGTCGTTCCATGTATATTCCACACGTGCTCCGGATTTCAAGGTTAATTTTTTAAGCTTAAACAAATACCCTCCGTAGGCTCCCATCACATATTGGTCGTAATCCAAATCATTCAGGCGGTCTAAGTCTTCATACCAATCCGGGGAGGTCGAGTCGAAACGCATGATATCGGTTTCGCTGAAATTACGCCGGTATATGGCTTTAACCCCGGCTTCCACCTGATGCTTTTCACTCAAAGGATCGAAATAATCCAATTGGAAAGTATGCGTCTGCCCCAACGAGTTATTATCGGATTTTTGCAGGTAAGACATGTAATTAATTTCTCCGTCGATCTCGTTGTTATAATTTGAATTATCCGGATTATAATCCAATTTATAGGAAGCGGTAAAAGTCTTATCTTTCTTCGGAAAACTCCGTTGATAATCCACATTACCGGATAGATACCCATACCCGTTTTTGTTGTTATACGTACTTTTATACCGCTGCACCGGATCATTATCAATACTGCGGGTTTCGTTGACGGAAACATTTTCCGACTTCTGACTACCGAAATATCCCCAGGCGGAAGCGCTAATCAGGTTAAACGTATCGACCTCATACCCTGCCTCAAAATTCAAACTGTTGCCGGAGCCGCGAAACTTACTGCGGCTATTTCCATCAACAAAATGGAGCTGATCCCTATCTAAGTTTTCACGTTCCGAGAAGCTTTCCGTTTCCGGCTGACGGTAATTATTCATGTATACATTCGTGGAAAAGCTGAATTTGTTGATATTTGCCGAGATATAAGCATTTGTCCCGTACCCTCCGCGAGAGTCCGCATTAGCGCCGATACTTCCGGTATATCCGTTGTTTGTATTTCTTGCGGTTATGATATTGATAATCCCCCCTACCCCTTCGGCTTCGTATTTGGACGACGGATTGGTAATGACCTCAATATCTTTGATACTGTTGGCCGGCATGCTTTTGATCACCTCCTTGAAGTTATTAGACATCAGGCTGGAACTTTTACCGTTCACAAGTACTTTATAGTTAGACTGCCCGTTTAACGTAACATTATCTTCGGCGTCGACGGACAAAAGCGGCACTTTCCGGATAATCTCCAGCAATGTGTTTGTTTTCGCATCCGGGTCGGATTCAATACTGTAAACCAATTTATCCGGATCACTTTTTATCAACGGTTTTTGCGCCGAAACCGTAACTTCTTTCAGTTCCACGCCTTCTTTCATTTCGATCACCCCGATATCTTTCGACGACAATCCTTCTTCCACAACGAAATCCTTCTCCGTAGCCGAATATCCGACCGCCGAGAGTAATAAAACATACTTCCCCGCCTTTTCCAGTTTCAGGGTAAAACGCCCCGCCTCGTCCGAAGCCAACTTCGTAATCATTTTCGCACTGTCGTCCTGCAGCGTAATCGTAGCAAATGCGACATTCTCTCCCGTTCCTTCTACCCGGACACGTCCCTTCAACGTAATTCCCTGCTTATCACTCGCCTGCACTTCCGCAAACCATCCCACCATACATACGATGGCGATAATCTTCATTAATTTTTTAATCATTTTCTTATCATACAAATTAAAACCATAAAAAATAAACCGGAAAAGAAAGTGGTGACACATGGTATAAACAGAATAATTCCCGATGTTGCAATATAGCCTGAAAAACAAGCGGCAATCCCGGTAACGGCACAATTCTATATGCAACAGCCTATGTCCGTCATGGTAGCATCATACATCATCCGTTACGAAATATTAACCGGAAAATACAATTTGTCAACTTTTCCATCGTATACTCAATAAATTTTTTAAATATTTCCATACATTGGGCATGCAAACGTACAATTTTATCGTAATAATAAATCTACCGGAATACTAAAAGATGTCATTTTACTATTATTTAACGTTTGACGCCGGTACTAAATACATCACGAATACTTCATGGTTTTGTACAAAAAAACATCACCTATGTCATATTTTTCGCCTTTTTTTGATTAATTTACAAAAATATCAGTACATTTGGCGCAATGAAAGTAATGATAATAAGAATAATTTTGTGCATTTTTCCGGCGCTTGTCGTATGTGGAAACCTGTCGGCGTCGGATATCTGCATATCCGACATATGCATATTCGGAAACAAGAAAACAAAGGACTTCACGATCATGCGGGAGTTGCCGTTCCGAAAAGGGGATCGTATGCCGGAAGACAGGCTTATATTTCAACTGAATACGGCAATCGAACACCTAAACAATACATCCCTTTTTAATTACGTATACATAGACTATATTCCCGATTCACTCGACAGGGAAGATTGCGTATCCTGCATCATTATAATTCGTGTAGAAGAAAGATGGTATTACTGGCCACAGGTGAACCTCAAACTCGAAGATCGTAACCTGAGCAGTTGGCTCCATGAGCGGGATTTCAACCGTATCACCATCGGATGGGGATTACGGATCTATAATGTTTTCGGCATGAGGCATAAAATTACGGCAAGCCATTATTTCGGGTTCGAAAAAGGCTTCCGGGTGGCATATTCCAACATCGCATTAGATAAAAAACGCACCCAAATATTAGGATTCGGAGCAAGCGCTTTATACAACAAAACATTGAATATAAAATCAACAGACAACAAGGTCGTCTATTTTAAAGACCCGAATAATTTTCTGGACAAAACAATGGAAGGGACGATCAGTTATACATACAGGCCGGGCATACGAAATACCCATTCTATCGATGCGGGATACCAAAGGGTTCACCTCAACGATACCGTCCTGAAAATAAACAGGGATTACTGGGGTACCGACCATCCGGTCAACAACACTTTCATCCTTTCATACAAGTATAGCTACGAACACCGCGACTATATTGCATATCCGACGAAAGGCTATTTTGCCGGTACGGAGGTAACGGGCATAACAGCCGATGATATGCGTTTTTTCTATGGAGAGTTGAATCTAAGGCTGCAATATTACGAAGAATTTTTTCCACGATGGTTCTGGAGCTCAAGATTAAACACCGGCGTAACATTTAAGAATAAACAGGCATACATATACGACCGCCATGTTGGATATGATGAAAAAAACATTACGGGATACGACTATTATGTCATTGACGGACAACACCATGCGATCCTGAACAACGACGTCCGCTTCCTCGTCATGCCCAAAAGAATCTTCAAGCTGTTCGCTTCGGAAAAAGGTGCAAAGTTCACCAAAATTCACTTCTCCCTGTATGCCAAACTTTCGTATGATATCGGATACGTACACAACAGCCACAAAAACGAATATAATACGCTGGCCAACACATTCCTCTGGGGAAGCGGCATCGGACTCGACCTTGTAACTTATTACGACATTACGCTCAACTGCAGTTATGCGATCAATAAAAGAGGAGAAAGCGGGTTCTATTTCGGAATAAAAGCGCCCATTTTCTAAGAGAACGCCCGAATGATAAACGCCCCTCTCCCCGCGGAGGGGTTATTTGATTTTTTCCCTTACATCTTCCAGAAATGCTTTCATTTTTACCGTATCTTTGGCGGCAATCATCTCCTGCAGGGCGGATAACTGTTCCTGAATACGCGCTATTTGCCGGGGTGTACGCGGATTAAACAGAATTTCGGTCAGCAGGTAATCGTCTTCCGAGAGAAGTCCACGTGCAATTTTCATGTGACGTTTGAAGGTCGTGCCGGGAGCGTCCTGATGCACCATCGTTGCGGCAAAAACAAGCGTGGAGGCGAACGGTATACCCAACGAATAGGCTACCACCTTGTCGTGTTCCTCAAAGGTGTACTCAAATATATTAAGTTTTAACCGGCCGTAGAGGTCTTTGAAAAATATTTTCCCCAGGTGGTCGCCCTCCGAGATGATGATCGTATTCTCCTTGACCAGATTGGACAGGTTGGCAAACGTAGGGCCGAACATCGGATGGGTCGATACATACGGATGACCGCAGGCGGCATAAAATTCCTTCAGGTTATTTTTTACGGAAGCGATGTCCGAAATGATACAGTTCGGCTTCAGATAAGGGAGCACCTGTTTAAATACATCCATCGTATAGTTCAGCGTCACACAATTAATAACAAGTTCCGGTGCAAAATCCGGTATTTCTTCAGGCGACTGCATACGAATCGCATTATAAATAAAACGCATCCGCTGCGGATCCTTTTCAAGAACCGCCACTTCATGTTCAAAACTCAGTAAATCGGTAAAGAAAGATCCCATCTTTCCCGCACCTAATATCAATATTTTCATAAACAACCGTTTTTAGTAATTCAATGTATTTTACTTCACTTTGCGCCGAAACAGGACGCACTATTTATTCATAATGATCATTTGCTGACGTACGGATTCTTCGTGAATCTCGCTTAATATCTTCTTCACAAAATCGGGATTCAATTCCATGGAAGCCCCCATTTTTGCACGATTATCAAGTATTTCGCCATAACGCGGCGTCTGCAAAACCGGCATGTTATGCTCTTTTTTATAGATCCCGATCTCTCTGGATATACGCATGCGTTTTGCCAAAAGTTCCAATAAGCCTTCATCAATGGTATCTATCTGGCGGCGCAATGCCGCCAGGTTTTCCGTTGTCTGCGAAACGTCCCGGATAACAAGCAGGTTCAGGACATAATCCAGCACATCCGGCGTGACCTGTTGCGCCGCATCACTCCACGCTTTTTCGGGACAACAATGCGCTTCGATGATCAAACCGTCAAAATTCAGATCCATCGCCTGCTGGCACAACGGCGCAACCAGTTCGCGCCGGCCTCCTATATGGCTCGGATCGCATAGGATAGGCAGGTTCGGATAACGGCGACGGAGCTCTATCGGTATATGCCATAAGGGCATATTCCGGTACATCTTCTTGTCGTAGGAGCTGAATCCGCGATGGATAACGCCTATTCGATGAAGTCCCGCCCCGTAGATACGTTCGATGGCGCCGATCCATAATTCAAGATCCGGGTTAACCGGGTTTTTAATCAGTACCGGAACATCGATACCCTGCAGAGCGTCCGCTATTTCCTGCACAGCAAAAGGATTGGCCACAGTACGGGCGCCGATCCATAAAACGTCGATACCCGCTTTCAGGGATTCGAAGATATGGTCGCGCGTGGCGACCTCCGTTGCCACATACATTCCGGTTTCTTCTTTCACACGTTTCAACCATGGCAATCCCGTCGACCCAACCCCTTCAAAGCCCCCCGGTTTGGTGCGCGGTTTCCATATACCCGCCCTGAAAATTTTAATCTCTTTCGACGCCAGCGCTTTCGCCGTATTCAACACCTGTTCTTCCGTTTCCGCACTACAGGGGCCGGCTATAACCAACGGGCGCTTTTCGTCCATTCCCGGCAATAAAATTGATTGTAACTCTAAATTTTTCATATCCTTGCTTTTTATTAAATCGCTACCTGTTTCGTTGTACATTTTTCCGTCGCTCTCAAATTGAAAACCGCTTCACACAAGGTCAAGCAACCGTTTCCGTTATCCGTCATGCCATTTTTTTATTCTTCCTACCGCCTTTTCCAGCACATGCTCCTTACAGCAAAGTGATATCCGGATATACCGGTCGCCCATACTCCCGAATATGAATCCGGGCGTTATGAAAACGTTGGCTTCATAGAGAATTTTATCCGCCAGGGTTTCGCCGTTTTTCATCCGATCCGGTATCCGGCCCCACAAAAACAGGCCGACCTGCTCTTTGCGATAAGTACAGCCTAACGTTTCCATGATCCGTCCGGCCAACGCGCGCCGCCTGCGGTAAACGCCGTTCATGCCGTCGTACCACTCCCTGCCGGCTTTCAGCGCCTCAACGACGGCCGATTGCATCGGTCGAAACTGCCCCGAATCAATGTTGCTTTTCACACGTAGCACCCATTGAACAAACCGTTCATTCGAGGCAAGCATCGCCATACGCCACCCGGGCATATTGTGCGATTTGCTCATCGAATTTAATTCGATGCAGACCTCTTTCGCTCCCCGGATACTTAATATGCTCAGCGGGTTTTCGTTGAGGATAAAACTGTACGGATTGTCGTTGCAGATGACGATCGCGTGGGTACGGCCGAAATCGACCAACTTTTCATACAACGCAACGCAGGCGTCCGCGCCGGTAGGCATGTTGGGATAGTTTACCCACATCAGTTTGACGGCTTGTTTCCCCGCCTGCCGCCTTTCCGCAAGTTGACGCTCCAATTGCCCGAAATCGGGATACCATCCGTTATTTTCGTCCAGATGATAGGGCATGAGATCTGCGCCGATTAAGTTGCCGACGGATGTGTAAGTAGGATAGCCCGGATTCGGCACCAGCACGCCATCCCCCGGATTCAGGAACGCCATGGAGATATGCAGTATCCCTTCTTTTGAACCGATCAGCGGCTGTATTTCCGTCTTCGGATCAAGTTCCACCCCGTACCACCTGTTGTACCACGAGGCATATCCCTCACGTAAGGCCGGTATACCGACATAAGGCTGATAACCATGCGCGTCCTCTTTTTGTATTTCGGAACAAAAAGTTGCGATCGCCTGTCCGGACGGAGGCATATCCGGGCTTCCGACTCCCAGGTTGATCACCTCGTTGCCCGCCCGATTCATTTCCGCTATCTCTTTCAGTTTCTTTGAAAAATAATACTCCTCGACACGACCGATGCGATCGGCAGGGCGGATATTATACACTTTGCTTTCCTTCTGCATATTCACCTAAAATTTTTAAATCTTTCGTTAAGGGTATGATCGCATCCAACGCCTGTTTATACCGGGTGTAGTCCGAGTACGTCAGATTGATATAAAACAGATATTCCCACTCCCTGCCTATAATCGGAAGCGACTGTATTTTGGTCAGGTTCATATCATAAAACGAGAGGATCGTCAACACTTTCGAGAGGCTTCCGGCCGTATGGGGCAAAGCAAACACAAGGGACGATTTGTTCCGTTTGACGCCCTGCATGATATCTTCCGCGTTCCACTTATCCGCAATAACCAAGAAACGGGTAAAATTGCGGCTGTTCGTTTCGATAGCCTCCGCGAGGACTTCCAGTCCGTATCTTTCGGCAGCGGCCTTGCCGCATATAGCAGCATGCCCGTACAGCTTATTTTCCGCAATCCGTTTGGCGCTCATCGCCGTATCTTCTTTCTCCACTATCTTGACTCCGGGGAGTGTTTCCAGAAATTCGGCGCATTGCATCAAAGCGATGGGATGCGAGTTGACTTCTTTCACCTCCGAGAGATCCGTCGCCGGCAAAGCGGCCAACGAATGGGATATGCGCAGTTTATACTCCCCCGTTATGAAACATTCGCTCTGCCGGATCAGTTCATGGTTTTGCAGCAGGCTGCCGGCAATCGTATTTTCGATAGCCATAAGTCCCATCACCGAGGCATCGTCGCGTATCTGCCGGATGACGTCCCGGAACGAACGGCATCCGATAATCTCTATCTCCTCCCCTTCAAAATAATGACGGGCCGCCACATCGTGGTACGATCCCAAAATTCCCTGAATTGCTACTTTTTTCATTTTACATCCTTTGTTTTTTATTGAATGAAAGCCGAAGAAAAACAGAAAGTCCCGCCGTTGTTCGGCAGGACTTTCATGTTTTAATTTCTATTTATTTGCTGTTCAATCTTTAACACATATAAAATTCCTGCCTCTACCGACTAAAGTAAAAGTAAAAATAATAATATGTATTAAACCAATTTCTCATCTTTTAAGCATTTTCGGTTACAAAAATACAGACTTTTTTTTAATCTCCAAATAAATTGTTACTTTTTTGCTGCACTTTTTTATTAATTTATGAAATAAAGGCTAAAAATCAATCATTTACACTCCGGCAGGATCAAATAAAAAGAAACACGACCCCATAAATAAGCGCAGCCAGCAACGCGCTGACCGGTATGGTTAAGATCCACGCAACCAACAGATTTTTCGTTACGCCCCAACGTACGGCCGACAAACGCTTGGTCGCCCCTACCCCGATGATAGCGCCTGTTATGGTATGCGTCGTGCTGACCGGTATTTTCAGGTATTCCGTAAGATAAAGCGTCAATGCACCTGCCGTTTCCGCTACCATGCCTTCCAACGGTGTTACTTTTGTGATACGGGATCCCATTGTCTTTACGATCTTCCAGCCGCCGGACATGGTGCCGAGCGAGATCATGGTAAAGCAGGCAAAAGCAACCCAGTTGGGCAAATCTTCTATCGACTCTATCCCTGCCCCCAGGCCTAACGGATGAGCGGCAATCATTGCGGCAGCGATAATACCCATCACTTTCTGGGAATCATTCAACCCATGACCGATGCTGAAAAGTGCCGAAGATACTAACTGAAGCCTTTTAAACCAGGTTTCCGCTTTATGGGGATTCGCCCTTTTACATATATATAAAACGGCGATTGTCAGGAATAAGGCTATAACCATCCCGATAATAGGCGCCAGAAATATAAACGCCGCAATCTTGATGATCACAACACTCTGTATGGCTTTAAACCCGCTTGCCATAATAGCGGCTCCGGCAAATCCTCCGATAAGCGTATGAGAAGAAGATGAAGGAATGCCCAGCCACCAGGTTGCCAGGTTCCAGATGATGGCGGCAATGATTCCGGATAAGATGATAGGAAGCGTTATGTATTGCTCGAATACGGTTTTTGAAACCGTATTTGCAATTCCAAATTCGCCGATGATATATTTAGCGATAAAAAAAGCGACAAAATTAAAAAAAGCAGCCCATAATACGGCCTGAAAAGGCGTTAGCACCTTTGTCGAAACAATGGTGGCAATCGAGTTGGCCGCATCATGAAATCCGTTTATAAAATCGAAAAGAAGAGAAAGGACAATAATCGTTAGCAATAATTCCATCAGAATACCGTTTTACGCATACTTTATAATAATCGTCCTTACAATCTTACCGACATGTTCCGCTATATCCGTAGTCTTCTCCAATTCATACAGGATCTCTTTCAATTTAAACAGTTCGATGCCGTCTTTCTCATTTTCAAACAGTTTAATAACAAAAAGTTCATATACATCATCCGCCCTGTTCTCTATCTCATGCAACTCCTTACAATATGACTGCACATTGGAAGAGTTATTTTTTAAAGAATCCAGTTCTTCCATAATCTTACCGATACATACCGAAGCCTCTTTGATCAACAGGGACAACTCCAATGCATCTTCGGGAATACTCCTGGGATTATACAAAGCAACCCGTTTTGCCGAACTATTAATGCCATCCATCACATCGTCCAGATGCATGGCCAGGTCATGTATATCTTCCCGGTCAAAAGGTGTTATGAACGTGCTGTTCAACTCGTCAAAAACCCGATGCGAAAGTTTATCGCCCAACCGTTCCTGATCTTTTATTTTTTTGTAATATTCAACCTGCTGTCCATGATCATTTGTTTTCATGCAATCGATAAGTAAGTCCGAAGCAGTGATCAAGACGGATGAAAGGTCTTTAAATAAAGGGAAAAATTTAGGCTCCTTAGGAGTAAAACGGCTAAAAAAGGAATTGTTCATATTATCTTTCAATAAAATTAATGCTATTTTCAACTGCAAACTTATTCATAAAAACAAAAAAAATAACACCCGCCAACAAATAACTTTTCAACAAAATAATAACAGAAAACCACGAACAAATCATACAAACCCTACAAAATGCACTCTATTCCGACAATCTTCGTACCAAACCCCTCCTTGTTAAAAATACATAACGCCCTTTGCAAACCCAAAATCCGCTTTCGCCGATCACGATCGCACATTACTACCTGCACGCACACGACAACATCAACAAAATGCAGAAACACAGCAAGTTGTTGTATTGAAAAAAAAATCCCGCTTTCCCTTTTAGGGGAACCGCGGGATTATTACATACATTTAATATAAAGATTGAAAATTAAAGCTTCCGAATCCAGATGTTTCTGAAACTGATCGGCTCACTCGGATCGCCATGGCTCTGCAGGACAATAGGGCCGGGGCCATGTTTTTGTACTTTGGGAAATCCGATATACTCCGTCGTACCGAGAATCGTCGTATTATTCTGTACCACAATACCGTTATGGATTACCGTTACACTCGGAGGAATACGGTATGTCCCGTCTTCTTTAAATACCGGAGCTGTGTATATAACATCATAGACATTCCATTCTCCCGGTTTACGCATGGCATTGACCAATGGCCGCGATTGCTTGTAGATACTTCCGGCCTGTCCGTTCGAATAGGTTTCGTTCCGATAATTGTCCAGCACCTGCAACTCGTATTTTCCCTGCAGGAAGATACCGCTGTTTCCGCGCCCCTGACTTTTCCCCGTTATATCAACCGGCACACACCACTCGATATGTAACTGGAAATTTTCAAACTCCTCTTTCGTTTGAATATCTCCATGCGCTTTATTGACGGTAAAGGTACCGTCTTTATTCACCACCCATCCGGCAGCTTCCTTTGTTTTCACACTTTTCCATGCCGACAGATCTTTTCCGTCAAATAAAACAATTGCATCCGACGGCGCGGAATTTGTTTTTATATCCCCGGGAGTTACAATGGTCGGCTGGGGCAACCAAAATTCAGACATACCGGGATTCATTTTTTCCGGTGCAGGATAAGTGTCCTGTGCAAACAAAGACGAACAGGCAAACAACGCAACAAAAACCATTGCGGATTTTAAAATTTTGTTTCTCATAATAAAATAATTTTAGTGTATAATTAAACGAATTATTAAACTCATAACTTACTTTATAACAGCATACAGAATCGTATCTATCGCTATTTTTTTATGGACTCTGAAATAAAACTTATATTCCGGCACAATTTCTTTAATATATTGAGGTATATCAATCAAATCGCGTTCCTTGTGATAAACACTGATACCAAGAACAGGTTTATCCCTTCGGATCGTCTGCTCCGCACCTTTCAAAGCCATCAATTCCACGCCTTCCACATCCATTTTGATATAAGTAACGGGATGATCGCCCGTTATACGGTCAATGGTATCCACTTCGATATAATGATCCGCATCGTCCGATATCATTGAAAGCATGCTCCCGTCTTCCCGAAAAGGGAGCCTTCCGGCATAAGCGTATATACCTTTATTTATGACGTCTATGTCCGAAAGCTTTTTTTCTCCGACATATTCCATCAACCGCTTATAGTTGGAACGGTCGGGCTCCGCCGCCCAGATATGGCGGTACAAACCGCCTGTCGCTTTTAAAAACTCCTCAATCGTATCGCCGGTGAATGCACCGCAGTCAAAATAGGACTCATGAGCGGAAAATTCAAACATCCCGTTCGGAAAATACTGAATCCTATCAAAGACAGGAGGCAGGTATTTCATATCCTGCCGCGTCTTACTTAATAAATAAGCGACAAACGAATCTTTCGAATGTTGATCCAGCAAATTCTCATATAACTCCTCCAGAAACACCCTGTTCTCATGGACAAAAGAGGGCCTGATAACCTCCATATCAAATATCTCCGAAAGATATGATACCGATTCCGCGTTTTTGAACTTAGCCGTAACGGCGGAAATATTACCATATCCTTTTACAAATCCGAGTATCACCTGATATGCCGGCAACCTTTCATCTAATTCCTTAATACTTATTATTTCCGTATCTTTTAAGAATAACGTAGACGACGTCATCACCGGAGCGTCTTCATCAGAAACAACCCATGCCACATTTATATGATTACGGGATAGCTTTTCTGCAATCCGATCCGCCACATCAACCTTCGCGCCGTATAAAACAACCGGTAAAGCCGACTTTTTAAGGGTATCAATAACCGCTACATCGTTAGGAACCTCGTCCCCATCAAATAACATTTTAATATTCATGTATTTTTCCTGTTACTGTACTTTTCAGCACACAAAGATACTATTTTTCATTTAAAATAAATATTATCCATAAAAATAGTCTTCCGACCCGGATCAACGGCAAAACCGAAAACAGATCTGATTTTTGAATTTTCCTATCTCCAAATACGCCTATCTTTCTATAAATGACAAATAAAAAAAACAGACGGCATATTAAATTTACCAATGACATTTTTACAACAAAAATAAGAGTTATGTGATAAAAATATTGTTTTTTCAAAAAAAACAGTTATCTTTGCCGTCGCAAAATAACATAAAATAAAAAAAAGACACTATGAACGTTAAACAAGTTTTAGACAATTTGAAAAGGAGATTTCCGAATGAACCGGAATATCACCAGGCAGTAGAGGAGGTATTAAACTCTATCGAAGAAGTGTACAACTCTTATCCCGAGTTCGAGAAAAGCAATCTGATTGAACGGATCTGTATTCCTGACCGTATTTTTTCATTCCGTGTCACATGGGTTGATGATAAAGGTAATGTACAGACCAACATGGGGTATCGCATACAACACAACAATGCGATCGGCCCATACAAAGGCGGACTGCGCCTCCATGCTTCGGTTAATCTTTCGATCTTAAAGTTTTTGGCGTTTGAACAAACATTCAAGAACTCATTAACTACGCTTCCTATGGGTGGAGGCAAAGGCGGCTCCGATTTTAACCCGAAAGGAAAATCAAATGCGGAAATCATGCGTTTCTGCCAGGCGTTCATGACGGAACTGTGGCGGTATATCGGCCCGGAAACCGATGTTCCGGCAGGCGATATCGGCGTCGGCGGACGCGAAATCGGATTCCTCTATGGAATGTACCGGAAGCTGGCCCGCGAAAATACCGGAACACTGACCGGCAAAGGCCTTGAGTACGGCGGTTCGCTGATCCGTCCCGAAGCAACGGGTTACGGCAATATCTACTTCCTGATGAACATGCTGAAAAGAAAAGGTATCAGCGACCTGAAAGGACAGGTGGTCGCCATCTCCGGCTCCGGCAACGTAGCGACTTACACTGCGGAAAAGGTCTTGGAACTGGGAGGCAAAGTTGTTACCTTATCCGACAGTAACGGATATATCTACGACCCGGACGGAATAGATAAAGAAAAACTTGAATATGTATTCGAACTGAAAAACATATACCGCGGACGCATTAAGGAATATGCGGAAAAATACGGATGCAAATATGTGGAAGGCGGACGCCCCTGGGCCGAAAAATGCACCATTGCACTGCCGTCGGCCACCCAGAACGAATTGAACGGGGAAGATGCGGAAATACTTATCAAAAACGGATGTATCGCCGTTTCGGAAGGCGCCAATATGCCCTCTACTCCCGAAGCGATCGAGGTGTTCCTGAAAAACAAAATCCTGTATGCTCCGGGCAAAGCCGCCAATGCGGGAGGCGTATCCGTATCGGGACTGGAAATGACACAAAACGCAATGAAACTAAGCTGGTCGCGCGAAGAGGTAGATCAAAAACTACAGGATATTATGAATAATATTCATGAAGCTTGCGTAAAATACGGAAGCGAAGAAGGCGGATTCGTCAACTATGTAAAAGGAGCGAACATCGCCGGATTCATGAAAGTTGCCAAAGCAATGATGGCGCAAGGTATTCTGTAAAAGATTTTATTCCATAAAGATATTCCATAAAG
Source organism: Tannerella sp. (assembly GCA_031255595.1). Lineage (GTDB taxonomy): Bacteria > Bacteroidota > Bacteroidia > Bacteroidales > Tannerellaceae > Tannerella. The sequence goes on from JAIRSF010000103.1 coordinate 15,728, forward strand.
AACGGGAATCTTAAATATCTGCAAAAAGAACGATCCGCAAAAACGGATCGTTCTTTTTTGCACTTGTATAAAGCCGGCAATTTTAAACTGTAACGACCGGGAAATAAATTAAAAAGAAAACCTTTCTTACTCCAAGTCTTCACTTTTGGAAAACATTTGAATGTGGCTGAAATTTTAAATAACAAATAATCAATCGTTTTAAAAAAATAACAGAAAACTTTTAAACAATACTCATTTTTATCTTCCAAAAATTTGGACAAGTCATAAACTATCCCTAAACTTGCACTTTAAAATTAATTTTTACAAAAAAACAAAATGATGAATCGGAAAACTTATTCTTTCGATGAAGTACACAAAGCTTCTCTGGTCTATTTTGCAGGTGACGAACTTGCAGCTAAAGTTTGGGTAAACAAATACGCCCTCAAAGACGGGTTCGGCAACATCTACGAAAAAACGCCCGCAGATATGCACCGGCGTCTGGCAAAAGAAATAAGCCGGATCGAAAACAAATATCCTAATCCTCTTTCGGAGCAGGAATTATTCGACCTGTTCGACAAATTTAACTACATTATACCGCAGGGAAGCCCCATGACGGGCATCGGTAATAATAACCAGGTAGCATCCTTATCGAATTGTTTTGTGATCGGGTTGGATGGTCATGCGGATTCTTACGGCGCTGTGATACGAATTGACGAAGAACAGGTTCAACTGATGAAACGTCGCGGAGGCGTAGGGCACGATTTATCACACATACGCCCGAAAGATTCCATTGTGAAAAATTCCGCGCTGACATCAACCGGGCTTGTCCCGTTTATGGAACGATACTCGAACTCTACACGCGAAGTGGCGCAGGAAGGGCGACGCGGTGCGCTTATGTTAAGCGTGTCCATCAAACACCCCGACTCCGAAGCGTTTATTGACGCCAAAATGACCGAAGGAAAAGTAACGGGCGCGAATGTTTCGGTTAAAATTGATGACGAATTTATGAATGCCGCTATAAACGGGACGCTCTACGAACAACAATATCCGGTCGATTCACTCACCCCGGCCGTTAAAAAAGATATAAACGCCACACAGCTCTGGAAAAAAATCATCCACAATGCATGGAAATCGGCCGAACCGGGCGTTTTATTCTGGGATACTATTATAAAAGAATCCGTTCCCGACTGCTATGCCGACCTGGGTTTCAAAACGGTTTCGACCAATCCCTGCGGTGAAATCCCGTTGTGCCCGTACGATAGCTGCCGGTTATTGGCGGTCAACCTGTACGCTTACGTAGTAAATCCTTTTACACCAGACGCCCGTTTCGATTTTGAACTTTTCATAAAACATACGGCGCTGGCGCAAAGAATAATGGATGATATTATAGATCTCGAAATGGAGAAAATCGATAAAATCATCGAGAAAATAAAATCAGACCCGGAATCCGAAGAGATCAAACATACGGAACTCCACCTTTGGGAAAAAATCCGAAAAAAAACACTTCAGGGACGGCGAACCGGTGTAGGTATTACGGCCGAAGGAGATATGCTGGCGGCATTAAACCTGCGCTACGGAACGGAAGAAGCTACTGATTTTGCGGAAAAAGTACAGAAAACATTAGCGCTTGCCGCCTACGGCTCATCCGTAAAAATGGCCCGGGAAAGAGGGGCGTTCGAATTATATGACGCGAAACGCGAAGAAAAAAATCCGTTCATAAACCGCTTACGCGATGCCGATCCCGCCCTCTACAAAGAAATGACGACTTATGGACGCCGGAACATTGCATGCCTTACCATAGCGCCCACCGGAACAACGAGCCTCATGACGCAAACGACATCCGGCATCGAGCCGGTATTTATGCCCGTTTACAAACGCCGGCGTAAAGTAAACCCCAATGACTCGAATGTACGTGTGGATTTTGTCGACGAAACAGGCGACGCATTCGAAGAATATACCGTCTTTCATCATAAATTTGTGACGTGGATGATAGCCAACGGATATTCCCCCATCAAAAAATACTCGGAAGAAGAAATACAGGATATGCTGAAACGGTCGCCCTACGACAAAGCCTCATCCAACGACGTTGACTGGCTTCAGAAAGTAAGGATGCAGGGACGCATACAAAAATGGGTGGATCACTCCATCAGTGTGACGATAAACCTGCCGAACGAAGCCTCCGAAGAACTTGTCAATGAGCTGTATGTGCAGGCATGGAAATCAGGGTGCAAAGGTTGTACCGTATACCGCGAAGGCTCCCGCTCCGGTGTACTGATATCCGTAGACGACAAAAAGAAAAGGAAAGACAGCGACTGCATGGAACCGCCGGTTATCATGGCGAAACGCCCGCGCGAGTTGGAAGCCGACGTTGTTAAGTTTCAGAACAACAAGGATAAATGGATTGCCTTTGTGGGGCTCCTGAACGGTCGACCGTACGAAATATTTACGGGGCTTGCCGACGATGACGAAGGGATCATGCTTCCTAAAAACGTATCAAAAGGATCCATCATAAAAAGTTATGATGAAAACGGAAGAAAACATTATGATTTCCAATTCAAAAACAAACGCGGATATAAACTGACGATCGAAGGACTGGATGGGAAATTTAATCCCGAATTTTGGAATTATGCAAAACTTATATCGGGCGTATTACGCTACGGCATGCCTATCGACCAGGTTATCAAACTTGTACAGGGAATGGAACTCAACGATAAAAGTATAAACACCTGGAAAAACGGAGTAGAACGGGCATTGAAGAAATACATCCCGGACGGCTCCGAAGCGAATGGGCAAAAATGCCCAAGTTGCGGATTCGAAACACTGGTATATCAGGAAGGATGCCTGACCTGTAAAAACTGCGGGGCTTCAAAATGTAACTAACCGTAAACCGGATTTTACGAATGAATATTATCTTCAATATAAAATACAACACAGCCTGGGGACAAAAACTGCTGATAACGGGTTCATGTGCGGAACTGGGAAACAACAGTATCTATGCGGCAAAAGAAATGCATTACCGCAACGGAGGAGAATGGCAACTGGAAACGACGCTGCCCGGTTCCGTTAGAGAACTTAAATACAATTATATATTAGAAGACGAAAACGGAATAAGAAAGATAGAGGATCCACATCTCGCACATCATATTTCTTTCACCGGCGGTTATGAGGCTTATTTGCTGCATGATTACTGGTTACCGGAACCTGCCGACAGGGTTTTTTATACATCGGCGTTCACCAAAAACCTCTTTGCCCGGCAGGAAGAAAAAAGAACGGACGGTAACCCGAAATCCTCAAATGACATCATACTGCGCCTGAATGCTCCGAAAGTAACACCGGAACAAACGGTTGCCGTAACCGGCAACCAGCCATGCCTCGGCAACTGGAACACAGATTGCGCCCTGATCCTTTCCGGAGCGAATTTTCCGCAATGGGAAACCGTATTTCGCGCCGAAGATATCTCGTTTCCCCTGGAATACAAATTCATAGTGCTGGAAAAAAAGACAAACAAACTGTGTTATTGGGAAAAAGACAGTAACCGCACCATAAACGCGCCTTGTGAAAACAGAAAAGGTTGTATGATCATTCATGACTATCCATTGAAAACGCCGGATTTTTTGTGGAAAGCCTGCGGTACGGTCATTCCGGTCTTCTCCCTTCGCTCGGAAAACGGTTTCGGCATCGGGGATATCGGCGATATCCGGAAACTGGTCGACTGGGCAAAAAAGACGGGACAACATTTCATACAGGTCTTGCCGATGAACGATACCACATATTCGCACACCTGGAAAGACTCCTACCCCTACAGCGCCATATCTATTTATGCGCTTCACCCGCTCTATATAAACATCCCGATGCTGGGAAGCCTGAAGGATCCGGAAAGAGTCCGGTTCTACAACGCAATGCAACAAAAATTAAATGCTACGGATACCGTAGATTACGAAGCCGTAACCGCATGCAAAACCGGCTACTTCCGCGAATATTTCCGGCAGGAGAAAGAAAATATATTAAATAACAGCGATTTTAAGAACTTTATTGCCGAAAACGAAGAATGGCTGGTTCCCTATGCTACGTTCTCATACCTCCGGGATAAAAACAACACAGCCGATTTTTCCCAATGGGGAGAATATGCACAATACAACCGGAAAAAGATCGAATCGTTCCGTCAACCTGAAAACGAGGCGTACGATGAACTTTCCTATTCGTTTTTTATTCAATATACACTCCATACGCAATTCGGAATCATAGCCGAATATGCGCGTAAAAACGGGGTTGTCCTCAAAGGGGACATCCCTATCGGCATCAACCGCAAAAGTGTTGAGGCGTGGACGGAGCCGGAGTATTTCAATATGCAGGGACAGTCGGGCGCTCCGCCGGATGCGTTTTCCGATACCGGTCAAAACTGGTCTTTCCCTACCTACAACTGGCAAACGATGGAAAAAGACGGTTTCGCCTGGTGGAAAAAACGCTTTCGGAATCTAAACCATTATTTCGACTGTTTCCGTATAGACCATATCCTCGGCTTTTTTCGTATATGGGAAATTCCGCTGGAATATACGGAAGGTTTATGCGGGCGTTTCAGGCCTGCGCTCCCCCTGTCCAAAGAAGAAATTGAAAATTACGGAATGGATGTGTTCGACGAGCAGTGGGCCAGACCGCGTATTCACATCCGGTATCTTCCCGCTATATTCGGAAAGGAAACGGATATGAACTCGCTTTACGGGTTCCTAAGTCATGCAGATGCGGAACACTTGGTATTAAACGAAATATGCTCGACGCAAAGAAAAATAAAAAAGATTTTTGAAGGACGTACGGATACAAAATCACAGGTCATCCGAGAAGGATTGATGACCATTGCAAACGAAGTATTATTTCTCGAAGATCCATACAAAAGGAAACATTATCATCCGCGCATATCAGCCGGCAAATCATACGCATACAGCGAGCTACCGGACGAAAACAGGGATGCTTTCAACAGATTATACAACGACTTTTATTTCCTGCGGCACAACGAATTTTGGAAACAAACCGCCCTGAACCGCCTTACACCTTTAATATACAACACAGAGATGCTTGTTTGCGGCGAAGACCTGGGAATGATTCCGGCGTCCGTTCATGAAGTGATGGAAAAGCTGCAGATCTTCACCCTCGAGTTGGAACGGATATCGAAAGTGTCAAACCGCGAATTTACAGATCTTTACACATTGCCTTACCACTCGGTCTGCACGACCTCGACACACGACATGAACCCCCTCCGCGCATGGTGGCGGGAAGACAGGGATAAAACACAACGATACTATAATTCCGTATTAAAATACGAGGGGGAAGCTCCCCGGGAATGTTCGTCCGCGATAGCCGAACAAATCATTTCAAACCACCTGAAATCGTCCTCTATGCTAACGATCATCCCGCTTCAGGACTGGTTTGCAACAGACGACGGGATAAAACGCAAGGATCCGAATGCCGAACGAATTAATATACCGGCCGATCCGGATAATGAATGGTGTTACCGGATGCACATTACACTCGATGCATTATTACGTGCAGAAGGTTTTAATAACAAAATTAAAACCCTCATAACCGCAAACGGACGATGAACAACGAATTTTATGTAACCGCCTATTTCTTTTGATTGTTTACCGGATTGGGATTGGACGGCGCAGGCGCTCCTCCGATGCCTTCTTTTCCGGACATTGTACACGAACCGTTCAGTTTGGCTCCCGGTTCTATCTCCAATGTCTGAATAAAGATATCTCCTTTGATAACGGCAGATGATTTCAGGATAAGGCGTTCATGCACACGTATGGAACCTTCTATCGTTCCGAAAATTTCCGCATTATCCGTCATAATATTACCTTTAACACTCCCTTTCGGGCCAACGACAATTTTACCCTTGCAATGAATCTCCCCTTCCACACGTCCGTCGAGGCGAAAATCCGATTCCGCAACAATTGTTCCCGTTAATAACGTACCTACCGCTAACACATTATGCAATCCGCCATTAGGCTCTTCGTTTGTTTTTGCCATGATATTTTTATTAATTTTGTTGTTTTGCAAAGATAATG
>JAIRSF010000132.1 GCA_031255595.1 Tannerella sp.
ACTTTCAGGGCCGCTTCCACGATCTCATGCGACTTCTCGCCATGAATATTCACAATCATCCCTACGCCGCACGCATCGTGTTCATTTTTCGGATCATACAATCCCTGTTGCCCTTTCAGCTCGTTTCGTTTTTTGCACAAAGTGTATTTTTTTCTCATGCTTGTATCTTTTTTATGTATAAATTACTACAAAAAAAATATTTTGAAATGCAAATGTAAGAATTTGCTTTCATTTAGTCAAAATATTATACTTTTTTTATGATTAATTTTAAATGATAAGGAAATCGTAATTCCAATCAACACTCTTTTTGCATTTTTTGTTTTAATTTGAAATAAAAATCGGGTGAAATATTTCATTTACAAAAAAAGAAGTGTGATTGTACGATTTCATTTCCGGCCTTTTATTTTTCGATGGAAAATGATACCTTTGCCGGATAATAGTTAATGTACCGGATTATGTTTTTTAAGGATATAATAGGGCAGGATGAACTGAAGCAGCAATTGACGGAATCGGCGCGAAAAGGCGTTGTACCTCATGCACGTTTGTTTTGCGGTAAGGAAGGAAATGGCGGGTTTCAATTAGCTCTTGCGTATGCACGTTACTTGAATTGTACCGGCCGTAGCGAAACCGATTCGTGCGGCGTTTGTCCTTCCTGCATCAAGTATAATGAATTGGCGCATCCGGACTTGCATTTTGTTTTTCCGATGGTATCCAATAAGAGCGCGAAAAAGGAGGTTTGTGACGATTACCTGCCCGAATGGCGCGCGTTCCTGAAAGAACAGATTGCGGAACATTCGTATTTTACGATTGATACGTGGCTCGGCCGGCTCGACAGCGACAATAAGCAGGCCGTCATTTATGCCGCGGAAAGCGACCGGATCATCTACAAGATGACGTTCCGGATCTATGAAGCGAATTATCGCATACTTTTTGTCTGGATGCCGGAGCGGATGAATGATACCTGCGCCAATAAACTCCTGAAATTTATCGAAGAACCGCCTCCCAATACGGCGATCCTGATGATAACGGATAGCCCGGACGGGATATTGGGAACGATCGTTTCGCGTTCACAGCTTGTACAAGTGCGTCCGATACAAACGGAAGCGCTTACAAAAGCAATAACGGATATATGGGGCGTGCAGGAGATGGATGCCGCACAGATAGCGCATTTATCCGAAGGTAACTACTTCAAAGCAATGGAATCACTGGCCGTAGATAATGATGACGCTTATTTTCTTGACCGGTTCAAAGTCATCATGCGAAACGGATGGTCGCGGAATATAGTCGCCATGAAATCTTTTGCAGAGGAGATGGCTTCTATGGGCCGGGAGAAGCAAAAGAAATTTTTGACGTTTTGCCAGCGCCAGATACGCGAAAATTTCATTCATTGCCTGCATGAACCGTCATTGAACTATATGAGTAAAGAGGAAGCGGATTTTTCTAAAAACTTTTCACCCTATGTGAACGAGCGGAACGTGATGGAACTGATGGACGAACTGTCGCTTGCAGAAAGGCATATTCATCAGAATGTAAACTCGAAAATGGTCTTTTTCGACCTTTCGATGCGTATCATTGTGCTGATAAAAAAGTAGCGTGCAAATAGATGGCAAGATCACATAAATTTAAAGGATATAATTATGAAAACGAGTATTTGGATTATGGTGGGTATAGGATTCGCATCCGGATTATGCGGATGCAATGCAAAGAGTGATAAGGTGCAGTATCCGGCGGCTGAAAAACAGGAGGTTGCGGATGAATATTTCGGTACGGTCGTTGCCGATCCTTATCGCTGGCTGGAAGATGATACGACGCAAAAGGTAGCCGGATGGGTAGAGGCCGAAAACGAAGTGACGCAGGCCTATCTGGCGAAGATTCCTTTTCGTGAACCCTTGAAACAACGCCTGACGGATCTGACGAATTATGAAAAAATCGGGATGCCGTTTAAAAAACATGGTAAGTATTATTACTATAAAAACGACGGACTGCAGAATCAGAGCGTCCTTTATGTGAAAGAAACGCTGGACGGCGAAGCGTCGGTTTTGTTGGATCCGAATAAGTTGTCGGACGACGGGACGGTCGCTCTTTCCGGCATCTCCTTTTCGAACGACGGCAAATACATGGCCTATACGATTTCGCGCAGCGGAAGTGATTGGCGCGAAATTTATGTGATGGACTTGGTGACGCGGCAATTGACGTCCGATCATATCCAATGGGCCAAGTTTTCAGGCGCCCAATGGCAGAAAGACGGTTTTTATTACAGCGCTTATGATGCACCCGAAGAAGGGAAAGAATTTTCCAATGTCAACGAAAATCACAAAATTTATTATCACAAGCTGGGATCCGTCCAGAGCGAAGATGTGCGGGTATACGAAAATAAAAAATATCCGAAACGCTTTTATTCGGCATGGGTGAACGATGATGAAACGTTAATGTTTGTATTTGAATCGGGCGAAGGACGCGGGAATAATCTTTTTATGAAAGATTTGCGTAAACCGCAGTCTGCGTTTATGCAACTTACAGAAGATTTTGAGTATGAATACGGCCCTGTAGAGGTGATCGGTGACGACATCTATTTTTATACGAATTACGGCGCACCGAAATACCGCCTGATGAAAACAACGGCCGGCAAACCGGAATTGAAAGACTGGGTAGATGTGGTGCCTGAGTCCGCAAATGTGCTGAATAACGTATCGTTTATCGGAGGAAAAATGATCTTGTCGTATATAAAAGACGCTTCCGACCATGCTTATGTTTATTCGCTCGACGGCAAGCAGGAATGCGAAGTGACGCTTCCGACATTCGGTTCGGTCGGTTTCAGCGGAAACAAGGACGACAAGGAAGCGTTTTATCTTTTCACTTCGTTTACTTTTCCGGGTACGATTTATAAATATGATATCGAAAATAATAAATCCGAGAAATATCTTGCGCCCGATGTTCAATTCAACGCCGATGATTTCGTTACCGAACAGTTTTTTTATCCGAGCAAAGACGGAACAAAAATTCCGATGTTCATCACCTATAAAAAAGGAATCCGGCGAGACGGGACAAATCCGGTTTATTTATATGCCTACGGGGGATTTAACGTCAGCCTGTTCCCTTCGTTTTCTACCTGGCGCATTCCGTTTCTGGAGAACGGCGGGATCTATGCCCAGGCCAACCTGCGCGGCGGAGGCGAGTATGGCGAAGACTGGCATATTGCAGGTACGAAAATGCAGAAACAAAATGTGTTCGACGATTTTATCGCTGCAGCCGAATATCTCATTAAAGAAAATTATACGCGTCCGGATAAGATTTGTATAGCCGGCGGCTCTAATGGCGGCCTTTTGATAGGCGCCGTCGTCAACCAGCGTCCCGAACTGTTCGGGGTAGCCCTGCCGGCGGTCGGCGTGATGGATATGTTACGCTATCACAAGTTTACCATCGGATGGAACTGGGCGAGCGATTATGGTACGAGTGAAGACAACCGGGAAATGTTTACATACCTTTACGGATATTCGCCGCTCCATACGATAAAAAACGATGGGACGCCCTATCCGGCCATTCTGGTGACGACAGCCGACCACGACGACCGCGTCGTTCCGGCCCATTCCTTTAAGTATACGGCCACCCTTCAGGCAGCCGATACGGGAAACGCTCCCAAACTGATCCGCATCGAAACAAAAGCCGGACATGGGGCGGGTAAACCGATCCGTAAAATCATTGAAGAATATACCGATGTTTATTCTTTTGCGATGTATCACTTGGGAATGAATCCCCGTTTCTGACGCATCCTGATACAACTCCGGCTAAAGTCGCTTAAAGAGAAATAAGCGCCTTTAGCCGGAAAACTTCAACAATTCAACAATTTAACAAATTACTTTATATTCGGTTTTTCTAAACCATAGTCTTTTATTCCGTCTTCACGCTTGAGCAGTAATGCCGTCAGCAGGGCCAGGATGCCGAAACCGGTAAAAATAATCATCGGCAGCGTATAATCATAACGGGTTGCATCACCTTCGGTTACTGTGCAGTATTTGTCAAGCACCCAGCCGATTAAAAGCGGAACAAGGCTTAATCCGATGTTTTGCACCCAGAAGATCAATGCATACGCCGTACCCAGTTTATTTTCCGGTATGATTTTAGGTACGGAAGGCCACATGGCGGAGGGAACCAGCGAAAATGCAATTCCCAATAAGACCATGAGGCAGGCGGCGAACCACCATACATTTAACACCGGCAGGGAGAACAAGGCATGTATGACAATCAGCATGGCCGCACCTATAATCATAATGGTCGCTCCTTTTCCCTTTTTATCGTAGACCCCTCCGAAAAGAGGCGTCAGCAGGATGGTGCCGAAAGGAAGTATGGCCGGAATATTTCCCGCCAGTTCGGGCGCCACGTTGTATTTATTGATCATAAGTGAAGTAGCATATTTAAGGAATGGAAAGACGGCCGAGTAAAACAGCACGCAAAGCATGGCAATCAGCCAGAATCCTTTATTGGCGATGATAAATTTTATATCTTTTAACCGGAAAGGTTCTTCCTTTTCTTTTTCCGATTCTAAGATGGACGCATCCAGCCTGCGATCCATGACGCAAAATACAAGATAAGCGATCATTCCGATACACAAAGCGCCTAATCCTAATAAAATCGGAGCGGATAAACTGCTGAAATGTTTGGCTAAAGGTATCGTCGTTGACATGGCAAGAGCTGTTCCCAGCCGGGCTACCGCCACCTGAATACCCATTGCTAACGCCATTTCATGCCCTTTGAACCAGCGTGCAATCACTTTTGTCACCGTAATCCCTGCCGATTCGATGCCCAGTGCAAAGATGGCAAATCCGATGCTTGCGTAAAAAACCTGCGTGCGCAGTCCGAACACTTCTCCGTCAAAAGGCTGCGAAACGGCATAATATTTCAGTCCGCACCCGATAATCATCAGCAGGCAGGCGCCTGTTCCGGTTATGCGCGCCCCCAGTTTATCTAAGATCATACCGCTGAAAATAAGCATAAAAAGAAAGACATTGAGCCAGCCGTATGCCATATTGAAAATGCCGTATTCCGTCGGCGTCCAGCTAAACTCGTCTTTTAATAAATCCATTAACGGCGCCATCACGTCGGTTATAAAATAACCGCAAAACATGGTAAAGGCGACAACAATTAATACAGTCCATCGTGCAACCGGCGAATCGTTCAGTTTCTTTTGCAAAGTTTTTGTCATAGTAATTACAATTATTTATTTAATAGCATTGGGAAATAACGGCAACGCTTCTCCGACAACGAAGGCGCTTCCGCCGATAAATATACAATCTTTTTTTGAAACATGGTTCACTGCGTCAAAAACAGCGTCTTTTACATGATGAAAAACTTTGCCGTTAAGTTCGTATTTTTTTCCTGCTTTCGCCAGTTCTTCCGCCGGCATAGCCCGTTCACCGGATGCCTGCGTGAAATAATAGATAGCGTTTTCGGGCATCAATGCCAGCATACCGTCAATATCTTTATCTTTGGAGATACCGATTATCATATATAACTTTTCATGCTGTCGCGCTTCGTAGGCCAGCAGTTTTTGATTCGTTTTCCATGCGCCGGTGTTATGACCTATGTCGCATATAATTTTAGGTGAGGCATGCACTTCCTGCCAGCGTCCCATTAACCCGTTTATATCCGTCACCTGCGAGAATGCTTTCCGAATGGCGGGCAGCCGTATTTGTGTGCCTGAGTTTGACAAGATCTTCAATGCGGATAACACGATCTGGGCATTCAGTTTTTGCGCCGACCCTCTTAATTCACCGGTCAGAATTCCATAATTTACGGTTTCGAAAATCCAGGAACCGTCGAATTGCATTTCGGCATATCTGATTGTATCTTTTTCCGTAGCGAAAGTGATAGGGGAGGACATCTCGGATGCTTTCAACGTAAAAAAACGTTTCAATTCGTCGTTGTTCTGTTCGCCTATAATAACCGGAACGCTGCGTTTCATGATTCCCGCTTTCTCCGCAGCTATGTCTAACAGTGAACTTCCAAGGTGTTGCGTATGGTCAAGGCTTATATTGGTTATAATACTTAACATGGGTTGTATGATATTTGTACTGTCGAGCCTGCCTCCCATCCCCGTTTCTATAATCGCGTAAGCCACTCTTTTATGCCTGAAATAGTCGAAAGCCAGCATAGACGTCAATTCAAAAAAGGAAGGTTTCTCCCTTTCTATGAATCGTATGTTTTTTCCGACGAAGTCGATTATATACTGCTGTGTGACGGGGCGTCCGTTAACACGTATGCGTTCCCGAAAGTCAACAAGGTGTGGAGATGTATATAAACCCACTTTATGCCCGGCCGCCTGTAATACTGCCGCAAGCAGATGGGACACCGAGCCTTTGCCGTTTGTTCCGGCAATATGTATGGTTTTATATCTCTTATGCGGATTTCCGGTCAAAATATCCAAGGCGATACTTCGTTCCAAACCCGGTTTATAGGCATTTGAACCAATTTTATGAAAAGCGGGCGCACGATTATATAGATAATCCAATGTTTCTTCGTAGTTCATGATTTTTTTCTTAAAAAGCTTATAAAAAATAGTCTTTCCATCTGTATTTGTTTATGGTTTGCACGCAAAATTAATCTATAATTCAAATTTGTTCTCACAAAAAAACCTAAAAAAATAAAAACGCGAAGATTATTGACTAAATCTAATCGTTTTGACATATTCACCTCTATTTTTTTAACGACTTTTCGAGTTATTATGGGGTGTTTTTTTTCGTTTTCTCATGAATCACCGTCGTCGACCCTTTTTACGGCCGCGGACATGATCGGGTTTTTATTGTATTGGTAATAGCAGGACAGTTGAGTGTTTATCCTCCGGTACCTCACGCTATACATTATATTATTGGCATAGGCATAGGCATGATCATTACCGTAAACCGTAGTCAAAGCATGCAAATATCGTAAAGTAAATACAAATTTTCAGAACAAAAAAATATTTTCGTATCTGTTTTTGTCTATCTATCAGTTATATAGTGGCATGATTTTTTTTGCGAAAAAGTATGATTTTTTTTAAAAAAATCCAACTAAAGAAGTATCTTAGATCGACAAACACTTGATCGCCCAACGCAGGAACATAGGATCACTTGTAAAATCGTGTGTCGTCCTGTTTCAGTTTTCAGCATTCAACATTCAATCTTCAATAAAAGCGAAATTTTAGTGAATAATTAATAGTGAATAGTGAACGTTGTCAGTGAATAGTTAATAGTGAATAGTGAATAATGGGGACAGGCATCTAATTTTCAATTTCTAACTTCAATAAAGCAAAAAAGTTGAGGAGTTTAGGGTCGGCCTCGTGCGGTGAGCCGTCGAGAATAGTTAATAGTGAATAACGAATAGTGAATAATTGAAAATGGGCATCCTTTTTCTATTTTCAAATAAAAGAAAGGCTTGCCGTTTTAGTATCGGCCTCGTGCGGTGAGCCGTTAAGTAGCGGAGGGAGGCGTCAAGAAATCTGTGCTGTTTGAGCGATGCGAGTTACACAGATTTCAGCCGACCGGAGCGTTAAGCTTAACGGGGCGAAGCGGACGAAGCCTTGAAAGCGCCGTTTAAGTGAGAGCAACAGTCAAGCTTGCTTGAATGTTGCCGAACGTAGGCGCTTCAACGTAGTTATTTTTTGGTACTTTTTTATCAAGAAAAAAGTACGAACCCTGTCATTAACGCTTGTTTGATTACTTATAATTGAATACTCGAAATGATGGGAGGAGGAGTACAAACACATACTTTTGCAGATGATCCACCATCATTGGTACCTGGACATAGCGCAGTGGAGGAATCTCAATCCAAGAAACAGATTTCTCGGCGGCGCTTGCAATGACAGGGGAAAAAAGGCGCTACCAATGACTCAATTAGTGGAACGTGGAGAGAGGCTTTCTCCTGAATCTTCATGAAAAATCAAATAATATCAATTTGTTGCATATATCAAATATTGGGCGTATTTTTGGGTGCAAACAAAATCAGAGGTAATGAAAATTATATCAGTTCGGGAAAGTCCCAATGTAAAGGATAAAGCTATAGAGTATATCAGCAGCAAATGGTCTGCTCCGCGCATTATTTATGACGACGGCATTACTCATTGTATCACAACGTCCAACCCCTTACCTCAATGGTATATTCTTGAAGAAAATGGCGAAATCATAGGATGCGCAGGACTTGTCACGAACGATTTTATCAGCAGAATGGACTTATATCCGTGGTTTAGTGCGTTGTTCATAGAAGAAAACCACAGAGGAAATTCTTACGGACTATTATTGATTGAAAAAGCAAAACACGATGCTAAAGTTGCAGGATTCCGATATTTATATTTGAGTACGGAACATATTGGATATTATGAAAAGTATGGATTCAAATACATTGGCAATGGCTATCATCCTTGGGGAGAAGAATCACGAATCTATGAAATAGAATTATGAGTCCCTTCCGAAAAGTCGGAGAGGACTCATATTTGAATGTTGAAAATTGAAAATTTCTAACTTCTAATTTCTAACTTCTAACTTCTAACTGATTATATGACACCGAAATGTCGCAGGGCGTTGCCTACTCCGTCGTCGTCTACCGACGTCGTGACGTAGTCGGCGGCACGTTTTACTTCTTCGCCGGCATTGCCCATTGCGACGCCCACGCCGGCATATTTTAACATGGAAATATCGTTGCCGCCATCGCCGAGCGCCATCATTTCATGCGGGCCGAATCCGAAAAATTCGCCGATTTTTTCCAGCCCTACACTCTTATCTACGCCATGGGCTACGATATCGGCAAAGGTCGGATACCAGCGTGTGGCGGTGCAACCCGGAAGGTTCTTCATGATTTCCGGTTCGCGTTCTATCGGGAAAAAGGCCGTCAA
>JAIRSF010000015.1 GCA_031255595.1 Tannerella sp.
GCGTACTGATCGATCGCTTTCCGGAACATGTCTAAGGTGTTTTCCGGAAAAGAAGAAAATCCTTTATAATATCTCTCTATTGTGTTGACCGACAAATATCGGCCGACATAATTCATCAACTGTTCTTCTTTTTTTTCGGCAAGCAGGACATCTGCAATGTTTTTATTAAAAAAGTTTTTAGCCCCCATTTGTTCATAGCGCTTCATCAGCATCGGCAACGTTTCGGCCCATTCTTTTTCGCTAAAAGTAGACTTGTAAAGGTTATAATAATGTTCCGTAAAATATTCTTCAATAAAATGAAATGAAACGGAGCGGATTGCTTTGATATCTTTTTCTTTTTGTGCGACCGTTAGCTTCAATTCATACCAGAATGTTATATACCTACTTTTGTTTGCGGAGATATATTCGTTGATTAGTTTTTTTGCTTCGGTATACCGGCTTTCATCGATCAGTTTATCTGTCCATTCTTTTCGGAAAGATTCTATCTGCAGATTCTGTTCGATCACGTACCAGGCTTTATCCGGTTCGTTATTGAATCTGTAAAAATCTATTTTGCGTTGCAGTAATTTTTGTGCATCCTCTGAACTTTTGTCCGGTATCTCCGATAACAATTTATCCTGCAATGCGATATAATCATCCACGTCAAAGGATTGTGCCAAAAGGCTAAACAGCTTGTCGAAATAATCGGAAAACCCGGCTGTTTCATACTTCGGATCCTTCATCTGCTCCTTACAGTAAGCATACAAGGCTTTATTATCTATGTCTTTCATTGAAACGGCCTGCTCCAACAGGTCGAATAGCCTGTCGGGATATTCATTGTACAGGTAATCCAAAATAAATTCCCCCTGGTTCTGAATCCACGAAGCATATTCTTCAATGCAAGCTTTACAGATCCGTACCGCTTCCGAAACATTTTCGGGATTCAAATATTTTTCCGCCTTACGAATCCATTGCTCCAATATGTCAATCTCTACCTCTCCGTCATGATATTGGTAAAAAAGTTCCTCCTCATAAAAATAGACACCACTCAGCGCATCTCTGATAATCTTGGCATAATCTGTGTTTTTACGCTCGTTTGTTTTGGCTTTAGGTGCAAACTCCAGCATAAACGCATTTTTAAATGACTGATTGTACAGGGTCTGTCTATCGACAAAATCTCTTAATTCCTGAAGAGGTACGTCTTTTAGTAATTGTTCTACTGTTGTTTCACTATGAACGTGTTTCTTGTTTTTTGCAACACGTTTGTCGACCGCCTCTTTAATCATGGCAATATGCTTGCAGGGTGAATAATTGCTCGGACAGGAACAGGAATAGTTTGTAATTTTATTCCCCTCCGTCTTTATTTTTATGGTGTATGTCCCATAATTCCCTCTGTATTTTGCCTGCCATGCGCCGGCGGCCGTTTCTTGTAAATCAATGATACTCATTCTGTAAAAAAATTATTTCATTCTTTCTTTGTTCATGGCTCGTCCATTTCTGGCGACGAAATTACAAATATATAATAGGGCAAAACTACATGAAAAACTTCGATTTTCCAAGTGCATACGAAATGAAAAGAAAGTCCATCCTTTTGAAATGTCCGAACGCCGAAGGAAAGTTATATTTCGATGATCTCGTACCGGTCTTTCCCGATGAACAGGATAGAGGCGAATTTCACGTCGGTGCGATGTTCGAACCGGATCGAACTCCGGTATCTTTTCAGTTGTTCGACAGATTTCTCCTGTACTGCTTTCAGTTGGCCGGCATCTTCTTTTTTGAGATATTTCACTTCCCAGAGCCATTCGTACCGGATGTCGGGCAGCAGCGGACTGCGATGCAGGAAAATGTCCATGTAACCGTCTTCCACCTCCGCTTCGGAAACCGGTACGTAGAGGTTGCTCTGAAACAGTCCGTTGAACAGCATGATCTTAATATACTTTTCGTCGAACCGGATCAGATCGCGGTTCGACAGCCGATTGAAAATGTTGTGGCTCACGTACTCGATGTACGGATATGGATTGCCCTCGTAAGCCAGTTCCCGGAGGGAGGCTTTCTGTTCGGATAAGTCTATGACAACGTCTTCGTTTGTACTGACCGTCATCTGTGCAATATATTCCCAGCACAGGGTCTGGATGGAATAATTCGGAATTTTTAACCGCAGGCTTCCTTTTTCAAATTTATCAATCGTAAGCAGTCCCATATAGACGAGTAACGAAACGAAATATTCGTCGTCGTACATGCGGTCGATAGAAAACTGTTGGACAATATCCGATTCGATCCCATTGTCTTTTACGATTTTCAGCAACTTTTCGCGATTGCGTTCGTTCCGCACCAGATTCCGGATGCGTCCGTAGTCGGTTTTCAGATTTTCGTCGATAATGTTTTTAGGCGGCCTTTCTTCTCTCAGAATTTGTTTGAAAAAATACAGGATCATGGACGGATTGTAAACCCTGCTTTCCCCATATTTGTGAAAAAGATAGCCATTGTAATACAGACTCATGTCTACGTTGATCCAGTCCGGATTGACGCCGGTTTCGACCATCAGGGCATTTACTTCCGCCTGTGTGAAACCCATCATTTCGTTGTATTGCCATTCGAACGTCAGGTTGTCGGCGATATTGAATCCGCTGGTCAGGTCGTTGAGCATGACCGGCGAAATGCCGGTAATAAATATACGGTCGATGACCGTGGAGGTGCCTGTTTTCAGTGTTTCGTAAAAATTGCGGACAAGGCCGTTAGCGGCTACCATCGTTTTATAAACATCCTCACTCATGTATTTTCCCATCGCAATCAGGTCGTTGGCAAAATGATCGTATTCGTCGACGAGCACGAATATTTTTATCCCGGCTGACTGCGCTGCTCCGTAAGCCATCTGTAAAATCTCGCTGCTGTGTTTGGCCTCATCAATCTTTCGGATCAACACATCGGCTTCATGAAAATACGCCCGGTAGTAATTCATAAAAAGGCGTACGGATTCCCTGATATTGGCGGTTAATGAATCTTTAAATTCTTCTTTGCCCGAAGTATCCAGTCCCGAAAAATTGAACGGCATCACGGCATAGCTGTTACGTTTGGGTGTGGGATGTTTCCCGATGTACAGGTTGCCGAAAAGTTTTTCGAAATCATCCGCTTTATTCAGATCGTAGTAATGATAGAGCATCGAATAAAACAGGCTTTTGCCGAATTTGCGCGGACGAATGAAAAACTGGTTTTTGTTGGCTTCATTTTCCAACAGTCCGATAAACCGCGTTTTATCTACATACGCATAGTTTTCGGTCATGATACTATTGAAATTTGAATTGCCGTAAGGCAGTCTTTTTATAGTTGTTTCCATCATCTGATTTTTATATGGAGACAAAAATACGAATGAAATATTCAGCCTCCAAATTTTAACGTCCTGTTTTATATGAGAATCAACAATAACCGGGAAAATCCTTCCCGGTTATGAAACCAAGCCGAACGGCAAGTAAAACACTGACCGCCTGACCTGATCTGTCGATGGATTCTTTTGTCCACATCCGGGAGTAAATAGGTTTTGCTGCCGGCCACCCGGATTTGTTGTGTTGTTTATTTTGCTTTTGTCCAGGGATATTTGGCTAAGAAATCAAAATCTCTTTGGCAGGATGCATAGATATCGCCTTCTGTTTCCTGTTCGACGGTCAAGTCTTCCAGGCCGTAGGATGCAGCTTGTTTGAACAATGTGTCGTAAGGCACATCGCCTTGTCCCACTTCCGTATAACCTTGTCCTTTCTTGAAATCGGACGCATGCCACGAAAGGAAGCGTCCCGGATAGTTTTGCAGGTAGGTCGGGATATCTCCGCCTCCGTTCACCACGTGTCCCAGATCCATCTGGAAAAAGACCAGGCCGGGCTCGGTATTCCGGAGCAACAGGTCATAGAGCACTTCGCCGTCCAC
>JAIRSF010000049.1 GCA_031255595.1 Tannerella sp.
AATACAAAATAAATGCGGGCGTTCATTTTGTATTGCACTCGACTTGCCTTATCTTTGCATCCTGAAATTAAAGATTTATATCAATGGATCATATACGGAATTTTTGTATTATCGCACATATTGACCATGGGAAAAGCACCCTGGCGGATCGTCTGCTGGAATATACGAAAACGGTGGACGCTAAAAATATGCAGGATCAGGTGCTCGACAATATGGATCTGGAACGTGAGCGCGGTATAACGATTAAAAGCCATGCCATACAGATGGAATATGAATATAAGGGCGAAAAATATATCCTGAACCTGATCGATACGCCGGGACATGTCGATTTTTCATACGAAGTGTCGCGCTCTATCGCGGCATGCGAAGGGGCGTTGCTGATTGTCGATGCGGCGCAGGGTATTCAGGCGCAGACGATCTCCAACCTGTATATGGCCATCGAAAATGATCTGGAGATTATCCCGGTCATTAATAAAATAGACCTTCCCAGCGCAATGCCGGAAGAGGTGGAAGACCAGATCGTGGAGTTGCTCGGCGTACACCGCGATTCGATTATCCGTTCGAGCGGAAAGACCGGCGAAGGTGTGTTTGACGTCCTGAATGCCATTGTTGAGAGGGTGCCCGTTCCCAAAGGCGATCCGTCGGCGCCCCTCCAATGCCTGATTTTCGACTCCGTCTTTAATCCATTTCGCGGGATAATCGCTTACTTTAAAGTTGTAAACGGTGTGATCCGGAAAGGCGATCTGGTGAAGTTTATTGCAACGGAGAAAGAATACGATGCCGACGAAGTCGGGGTGTTGAAGTTAGAAATGAGTCCACGCGATGAAGTGCGTACCGGCGATGTGGGATATATCATTTCCGGTATAAAAACCTCGAAAGAGGTTCGCGTAGGCGATACGATTACCCATGTGAAGAACGGCGCCAAAGAGGGGATCGCCGGATTTGAAGAAGTCAAACCGATGGTGTTTGCCGGAGTTTACCCGATCGAGGCGGAAGACTTTGAAAACCTGCGTAGCTCCCTCGAGAAACTGCAACTGAACGACGCATCGCTGACGTTCCAACCGGAAAGCTCGGCCGCTTTGGGTTTCGGCTTCCGGTGCGGATTTCTGGGATTGCTCCACATGGAAATTATTCAGGAGCGTTTGGATCGTGAGTTTAATATGGATGTGATCACGACCGTCCCGAACGTCTCGTACAAAGTGTACGACCGGAAAGGAAACTGTACGGAAGTGCATAACCCGAGCGGATTACCCGATCCGACGCTGATCGATCATATCGACGAACCTTATATTCGTGCGTCGGTGATCACGCAGACCACCTATATCGGCCCCATCATGACCTTATGCCTCGGCAAACGCGGCATCCTGATCAAACAGGAATATATCACGGGCAACCGCATAGAAATCATCTACGATATACCCTTGGGAGAGATCGTCATCGATTTCTACGACAAACTGAAAAGCATATCGCGGGGATATGCCTCGTTCGATTACCATTTGCACGATTTCAGGCCCGGTAAATTGGTCAAGTTAGACATCCTGTTGAACGGCGAACCGGTAGATGCCCTTTCGACGCTCACGCATTTCGATAACAGTGTGACCTTCGGTCGGCGGATGTGTGAGAAACTGAAAGAATTAATCCCGCGCCAGCAGTTTGATATTGCCATACAAGCGGCGATCGGCTCAAAGATTATCGCCCGCGAAACGGTCAAAGCCGTCCGGAAAGATGTCACCGCCAAATGCTACGGCGGCGACGTATCGCGCAAGCGCAAACTCCTCGAAAAACAGAAAGAAGGAAAGAAACGCATGAAACAGATCGGCACCGTAGAAGTCCCGCAGAAAGCCTTCCTCGCTGTCTTGAAGCTGGATTAAATGGAGAGAAAGTCTCGAATATAATTTAAAATAAAATAGGATCAATGAAAATTCTGATTATAAATCCGATACTGTTTACGTCTGAAAACAATGTAATACCTGAAATCAAGTCGATAAAAGAAACGATGATCTACAGCATGTGCCTTGGCTTTATGGCCCAAGGCCATCAGGTCACGCTGGCAGCGGCGGCAGACTATAAGCCGGTTTCAGGCAGCGAGGCGTATGATTTTGAAGTTCTTTTTTTCAAATCGGAATTTACCCGTATCTTTCCTCCTTCCGTTTTGCCGCTGTCATTTGAATTTCACAGGTTCCTGAAAGCGGCGCATCCGGATTACGAAATGATCCTGAGCAGTGAAACGTTTTCATTTGCGACACTTTCCGCCGCGATGATCTGCCCGTCGAAGACCGTGATCTGGCAGGAGCTGATGCTTCACCAGCAGAAATTCCGAAAGATCCCTTCCAAAATCTGGCACCGCCTCGTCGTACCGCTGTTTATAAGCCGGGTTCGCTGTGTGATCCCCCGGTCCCATCGCGCCGGTACGTTTATCCGCAGATACCTGAAGCAAGTCGCCGGAGAATATGTGGATCATGGCGTGAATGCTTCCCGGTTTGTTTTTTCCGGGGAAAAGGAACGGCAAGTAATCAGTTCGTCGCGTTTGGTACCCGGTAAAAACGTTGAGAGTATGATACGGGTATATAGTAAGTTGATTAAAATAAACGGATATGAAGACGTCAAAATGGTGATTGTGGGCGACGGCGAGTCGAAGAAAAGCTTGGAAACGTTAGTTGAGCATTTGGCTTTGCGGGATCATGTGGTTTTCACGGGTTTTCTCAGCCAGAATGGAGTGAATGAAGTGGTAAAGAAATCTGCTGTGTTTATGGTCAACACATTAAAGGATCTCAATATGGTATCTATTCCCGAATCGATTGCCTCCGGCACCCCGGTCATCACCAACCTGCTGCCAGCCTCGGCCGATTACATCGGGCGGGAAAAACTGGGGATCGCAAAGGATGCTTGGGATGCGTACGATCTAAAAGAAATCATTGATAACAATCCGGTTTATGTAGAAAATTGCATACGTTACAGGGATAAATTGACAAATCGTTTCAGCGCCCGGAAGATTACGGAAATATTTGAGGATTGGGGTGGGTGTTAGTGGCTTCGCGGGACGTGTGCCGAAGAGGGTCGCGAGATGGTTTTTATTTTTTAATAAACCGTTTATTCATATACAGGAAATACAATAACAGCGATATGGAGGATATAAATAAAACGAAATAATCTATCAGGCTGTTATGAAAACCGTAAAACAGAAATCCGTTCATGACCAGCAATAACATTGAAAAACAGAAATCTTTGCCTAATTTTATCGGAAGGCTTTTTTTCGTTTGAAAATACCTGAAAACAAAAAGGTATAAAAAAGAGAACGAAAAAGCCACAACATTACCCATCACCCCGTATTTTTGGATCAGAAAAACGGATATGATCGGTGTGATTATTGCGCATGACAGAATCGAATATAAGATTTTCGACGTCTGTTTGGTACACTGAAAAGTGATTTCTAAAAACATGGCGAAGCAATGGAACATGCCTCCGATGCCGAATATATAAATCAGGTCCACGCCTTGATGAAACTTTTTATCAATCAGGACAGGGGCGAACGAGCGTAACCCGAATGAGACACAGATCACGAGAAGAGTGAGTAACAGGCTATATTTGTTGAAGACATAGGAAAAAAACTTGGAACTTTCGCTTTCCCGGAAGTTTTTGACGGCGGTTTCCTGCCAGGCTTGATAAAAGGTAAGCCCGAGGACAGAGATAATAGTCATAAATTTTTCAACGATGGCAAGGCTACCGTTTTCTTCCAGCCCGTACAAATGTTCCACGATAAATTTGCCGCAGGATGAAATGACGCCGATCGCAATTGCCGTGATCAGCATAGGAATGGAATAATGCAATATTTCTTTGATAGATTCCTTTTTGATATGCCTGACCGACAAATTGCGGATGAATTCACGCCGGGGTATTTCAATGATACAGACGGACAGGATCCGGGATAAAATATTACCGATAAAAAGGCCTTCGATACCTGTTTTGAAAATCAACAAAATCGAAAAGGTAAACAATGCCGTTAAGATAGACGTGATGATTCCCATCAGGGCGTATTTGCCCGTGGAGTATAACGCTCGAACGGCCTGGCTGTAGAGTTCGTATATGCTGTAAGTGTAGATAGAAATAATAATCAGCACATAATGGCGGATATGAACGAATAACGGAAAAAAAAGCGCGATAAGTAATAAAACGCTAAATATGCAGCTTTCAATAAAAAAAGTACAGGAAATGATGTTTTTCCGGTATGTGGCGTCTTTGTTGTCAATCAACAGGCGGAAAGTCGACTCCCGCATTTGCAGGGTCGTTAACGACGTCAGGAAAAGAATAAGGGTAAAGGTCAGGTCGTAATAGCCGATCTCTTCACGTTCAAGAAAAAAGGTGAGGAAAGGAATCAGAAGAAACGCTAACAGGCGGCTTCCTACATTCCCGATACCATACAGCATGATATCTTTCACAAGCTTTTTGTTTCTTTCTTTTCCGGTTACTGAATTCATTGTCGCCACGGTGTACGTGAAAAAATCAGGAAGGTTATTCTATGGTCCTTATGCCGCAATCTTCTATTGTTATAAGGCGTTGCCTGTATAGCGCTCCGATAGCTTTTTTGAAACTTTTTTTGCTGCAGGACAGTAATGAATGGATTTCGGAGGCTTCGCTCTTGTCGCTCAATTCAAGATAACCGTTATTTTCAGCTAAAAGGGACATTATTTTTTTTGAGATACCTTCTATCTTATCATATCCTGCGGGAGAAAGGCGGAGGTCTATTTTGTCGTCCTCGCGTACTTCTTTAATATATCCTTTGCGCCTTTCCCCTTTTTTGACGGTTTCAAACAGCTCGTTTTTATATAATAACCCCCAGTGCCGGTTGTTTATGATCGCTTTGTATCCAAGATCGGTCTCGTCGGTTATTAAAAGGTCGACCTCCTGGTTATATTGATAGTCGGGCGGCAGATTGTCCAGAAACTTATCGATACGGGTGGAAGCCACAATACGTTTTGTTATAAAATCCAGATAGATATATACCGGATAATATTGTCCCGCTATCAGCGTTGCCTTTTGTTCGCGGTAAGGCACCAGCAAATCTTTCATGATGCCCCAGTCCAGAAATGCGCCGGCATCCGATACCTCTTTTACTTTCAGGTACTGGAATTCGCCGACTGTGCCGTACGGGTGTTCTGTCGTCGCAATCGGGCGTCCTTCGTTATCGTTGTAGATAAAAACCTCTATCTCATCTCCGATTTCGGCCTGTGGAGGCACATACCGGGTAGGCAGGAGAATCTCCTCCCCATTCTTTCCGTCCAGATACAGGCCGAAGCTCACGGCCTTGATAATCTTCAACCGATTATATTTTCCTATTTCCAAAACTTATTTTTTTCGGGGGACAAAATTAAGCATAATAAATGGAAATATGAAACAATATTTTGTCAATAGCTCCGTTCATAAGTTCAAATGATGCTTAAACTAAAATCGTTCTAATGAATAAAATTTTGAATTTGTTCGGCAAAGATTGGGTGAAATCATTTGCTTTTGGCTATCTTTGTCGCCCATTTTATCATAAAATTCTATATATGAGAAATCTTTTCTTGATGACCGCATGTTTGTCTTTTTTGTTCTGTTCTTGTAGAACACCTAAAGATATATCTTATTTTCAGGGAGTGCATAATCTCACGGAAGAACAGCGGAAAGCCATGGACCAGGCATATAATCCCAGAATCTGTATAGACGATGTACTGATTATAAATGTGACGTCTCCCGACAGGGAAACGGCTGCTCCTTATAACCCGCCGCCTTACGCATATTATAAACCGGGTGAATACGAAATCGGTATTTCCGCCGA
>JAIRSF010000093.1 GCA_031255595.1 Tannerella sp.
TCTTTCAACGTGATACCCACGATCGTACCTTCCACCTGTACGGTTTTGGAGATCGTGCCGCTTGTTGCCGTCACCGTAGTAGTTCCTACGCCGGTAATCCGGACGATTCCTTCCGTGTTCACCGTTGCTACATTTTCGTTTGCCGACGTCCAAGTGTAGACGACGTCGGTCGCATCCGAAGGAACGGCCGTAGCCGTCACTTTTTGAATTTCGCCCACAGGTTTTTTGATCTCCGTAGGAGACAGGGTAAAATCGGTCAATGCGACACCCTTGTCGTCCTCACCGCAGCTTGTCGTCAACATTCCACAGACGAGTACGCTTACTAAAAACAAAAACATTTTCTGCATAATAAATAAATTTAGAAATTAAAACTATTAAGTCGACGATTCTCGTATCGACTATTTCAAAAACTTAGGATTATTCGTATGGATCGAATGTACCGGGTCCCCGGTCGTCGGTCCAGCCGATGGTTTGTTCGAGGGTCGGGTTCGACTTGATGTGCGAATACGGGATACGCAGGAAGTCTTCCCTGTCCGGGTTGTACTTGAGGGGCTCTATGTCGTAGAGCATCACTTCGTGTTTGAATTGTTTGAAATACTCGTCGGTAGCCTCCCGGCTGTCTTTCAACTCACCTTTGGCAAGGATGGCGTTCACCGCTTCGAGTTTGTCGTTCAGCAGGGCGCCGTCTTTTCGCAGGGTGGCCTTGACTGTATGCCGGCGCAGGCCGTTCAGCTTCGAGCCATAGAGAGAGGTCGTTCCCGGGACAAGGTCGTTGGTGAACTGCCGGTGGCGGCGCACGTCGTAGAAACGGAAAGATTCGAAAGCCAGCTCGACGGCACGCTCGTGCAGGATGGCGGCGAGCAGTTCGTTGCCTGCCGGACGGCCGATGCCGTAGTTGTTGTTGCCCTGCGGAATACCGGCGCGACGGCGGATAGCATCCAGCACTTCATACGCTTCGGCGGGACGTCCCGTCATGGCTGCCGCTTCGGCATAGTTCAGGAGCACTTCGGCGTAGCGGACCAGGGGCCAGTCGGTGCCGCACTGCTCGCCGGTACGGGAGTAGTCACGCGTCCGGTCGACGAATTTGCGGATCAGCAGGCCCTGGCCGCGGCTGTTGGTCGAGTTATCGGCCTGGTCGAAGGGGAAGTCCACGTTGCTCTGTTTGAAAATCCACTGGTGTTGCAACATACCGTCCGCCACATCGTCGGGCATCCGGTTCTGCCCCTGGCGGATGAGCGGCCAATGCGAACCGTTGTATCCTACGTTGGCATAGAAACGCGGTTCGCGGTTTTGCCAGTAGGCCACATTGGTGACGCCGTCGGGCGTGTTACCGTTGTAGACCACATCGCCCAGCGTCTTGCCGGCGTCGCGGCCATAATCAAGCGCCAGGCCGGTGTAAGGCGTTCCGTCGGCATTACCGAAAGCGTTGGCAAACTCCAGGGTCATGAAATAACTGTTCCCATACGAAGAACCCGGACGCATGTCTTTATCTATGCTGAAGTTGGCCACATTCTCCTTATGACGGCGCACCCAGACCATTTCTTCGTTCATTTCGTTGCCGTGGAAGAGGTCGTAGTAATTTTGTGCCGCCTCTCCGGCGTTAGCGGGGTTGGGGCGGAAAAGGCCGTAACCGGCAGCTTCCAGCCGTTCCTTGGCCTCCCGGCAGGCAGCATACGCCTCGGCCCAACGTTCGGTAGCCGGTTTGGTGCCGGCGGGCGTCCGGGAGGAGAACTGCGGACTGGCATAGGTCAGCAGAATCCGGCCTTTGAGCGCGTATGCAACCGCCTTGTTGATACGCCCGAAGTCGGCTTCGCCCCGTTTGGCGACGGGAAAATATTCGTCGGGGATAGCGATAGCCTCATCCAGGT
The DNA here is from genome assembly GCA_031255595.1 of Tannerella sp. Taxonomy (GTDB): domain Bacteria; phylum Bacteroidota; class Bacteroidia; order Bacteroidales; family Tannerellaceae; genus Tannerella. The sequence goes on from JAIRSF010000093.1 coordinate 1,869, forward strand.
CGCTTATAATCTGCGCGATACATTCGGAAGTTTTCGAGCGGGGCACAGCCAGTTCTTCGTCGGCACGCTGGGCATGCAGCAGGAGCGGCACACCGCCGTAAACCCTGACCATGTCGAAATACATCCAGGCGCGGGCTACAAGCATCTGCCCGATATAATCCTGCTTGTCCTTTTCGGGGAGGCTGGGGGTGAAATTGTCGCGGTTATCAAGAAACACGTTCGTTTTGCGGATCGCCACGTACGACCACCGGTCTACATTCCCCCAGGTCAGCCCTCCGTCGGGATTATCCACCTGGTAGTTATCGTAGACGGCTTCGGTGACGCTGTTATTGTAAGATTCTTCGCAATGGTACATCAATCCGCGTTCGCCTCCGGGCATGTGGGCGCCGTCGTCGGGCCTGGTGCGCATGGTGTTGTCGACAAAACTTTTGATAAAAGCGGGCACTTCCCATATTCCATCGGCAGTCACGCTGCCCAGATCCGTCTTGTTCATCGTCTGTTCTTCGCAAGCTATGAGGGCAAGCGCCAAAAACAGGTATAAAGAATAACTTATCTTTTTCATATTCATATATACTTTAAGAAATTAAAAACTCAGGTTCAAACCAACAGTCATCGTGCGCATAAGCGGATAGGTGGCTACCCCGTTGTTCGCCTCGTCGTTGGACTTACCGGGGGTATTGAAGTTGCCTTCGCCCAGTTCGGGATCATGAAACTTCATATTGCTCCACAAAAGCGCCAGGTTGTAGCCTGTTACATAAATTCGAGTTTGTTCGACGCCGATCTTTGAAAGGATGTTTCCCGGCAGGTCGTACGAAAGCGTTACGCTTTTCAGGCGCACAAACGAGGCGTCGCGCACCCAGAAATGATTCGTACCCGTACCGCCGCCGGGCCCGTTGACTAATATCGGGTATTGGCCGGTAGGATTATCGACCACCGAGTAGGAATCGTCTGCCCAGTATCCCCACGTCGTACCGTTCCAGTACGTATTAGCGCCGTTGTGCACCATGGCGCCCTTCTGGTTACCGGCCGTTCCCTGCAGGAAAACGTCGAGCGAGAGGCCTTTCCATTTCCCGCCCAGCAGCAAACTGTAGTTATAAGGCGGAAAGAGGTGGTTGATCGTCCAGTCCCTGTCGAAATCGCTGTTGTCTTCGGCATAGCCGTCGGGATCGGTAGGATTGCCGTCGGCATCCTGGCCGCGCAGGTCGCGGTAGAAGATCCATCCGGGACGCAAACTGTTATAGTGCCCGTTGTTGACGTAACGGTCGGTGGCATTCCGGTAATAATTGTAGGGAACGATATAGGTATTGCCCGTACTGGTAACTACGCGGTAGAGGTCTTCGCCCCGGTCGTTCTGTTCGCCGATTTTGAACATCTGCTGAACGATCCCGTCGGTCAGCGTACCGGACACGCGGTCCCAGTTTTTCCCCAGCTTCGAGAGCCAGGGCTTGGTACCTTCCGGCTCGGCATACTCGACCAGTTTATTATCCGCCCAGCCGAACGTACCCTTGGCCCAAACGTCCCAATCGGGCGTAAGCCGTTTGTCGAAACCGAGCTCCACTTCGCATCCGAACGAATTGACCTTCCCATAGTTCGATACCGACAGCACACCGCCGAACGTATCGGGGATATTGGACGTCTGCGAACCGATGATATCATAGGTCTTGCGGTAGAAATAATTCGCATCCAAGGTAAACATATTAAAGATACGGAAGTCGATGCCGACATTGTAGTTCAACGATTTTTCCCAGGTAATCCTCGGATTGGCAATCGAAGACAGTTGAACGCCTTTGGTGGCGCTTTCGCCGCCGTAGTAGAAACCGCCCGCATTGATGTCGGCGCGGTCGAACCACTGGAACGGATCCGAATCACCATTGACGTTAACCACATTATCGTTCCCCGTCAAACCGATCGAACCCCGCAACTTGAGGTTATTGAGAAACTCAAACCGGTCTTTGAAAAAGCTTTCTTCCGAGATGCGCCATGCCAGCGAACCGGAAGGGAAAAAGCCCCGCCGGTGAGCCGGGTCGAAGTTCGACGAGAGATCCTGGCGAAACGAGAAGTCAGCTAAGTATTTGCCGGCGTAGGCGTAGGTGAAACGCCCGACATAGGAGATTCGTCCCGATTCGGAGCCGCCGCCGTTTGCCTTCCACTTGTCGCGGTCGTTCGATCCGAAATTGAGGTAAGGGCGCGAAAAAATTTCGAAGTCCTCCCGCCGGGAGGTGGAATATTCGTTGTAGTTTTCGGTCTGTTCGTACACTAAGGTGGCGCCCACTTCGTGCAGGCCGAACGTATTGTTGTAACTGATGATCCCGTTCAATTGGTAGGTACTGCTCATATAGTTATTCTGTTCGAGGAAGTTCGACCCCCTTGTCTGTACCGAGGCTTCGTTGACCTGCGGCAGATAGATCAGGGCCTGCGGATCGCCGGTAAGGGCGGGATCGTTCACCAACAGGTAAGTCTGGTAAGGGATCGACTGCACTTTCCGGAGCTTGTGCCGCGTGTAACGGTTATAAAGCGCTTTGGCGCTCAATCCCTTGACCCAGGGCAGATCCCACTGTATGCTGGCGGTGTATTCGGCGTTCCAGAACCGGGTTTTGTCCAACCCGGCATCGCCGTTGGCAATGGCCGCGTAGCTTTCGCCGGCCGAAGATCCGCCGAGTCCTTCCGAGATATATTTCCCGTCCACGATACCGGGCGCCAGCGGCGTCGAACGCTGCAGGAAACGGAAAACGTTTGCAAGCCGGTTATCGGTTTCGTTTGCATCATTGGTAGTTGTCGGACGGTCTTCCTGACTGTTGTCCATGTTCAGCGAGAGCGAGGCCGACAGGTGGCGGTTGATCTTGAAGTCAACGTTCGAGCGGACAGCGAATTTTTCGTAGTCGGTCGACCGGAAGATCCCCGTTTCGTTGTAATAATTGGCCCCGACATAGTATTTGGCCGTTTCGCCGCCGCCGGAGATGTTCAGCGAATGGTTGTTGGTCACAGGCGTGCGGTAGACCTCTTTCAAACGGTCGTACTGATGCGACGGATCCATATAATAGGCACGCGCTTCGTCGGAGAAAACGCGTCCGTCGCCCGAAGAGTTGATGTAGCCGCCTGAAGCGTCCGTACCGTTCTTGTAGATACTGGAGTAGGCGGGATGATAGCCGTTTTCGTCGATAGACCTTCCCCCGCCGAGTACATTGCGGTACTCAAACTGGCCGATATCGGCCAGACGGATGCGCTGGGCGACCGTTTCGCGTGCCGGTTCGTAGGCAAACTCTCCCACGCCGACCGATCCGGAATAGGTGACGGTCGGCTTGCCTTCCTTCCCTTTCCGGGTGGTGACCAGCACTACACCGTTGGAAGCCCTGGCGCCGTAGACCGAAGCGGCGGCGGCGTCTTTCAGGATCGAGAAGTTTTCGATGTCGTTTGCGCTGAGCATGTCAAAAGCCTGTTTGTCGCGCGCCACGCCGTCGATAACGTACAACGGCTCGACATTGTTCCATGTACCGCGGGAACGGATGACAATGTTCGACGCATTACCCGGCCGTCCGCCGCCGGTACTCGTCACCGTGACACCGGCCAACCGCCCTGCCAGGGCGTTCGACAGGTTACCGGTAGGCACTTCCCGAATTTCGCTTACGTTCAGCGTCGTGACCGAACCGGTCAGGCTGGCTTTCTTCTGCGTACCGTATCCCACAACAACGACTTCTTCCAACTGTTGCAGGTCTTCTTTCAGGACGATCGTCAGGTTTTTTCCATTCCCAACGCCTACCTCCTGCCGGGCATACCCGATATACGAAATAACTAAAACGGCGTCCGGCTTGGCCTGCAAGCTAAACCGTCCGTCCAAATCGGTGATCGTTCCGTTGCGTTCGTTCCCTTTTTCGGAAACGGTCGCTCCAATAATAAATTCTCCTGTGGCATCGGTTACGGTTCCGTTCACCGGAATATCCTGACCGTAAGCCATGCTCGCGAAGAACAATACAACGGCGCTTAATATGATACCCCGCAGGGATAAGCGCCTGTTTTCACATTTTAATTTTCTTTTCATAGAAATCTGATTTGATTAATAAGACAAATAAAGATGAACTTTTAATTTAGTAATGATCGATTTCCCAAGTTTCGTCCGGGACAAAATAATTTCAGGACGAAACCGGAGGATTCGATGTAAAACGCCAAACGCTACCCTAAAATAATAAAACAGCGTTTCTTTTTTTAAAAATAGAATCATGCCAAGCCCTACCGGTAAGAGGATCGGATGGGAGAGCAACAGCTATTCTACCGCCGCCGAACGGCCGACAGTCGGCTGTCGTCGGTGATACGGATATGCTAAAATTCCTTAAACCTTTTTGATTACCCATGGTATTTATTGTTTTTTATCTATATACTGCTTTTTATTTCCGCATAAGTTCGCTCTAACGGTTTTCACTTTTTTTCAAAGAGAAATCAAACGTCCGAATCTTATGCAACGCAAAGATTCAAAAAAAAAATAATGTTTGTCAATGTACAAAATCGATAATTGTTTTACAAAAAACGATATTTTTGTTTATGTCGTTTAACAATTGAATGGGAAAAACCTCTGTCTTGCTATGCAATTTTCGACCGACGAACCGCAGAATATAATATTTCACGAAGTTAAGCCGCTTCATTTCAGTAAAATATCAAACTTCATGAAAGAACCGGAAATGAAATGTCACAAAAAAATAATATCTTTGGCGGAAAATGACCTTTTTATGAATAGACAAATTTTATTTTTTCTTGTATTATCGGCGTT
>JAIRSF010000126.1 GCA_031255595.1 Tannerella sp.
TTGCATTATCTTTGCATCGTGTTTTTCATGGTATTAGATTTAAGGTTAACAATGAAGATTGTGGTTGTCGTGAGACAACCATTCTTTTTTTATATAAGTCACTGATTGATAATCCCATACAGATTGAAAAAACAAGGAACAGGAGATTGGGCGGATGGAAGCGGGAAAAGAACGCATCATAAGCGAATGCTCTTGGGAAACGTTGTCCGCGGAAAAACCGGCGGCGTAATCTAACCGCTTCTCGCAATTGATCACCCTTATCGACAAGAAAATAATATGTTGGCTCGAACCGGGTGAACGGGAGTAACAAGGATGTGAGAATGCCATTTAATGTTTTTTAATATTAAATTCGGAAGCGAACCCTTATCTTTGTCAGAAAGATAATATTATAAGAGAATAATCTATTCTGTATCGGGCATCGGAAAATAATATTCGGTTCCCGCGCGCGATCCGGTCGACCGGCTTTTTGTTTACGTTAAAAGATTTTCTGACATGAGAAACCTATTACTGGCTATTCTTATATTCAATTGTAGTTATGCAATTGCGAATATTTCCGGATACGGGCTTCATATCCGGTCTTATCCGTTGCCTACTTCCCGTTTGACGGATATGGCTCTGGAAAATGGTATGCCGATAAAGACAGAGGGGATGCAACTCGATCTGAATTTCGATTTATGGGTCAGAGACGAGAATGTTTTCGGCACAGCGTTTCGCGTAATTACGAATAACAACGAAAACATAGATTTAATGTATAGTGTAGACGAAGACGGCAGTCGTTTACCGTTCTTGTTGACAGGGGAAGATGTCCACTTTTTTCAGCGGCCGGCGAGAATGGAAACCTGGCTGAATATAACGTTATCGCTCAATTGCAGGAACGGCCGGATTGTGTTACAATACGACGACGAGAAAATAGAACTGACGCACGAAAAACTGAAAGAAACAAAAAGCGTACGCATCGCATTCGGCCGTTGTCCCTTCGAAGGGTTCGTACTGGACGACGTCGCCTCTGTGAATATAAAGGATGTAAGCCTGAAAAGGGACGACCGGCAGATACGATTCTGGAAAATGGCACAGCACGTTGGGGATATCTGCTACGATGAGATATCGGGCGTACCCGCCATAGGCAGAAACACACAATGGATAATAGACGATCTTATTTCCTGGCGAAAAATTTATGGCGAAAAATTCAACACCATCCCTGCTATTGCTTTCGATTCCATTGGCGGTAAGTTTTTCATCACGACGGATACCTTTCTCTATACCATATCTCTTTCTCCGGAAAACGAAAACGGAGAGGTTGAAGTAAAGACAGACAGTTCATTGATAAGCGGCGGAAGATATGCGGCGGGTCTACCCAACCACATGATTTACATTGCATCGGAGCAGCAATTGCTTTCCTACAACCTCACTGAACATTTCTACTCCGTTTTCGATTTAACCCGAAACAGGTGGAAAAATCGGAGAGCGCCGGCAGAAGATCCGAATTATTGGAACAACACCGTTGTTTACAACCCCGTCGATTCAACGCTGATCAGCTTCGGAGGGTACGGACATTACCTGTATAGCCATGAGTTGCTTTTGTGTTATCCTTTTCATGAGGAGAAGCCGCCGCAACACATACCGTTGCCCGATATAGCCCCGCGCTACTCTCCGGCTTCGGTTCTTGTGGGCGATCAGCTCTATATCTTCGGCGGCCGGGGTTCGCCTTCGGGAAGGCAGGAACTATTCCCTCGTAACTACTACGACCTCTATGCGGTAAACATAACCGATAAGACCGTAAAAAAATACTGGTCATGGGCGGGTACCCTCGAATACGGCGACTTCGTACCGAGCGAAAATATGATTTACGATCACGAAAACCAATGTTTCTATGTTTTCACTTCGCAATTGAATGGGGTTTTAATGAAGATAGACACCGTACATCCGGCGTTTGAACAGATGTCTTTGCCGATTGATATCATATTCAACACCCACTACATGTTTACAAATTTATTTTTAGCCCCCGGATTGCAAAAGTTATATGCATACATTCTGCTGTCGGAAGTCAACGGGGAATCGACCCTCGAAATATACGAAATGAATTATCCCCCCTTGCCGATCTCCGTTACATCGATGCCGCAAATCCATACGGCAGAAGGAAAAAGCGGCTTTTGGAAAAAATACGATTACCTGCCCGGTATTCTCTTTTTGGGCATAATATTGTCCGGCATTGCCCGTTATTACCGGAAGAAACGCCGAACCGGGCAAAAGGAAAAGACCCCGGCTCCGCACAGTCCGGCAACATCTCCGCGTTCTCTCATGTTGGAGAAAGAACCCGTTTCGCAATATTACGATTTCTCCAAAAAATGTATCTGCTTTTTGGACAGGTTCAAGGCATTGGATAAAAAAGGAACGGATATAACCGCCCAGTTTTCGCCGATACTGCAATCTTTGCTGATCGCGCTCATCTGTTATTCCGTCAAAGATTCGAGAGGAATTAGCGGCAACAAGCTGATTAAATTGCTCTGGCAAGACAAGTCGGAAGAAGCTGCCAAAAACAACCGGAATGTGTATGTCAGTAAGTTGAGAACAATACTCGAGGAGATCGGGGATTTAAAAATCATCAATAAAAACAGCTTTTGGAGAATTCAAATAGACGACGATACCTTATGTGATTATTGGGAAATAATGAAGCTTTTCAAAGAAAAAGAGAATCAGGATCTGGAAAGAATGTTGGAGTTACTGATAAGAGGAGGAATGCTGCCCAATATCGAAACGGATTGGGTGGATCCGTTCAAAAACGATTTTGCCAATACGGCCATTGATTTTTGCGTAGGGTTCCTGAAAAAATTCGACTTAACCGATTCTTTAAAATTGAAAATAGCCGATACGCTGTTCCAACACGACTTTCTTAATGAAGAGGCTTTACAGATAAAATGTTCCGTTCTTTACCAGCAAAACAAGGTGGGGCTCGCAAAAACCGTGTACGATACTTTTTGTAATATATACAAATCCTCATTGGGAATAGATTACCCCTGCTCTTTTATGCAGGTTGTGAAACCGGCGTGATCTTCCGTTTTCAACC
>JAIRSF010000142.1 GCA_031255595.1 Tannerella sp.
TTTCAGCCGGTGTCGCAACGCCTGCAGGTCGGCGCCACGCTGAAATACGATTATCAGCAACGGGTTGATTTCTACCTGAAAGGGGTTTATAATCATTATAACCTGAAATATTCAGACACCTGGAAAAACGCTTATGGCGCTGTTGGGCTGGGTGAAACGGATGATATGGAAGCGTACGGCAGACCGACATTTACGTTGGATGCAGGATGCAATGTTCGTCCGCTCAAACCGCTGATTTTAAGTGTGGATTACAGTATGGCGTCCGGCATGTACGCCTATCTGTATCGGGAAAACGTAAAAATGAATGTGATCAATGATTTGCGTTTCCGGGCGTCCTGGATGTTTAAGGATCAGTTCGGTGTGTATGCACAACTCAATAATTTGTTATTTCAGAAGCACGAAATGTATTACGGTTATCCGTTGCAACCGTTTAGCGCAATGGCCGGTTTTAGTGTAACGTTTTAATTAGTGTAACGTTTTTAATATGAAGAAAATATTTTTTTCGTTGTGTATGTCCCTTTTGTTTTTAAGCGGACATACGCAGATATATAAGCCCGTTAAATGGTTTTTTGAATTGAAAGATCTTCCTTCGGCGGAAAAAGAAATTATTTTTAGAGCGGATATCGACAACGGATGGCATCTGTATGACATGAATCTGCCGGAAGGCGGCCCTGTGTCGACCACCATCTCTTTTGAAGTTTTGCAGGGTGTGGAGCTTATAGGCAAGCCCGTCGCGTCTGTCCGGTCGATAGAAGCATTTGACATGCAATTTGAAATGAACATTCGCTGGTTTGAGCGCACCGTTTCTTTTATCCAGAAAATCAAAGTAACCGATTTCAAAAAATTCCGTCTGTCGGGCGAAGTGGAATACATGGTATGTAATGATGAAACATGTATTCCGCCGGAACGCAAGCCTTTTTCGTTTGATAGGAAACATATAAAGCACATACCGGAGGCGGACGCTCCGACAATGGAAGAAGCGGATTCTTTATCCCAAGAACGGGATCCGGTTGCAGACCCGGACTCTGTGGAGCCTGTCGCCGAAGTAGAGGCCGTTCGTGCCCTTCCGGCGCTGTTTACCGAAACGGGAAAGAAAACGGTTCAAAAACCGGATCTGCCGTCCGGAGATAAAACCGTTTCCCGGTGGACGCCCGTCATAGAAGAACTGAAGGCGCTGGGTGATGCAACCTCTTCGGCTACGGATCATGCTTTTCTGTATATTTTTATTGCCGGCTTTTTGGGAGGGTTGCTGGCGCTGCTTACTCCCTGTGTATGGCCGATGATCCCGATGACGGTCAGCTTTTTCCTGAAACATTCCAAAAGCCGGAAAAAAGCGATCCGCGATGCATTGCTTTACGGCGTTTCGATTATCGTCATTTATCTGGCGATGGGATTGCTCATTACGGGTATTTTCGGTGCAAGTGCACTCAACAGTTTATCGACTAACGCGCTTTTCAATGTTATCTTTTTCTTGTTGCTGGTTGTTTTTGCCGTATCGTTTTTCGGCGCTTTCGAATTGGTTCTGCCGTCGTCGTGGACAACGAAAATAGATCGTAAGGCCGATTCGACGACCGGGTTATTGAGCATTTTCTTTATGGCGTTTACGCTCGTGCTTGTATCTTTTTCGTGTACGGGGCCGATTATCGGGACTTTGCTTGTCGAAGCCGCTTCGCAGGGAGATACTGTGGGGCCGGCTATCGGAATGTTCGGTTTTGCTTTGGCGCTTGCCATACCGTTTGCGTTGTTTGCCGTTTTCCCGAATATGTTGCAGAATATGCCTAAGTCGGGAGGGTGGTTGAACTCGGTAAAAGTCGTACTCGGCTTTCTGGAACTGGCGCTGGCGCTTAAATTTTTGTCCGTCGCGGATTTGGCTTACGGATGGGGTATGCTGGATCGGGAAGTGTTTCTTGTTCTCTGGATTGTTATTTTTGTTTTATTGGGATTTTATCTCCTTGGAAAAATCCGTTTCAGGCATGATTCGGAGTTAAAATATGTTTCGGTCACCCGTCTGTTCATGTCGATCATATCGTTTGCTTTTGCCGTTTATATGATACCCGGACTTTGGGGTGCGCCGCTGAAAGCGATTAGCGCCTTCGCGCCTCCTTTATATACGCAGGATTTTGAATTATACGATGGCGCGGTACATGCGCAGTTCGATGATTATGATATAGGGATGGAATCTGCAGCCCAAAAGCAAAAACCGGTACTGATTGATTTCTCCGGATACGGTTGTGTCAATTGCCGTAAGATGGAGTCGGCGGTGTGGACTGATCCGCGGGTGAAGCAGCTTATCGAAAAGGATTTTGTGCTGATTACGCTGATGGTGGATGATAAGACAAAACTTCCCGGAGGCCCGGTTGAAATAGAAGAATACGGCAAGAAGCGTCTTCTGAAAACGGTGGGTGATAAATGGAGCTATTTGCAGCGCAGCAAATTCGGAGCGAACGCACAACCCTATTATATCATTCTCGACCGGGAGGGTTTGCCGCTGTCCCCTTCTCGTGCCTACAACGAAAATATATCCGAATATATTGATTTTCTTGAAAACGGCAAAAAACAATATCGCTTAAAAACAGGACAATGAGTACAAGAAAAGAGCAGATGGAAGCTTTCGGGCGCCTGTTGGACATTCTGGATGAACTTCGTGAGAAATGTCCATGGGACAGGAAACAAACGAATGAAAGCCTTCGTGCAAACACGATAGAAGAAACCTATGAGCTGAGCGACGCCCTGATGCGGGAAGACGCGACGGATATCAAAAAAGAGTTGGGAGATCTGCTGCTTCATATTGTTTTTTATGCAAAAATCGGTTCCGAGAACGGATCATTTGACATAAAAGAGGTGTGCGATGCTTTATGTAATAAGCTCATTTTCCGGCATCCGCATGTTTTTGGGAATGTCGATGCCGACACCTCCCAAAAAGTGGAGCAAAATTGGGAACAGCTTAAGTTAAAGGAAAAAGGCGGGAACAAGACCGTCCTGGAAGGCGTGCCGACCGCCCTTCCGTCCATTGTGAAAGCGCAGCGTATTCAGGAAAAAGCGCGAAATGTAGGGTTCGACTGGGAGCAACGTGAACAGGTATGGGATAAGGTGGAAGAAGAGTTGGCGGAGCTTCGTTACGAAGTCAATCGGATGGATGATGACAAAAAAGAGGCCGAGTTTGGCGATTTTATATTCAGCATGATCAATGCCGCCCGTCTTTACGGCATAAATCCGGACAACGCGCTCGAACGCACCAATCAAAAGTTCATACGCCGTTTCGGTTACCTGGAATCTCAAACGAGGGAGAGGGGGCTATCCTTAAAAGAAATGTCCCTTGCCGAAATGGACGCCATCTGGGACGAAGCAAAACGCAAAGGACTATAAAGGTAAAAAAGTTACGCACCCCCACTATTAACTATTAACTATTCACTATTAACTACTTCAAGCATCCTTCAATAGCTTCCATAGTCAAGCGGAATGCTTTGCTGGTTTCAAGCAGATTTATTACTGCCTTATAGGAATGGAGTACCGTTGCATGGTCTTTTCCGCCTACCACTTTACCGATATGGGCAAGGGATGCTTCTGTATACTTTTTTGCCAGGTACATTGTAATCTGGCGTGCCTGAACGATTTCACGTTTTCGTGATTTGGTATGTATAAGGGCTTCGTCCAAGTTAAAATAGTGGCAAACGACTTCCTGTATCTTTTGGATGGTAAGTTGTTTTTTCTCTAAGCGAACCGTTTGGCTTATCACTTGTTTGGCCAGTGTAAGGTCTATTTCCTTATTGGCTATGACCGAATTTGCCATCAGGGAAACCAGAACCCCTTCGAGGTTACGTACATTTTCTGTGACGTTTTCCGAAATAAAGGCAAAAACATCTTCCGGTATTTCCAATCCTTCGTGATAGATTTTATTACGGAGGATTTTTTTGCGCAGTTCAAGATCCGGGCGTTCTATCTGCGCCGTCATTCCCCATTTCAGGCGGGATATAAGCCTGTCTTCCATTCCTTGCAGGTTGACCGGCGCCCGGTCGCAGGTAAGGATCAATTGCTTTCTTAGCTGATGCAGGCTTTTGAATATATGAAAAAATATTTCCTGTGTTTTCGTCAGTCCGATGAGTTCATGTACATCGTCCAGTATGAGTATGTCAATACTTTGATAGAAGCTAATGAAATCGTTTGTTACATTCTTGCGTACGGCGTCCGTATATTGCAGGCGAAACAAATTGGCGGAAACATAGAGCGTCCGTTTCTCCGGATACAGCTCATGGATTTTCACGCCTATGGCATGGCATATATGCGTTTTCCCAACGCCGGAAGGGCCATAGATGAATAACGGGTTAAAAGCCGTTTTTCCCGGCTCCAATGCGATTCTTTCGGATACGGCGCGTACCAGTTTGTTGCTTTCACCTTCAAAAAAGTTTTCAAAGTTATAGCGTGGATTCAGTTGGGAATCCAAATCCTGTGACGCCACTTTAAAAGGCCCCGGCGCTTTTGTCGCGTCAACTTTGTTGGATGTCTGCTTAACCATCGTTTTAGGCCCTTCGCCGGGATAAATAATGACGCCATGGTTGCCGTTGGGCGCTTCCGTATGCTCCCCGCCTACCGTTACATGGTATTTAAGCGTGGTGCCTTCCCCGAATACACGATTCAATGTCTTCGTCAGTACATCCACATATCTTTCTTCCAGAATCTCATAAAAAAACTTAGTGGGCACCTGAATCGTGAACTCATGATCTTCATAAGATAATGGAATAATCGGCTTGAACCAAACTTCAAAAGTAGCCTGAGGAACGATATCCTTAATGACTGTTAAACAGTCTTTCCATAATTTTTCAGAATTATTTTGCATACAAGTCATCCGTATAAAAATCAAATATTATTCTCGTCGTGTTGTTTTTGATTGTGCAAAGATTAGAAATTTATTTATAAAAAAAAACTGTCTTTTTGTTTGGTGATTTCGTGAATTTAATATTCTATTTTATTTCAGATAATTATGTATAGTGTATTTATACAGAGCGATATACGAATATTACTTTTCTATTAATTCTTTTGTAAATGAGTGTTTTGGATACATTATTTCCAATGAGCCTGAATAGGTTAAAAAATACGGATTATTTTGTAAAACATTCCATAATCAAACGCTTACATTTTTTTTCGTAACCGGATTTTTTTTTATTATTTAGAAGCGGTCTAAATTAAGAAAACCTATTGCCTAAATTTTTTTTATTTTGTATAAGAAGTAACGATTTGGCTTCAAAACAGAGAAAATTTGACGTATCGTTTGGGGTGCTCTTTGAAGTCCAGCAGCAACCCCGAAGCATTGTCTAATGCAATATTGAGATTTCGATAGAGTAATGTATCATTCAGCAATAATCCCAGTGTGCTGTTTTCGGAGTTCAATTTCGTTGTTATTGCACTTACCTGATCCAGTGTTGTGTTCAGGTTGTCGACGCTATGTTTTAGATCCAGCTTATTCAGATTTTCGCTGAACATCGACAGGTTCGCCGATGTTGTCTTCAGATTGGAAGCGATCTCGGGCACGTCTTTATTCAGCAATGTATTTAATTGTTTGGACGACAGTTCCAACTGCTTTGTCGTACTTTCCAGGTTGTTTAATGATTGGGCAAGCGCCGGATTGTTAATGAGGGTTTGCAGGCCGGTAAGGATGGAGTCTATTTTGGGCATGAGATCCACGACCTGGGGTATCAACTGATTTTCTACGGAAGTCATCATTCCCTTTTTCAAACGTCCTTCCAGTACCTCGCCCGGTTTGTAATACTCATTAACGTATTTGTTAAGTATCAGATGAAGTTCGGCTCCGCTCAATAAAGTTGATTCTATGGACACATAGCTGCCTTTATTTATCTTCATGCTCTCGTCGAGGCGTATTTCCAGCGAAATCCGATCCGTAGCGGAGTAATCGTATTCGATGCTTCGCACCAATCCTATTTTAAATCCTTCAACGAAGACCGGGCTTGATACATTGATATCTTTCACATTGGTGCATGACACATAATAATAATTCGCCGGCTTGAAAAGATTGATCCCTTTCAGGTAGTTAACGCCTATATACAGTAATACCAAACTCAAGATCGCTGCAACACCTATTTTGGCTTCTTTTGAAAAATTTTTCATTGTAAATCTTTGTTTTTAATTATAAATTCTGTTTCCGTCTTTCATTTTTATGATGAAAGCCCCTTTAAAATCTTTTGCCGCCTTTTTCTGCAGGCTGATAATCTCCTTGTAGTCGGATGTGGAACCATAGGTATATTTATAAACACCCTTTTCTATATAAAAAGAAATATCGTCATACCCATTGAAAAGTTTGTCTTTGACCGATAATTTTTTATCGGAAGTCAGGATCTGCACCTTGTAAATGATGCTGCTTGTATTCTTTGCCGTTGCAGGAGGAACCGGTGCGTCCGTCGTACCTGTTATTTCTTCTTCCTCCTCATCATCTTCCTCCTGATAGGATGAAGTATTTTCCGCTACCGTTTTTCCGGGAGGGGGGACGTTCGTTATATCTGCCATATTTCCCGATTTGCGGACGTAATCGTTTTTAAACCGGTCAAATGCCTTGTATATGGATTGGGCCAATGTTTTTTGTCCTTCGTTGGAAGCCATAAAACGTTCTTCGGCGCGGTTCGATATAAAACCCAGTTCGATAAGCACGCTCGGCATACCGGTTTTCCGCAGAACGAGCAGCCCTGCCTGACGAACGCCACGATTGCCGCGTTTCGAGTTTACGAATGATTTTTGTATTTCGGACGCCAGTGATACGCTTTGTTCCATGTGTTTGTTTTGTATAAGCTCAAAGATGATATACGATTCCGTCGATTTGGGATCAAACCCTTCATATTTCCGGAGGTAGTCGTCTTCCATTAAGATGACGGAGTTTTCGCGCATTGCGACGTCTAAGTTTTCGCTCGAATTGGCCAATCCCAGCGTATAAGTTTCCGTTCCCGAGGCGCTTCCTCTTTTCACAGAGTTTGCATGTATGGAGATAAACAGGTCGGCTTTATGTTTGTTTGCCATATTGGCGCGTTCGTCCAGCGGAATAAAAACATCGGTTCGGCGGGTATAAACGACCTGCGCATCCGGATGATTTTTCTCAATCAGGGTGCCGAGTTTCAGGGCAACGGAAAGGTTTATCGTTTTTTCTTTCGAGATGGAACCTACACATCCGGGATCTTTACCTCCATGTCCGGGATCGATCACGACTGTAAATTTCTTTTGCGCTTGTAGTTCCAACAGGCTCAAAATAAGTACGATTGCTATGTAGGCATACTTCTTCATTTTACAATATACTGCTACAAAGGTAATGTAAGCCGGCAGAAATACAAAAAAAAGCCTGTTTTTATTTTTAAGAAGCCTTAATAACAAAAAGAAGCGGCCCTCCCTGTATGAGAACCGCCTCCTATTCATTGTTCTTTATTCTTTGTTCCGGTTAAGCTTCCGAAAATACTTCAAAGGGTATTTCTACGGATACTTCTTTGTGTAAACGTACGATAGCTTTATAGTTTCCGACTTCTTTAACGGAGTCTTTGATGACAATCGTTTTGCGGTCTATTTCAAAGCCTTTCTTTGCCAACTCTTCTGCGATCTGGATATTGTTTACAGAGCCGAAGATCGTTCCGGTGGAGCTTGTTTTTGCACCGATCACGAGTGTCACGCCTTCCATTTTAGCCGCCAGGTTCATTGCATCCTGTTTGATTTTCGCTAACTTATGCGCACGTTGTTTCCGGTTTTCAGCCAGTACTTTCTTTGCCGATTCCGAAGCAATCACCGCTTTTCCCTGCGGGATTAGAAAGTTACGCCCGTAACCGCTTTTTACGTTTACGATATCGTCTTTGTAGCCTACATTCGCTACATCTTCTTTCAAAATAACTTCCATATTCTGTTTCCTCTTTTTTTATTATTTCATTAAATCGGTTACATAAGGCAGTAATGCCAGATGACGCGCTCTTTTAACTGCTTGCGCAATATGGCGCTGGAATTTTAGCGAAGTTCCCGTAAGACGACGCGGAAGGATTTTTCCCTGTTCGTTCAGGAATTTTTTCAGAAATTCGGGATCCTTATAATCAATGTACTTAATACCGCTTTTTTTGAAGCGGCAATACTTTTTCTTTTTCACATCCACAGACATGGGAGTGAGATATCTGATTTCGGAATTGTTTGGGTTATTATTTGCAATTGCCATGATTCATCCTCCTTAATTAGTTGTTTCTTCCGGTTTATTATCTTTTGCTTTCGTTTCTTTTTTACCGTCTTTGCCTGATGATTTAAGACTTCTTCTCTTGGCTGCATATTCGGCGGCAAACTTATCCTGGCGGAAAGTGAGGAAACGTATCACACGTTCGTCGCGGCGGAATTGTGTTTCGAGAATGTCGATCACATTAGGTGTTGCTTTAAATTCGATCAGTTGATAAAAGCCGGTAGACTTTTTGTTGATAGGATAGGCAAGCTTGCGTAAGCCCCAGTTCTCTTCGTTGACAATTTCGGCATCTGCCGAAGTCAGGATTCCTTTGATTTTTTCTACCGCTTCCTTCATCTGTGCATCAGACAAAACGGGAGTCAAAATGAAAACGGTTTCGTAATTGTTCATAACTTTTTCTTTCTGTTTTAAAAATTTGCGGCTGCAAAGATAATTAAAAAATTGATTGTCGGCAATCAACGCGGCATTTTTTTTATTCTTTCTTCTATTTGAATAGCCGGCCTCTCCTTCATAATCGGCAAAGAAACGGGTGATGTCCGGTTTCGATACAAATTTGGCAGAAAAACGCACGATTGTTTTTTGAAAAGGCTCTATTTTCGCATCTTGTATTAACATTGCCGATTCTTATGACTACCATGACAAAGATTACTATGACAAAACGAATCATTTTTCTCCTTGCCGTTTTTATTTTATTCGGTTGTAACCGGGTTGATAAGCAATCATTATCCGCTAAACGGTCGTTGACCGATTATGTGAATCCCTTTTTAGGAACGGCGACCCTCTGGGAACCCGAAGACTTGGGCTATACCCGTAAGATAAAAGAGCGTACATGGGGAGCCGAAGTGTATCCGGGGACGTCGTTACCCAATGCAATGGTTCAGTTAAGCCCCGTCACCCAATACAGGAGCGGCGCGGGTTATCAGTATGAAGACACCGTCATTTACGGATTCAGCCATACCAATAAGGGACATTGGAATTTGTTGCATATACCCCTGCTTCCCGTAACGGGAGCGGTACAGCCGGGAGATTTCGCTTCGAAATTCAGCCATCGGAACGAGTCCGCGCGTCCGGGATATTATCAGGTGTTTCTGGAGCGGTATGGCGTGAACGTCGAGTTGACGTCTACGCTTCGCTGCGGATATCATAAGTACACATTCAAAGAGAGCGATGATAAAAAATTGCTGGCGGATCTGATGCGTTCGAATAATCGTGTCGTCGAATGGGACATTCAAAAAGCCGGCGAAAATGTGTTCACCGGATTTCAGCATGCCGAGGGCAAGATGTATTTTTATGCCGTATCTAATTATGAGATTGAGCATATCGAACAGGTCATGAATGATACGCACGAAGTATCCGTAGTCAATTTCAGGAACAGCAAAGGTAAAGAGGCATTGGAACTGAAAATCGGATTTTCTTTTGTCGGTGTGGAAAACGCCAAAATGAATCTGGAAAAAGAGATGCTTCACAAAGATTTCGGAGAAGTTTGCAAAGAAGCGAATGACACATGGGAACACACCTTGTCCAAAATAAGCGTTACCGGCGGGACGGAACGCGAGAAAGGACTGTTTTATTCCTGCTTATACCGTTCCATGTTATGGCCGGCTTTGCGAAGCGATGTGAATTTTGATTATACGGACGAACAGGGAAACAAGGTCAACGGTGGATTCCGTTATTATACGAATCCGTCATTCTGGGACGATTATCGCAACAAATTAGTCCTTCTATCCATGTTATCCCCGGAGGTAGCGACCGACGTCATCAAATCGATAACCGACAAAGGAGAGAAAAGGAGGGGGTATATGCCGACGTTTTTCCATGGAGATCACGCTTCCGTCTTTGTTGCCGGAACATACTTTCGCGGGATAACGGATTTCGATTTGGAGCGGGCCTATAACCTCCTGCTGAAAAATGCAACGGTTCCGGGTCGTGGAGGCCGTCCTTACTTGGATGAATACATGGAGAGGGGCTGGATCGCCGAAAAAGATACGACCCATGTACCTACATGGGACGAATATAAAGCCGCCGTCACCAAAACGGTGGAATATGCTTACGATGACTATGCCGTAGCGTTGCTTGCCAAAGAGCTGGGGAAAACGGATGATTACAATATGCTGATGGCGCGTACGGGCAATTATAAGAACCTGTTCGATCCTTCTACCGGATTCTGGCGGGGACGCATCGACGACGGGAGCTGGATTGCCGACTTCGACCCGTATTATCCCTATTATGCATATATGTACAGGGAGGCCAATGCCTGGCAGTCGTTATTCTTTGCCCCTCACGACCCGGAAGGCATGATTGCGCTTTATCCGAGCCCTGATGCGGTGGAGAAAAAACTCGATTCGTTGTTTTCCGAACCCTGGAGAGGATACGAGGCGCATAACATGACCGGGTTTATAGGCAATTACTGCCATGGCAACCAGCCGGATCACAGCGTTCCGTATACTTATTATTTTATAGGGAAACAGGAAAAATCGCAGCTTATATTAGATTCCATCATGAATCATTATTATGATATGGGTGCGGAAAAATTAGCCTATTCCGGTATGGATGATGCCGGGGAAATGTCCTCCTGGTATGTGTTCAACGCCATCGGACTGTACACCTATTCGCCGGCTGACCCCGAATATATAGTATCGGTGCCGCTTTTTGACAGGGTGGAGTTTACTTTGGGTACTCACATAGTCTTCACCATCGCGAAAAAAGGGAAGGGTCGGAAGATTACCGGTATTACGTATGGAAACGAGAAAGTGGACGGCTGGTTTATTTCCCATGCGAAGTTGAAAGCGGGAAAAGAGCTGGTGATATCTGTAGAATAAATTTTGTATATAATGAGGTTTTAAGAGGGTTATTCGTTTCCGTCGGTAAAAAAGTGGCCCGGCTGATCGGGATAGATTAGCCGGGTTTTCTATTCCCGGACGCTTTCATTGATTTTACATTCGCGGTATTTTTTAGGCGTCATTCCGAATTTTTGCGAGAATAAGCGATAGAAGCTGCCCCGGTTATTGAACCCGGCCATATACATGATCTCATCGATGGAGTTTTTGCTTGTTATAAGTAGTTTTTCAACAACCAAAAGTTTGTACTCTTTTATCAAACCGGCGGGAGTTTGTTCCGTAATATCCTTTAACCGGCGGTATAAATGACGGGGGCTGAGGCCCAGTTCATGGGCCAGATGCTCTGTTATAAAGTCCGGATTAGTCATATTCCGGTCTATGACATTTATCACCTTTTCAAAAAAAACCTTATTTTCTTTGTGCATAAATCTGCCGTCGGAAAATTCGAAGGCGCTTATGGCGGAATGATAATAATTTTTCAGGTCGTTCTGGCGTTTGAGCAGCCGTTCTGCGACGGATTGCAGGTATTCAATGTTAAAAGGTTTTACGATATAAGCTTCCGCCCCGGCGGCGATCCCTTCCGTTTGTTCTTCCGGGGTATTTTTAGCCGAAAGCAAAATGAATGGGATATGAGCGGTGCGTTTGTCGGCTTTGATCCGTTTCATCAATGAGATACCGTCCATTTCCGGCATCATGATATCGGAGATGATCAACTGCGGCTGTATGGTTTCGAGAATATTGTTTACCGACAGCGGATTTTCAATAGAAACCACGTGGTACTTTTCTTTCATTATCTCGGAGATGAACCAGCGCATTTCGGGATCGTCGTCTATTACAAACAGGGTTGTTTTGACCGGCTCGGTGATGTCTTTTTTTATCCTTTTTTCTTCTTTTTGCGATGGCGCTACGGTCGGCGGCATTTGTAGCCTGTTTGTATAGATGCGTTGTTCGTCGTGTGAATTTTGTCCGGTCGGCGGCGGAGCCGTAATTTCTTTAGAAGGAAGGGTTACGTGAAATTCGGTGTATTCATTGGGGACGCTTTCGACCTTAATATCACCGTCGAGAATTTTCACCATATTATAACAAATGGCCAACCCTAAACCGTTTCTTGAAAAGAACCCTTTTTGAGTCTGTTTTTCGAGATGCTCCAATACATGGTACCGGTCGAAAATATGTGGGAGATCTTTTTCCCGGATACCTTTTCCGGTATTGTGAATGAAAACAGTCAGATTCTCGTTTTCCATGCAGATGCGAATAGCGATTTCCCCTTCATCCGGAGTATATTTGAAGGCGTTTGACAGTAGGTTCGTCAAAATTTTCGTCATGCAGCTTTTGTCCGAGTTCCAGTATAAAT
Source organism: Tannerella sp. (assembly GCA_031255595.1). Taxonomy (GTDB): domain Bacteria; phylum Bacteroidota; class Bacteroidia; order Bacteroidales; family Tannerellaceae; genus Tannerella. The sequence goes on from JAIRSF010000142.1 coordinate 12,392, forward strand.
CCCGGCTGATATCGCAATGGAAGCGGATTTTTTTTGATTCGGCCAGTTCGGAGAACGAGTCAACGATTCCGTTGGACAGTTCCGTCACATGGATTGATTCGATGAGGCATGTTTTATGTCCGGTTTCGATCCGGCGGAACTCGATAAGCTCCTGTATCAGCGTATAGAGGCGTTCCGTATTTTTCATGATCATACCGGCGTATTTTTTTATAAAACCATCCGATTTCTCGTAAGCGATAATGCGGTTGCATGGGCCGTAGATCAGTGTCAGGGGGGTGGAAAACTCATGCGTTATGTTGGTGAAAAAACGCAGTTTGGATTCGTATATTTCTTCTTTCTGGCGCTGATGCATCTTTTCGATCATCGTTTCGCGTTTTAACCTGTACTTTCTTCTCACTAACCGTATGACCGTAAACAGGGAAAAGATAAATAGCCAGGTGTAAATCAGATAAGCCCAGGTCGTCATGTAGTGGGGTGGGAGCACTACGACGGGCAGCGAATAGGTCTCCGTAACGGCGTCGCCGTTGTCACATCTGACGTGCAGGACATATTTTCCGGGAGAGATATTCGTAAAATTAGCGTCGTTGGAATTTCCGTTTTCAATCCATTTCGAACTGAAGTTTTCCAGATTATAAGAATACCGGCAGTTTTGCCCGTTAATATAGTCCGGCGTAACGAATGATATGGAGAAAAAGTTCTGGTCATATTTCAACTGCAGGAATTTTTTGCCGTTTCTGGTCTGCATGAAATCATGCGGGTTTTGCTTCTGCTCATATATTTTAAGCCCTGTAAAGAATATGGGAGGGATAAATTTTTTCTTGGTATACTCGTCGGGTGAGATCGTGACAAATCCGTTGATACCTCCGAAGAACAGGGTTCCCGTTCCGGCGTCTTTCGTATAGGCCCCGTCGCTAAACTCGAAAACGTTCAGTCCGCTTTGATGATTGTATTTGCGGAAGTTTTCGTTTTCGGTGTCGAACTGCACAAGCCCGTCGTTTGTGCTGATCCATAAATACCCCCTGCCGTCTTCGAGTATTCCATGTATCGTGTTGTTGGGAAGCCCTTCTCTCTCGTTGTAATTCGTATATGAAACCTCATTTGTTTCGGGATTATAGCTTAATAACTTCAGTATGCCGAAACTTGTCCCGACCCAGATATTACCTTTGCTGTCCCTGTTTATACTGAGGATATCGTTAATCGTATGTATATTATTGGGCGGGAATTTCACCTTGTGAAACGTATCATTGCAGACATTTAATCTTCTAAGCCCGTATCCCCTGTTACCGAACCAGAGAATACTGTCATTCTCCCGGCATGCCGTAAAGAAGAAATTGTACGACATTTCATTTTTTTCAAACTGATACCGCCTGACGGAGCGGATCACCGGTTCGTCGTCCGATCCTGCGATTATCACCTTATAAATACCCGATCCTACGGACGCCAGCCAGAGTGTGGAGTCGTTTATTTCGTGGATGCTGTGGATATAGGATATCGGGTCGGGGTCGTCGGACTGCATTTTTTTGATTTTTTTCTCTTTATACGAATAATAATTCAGGCCGGGGCCGTCGCTACCGATCCAGATAAGATTGCGCCGGCTCTCGGTGAAAGCATAAATGGAATTATTATTGAGGAGGCTATTTTGCGTTGTCAGGTGGTCGATCTTTTTTGAAAACAGATCATTATCGGCAGAGAAATTATTTATCACTAAGATTCCGTCGTCTTTCGTCCCGATCCACAAGTTATCTTTCTTATCCGTAAGCAAGGCTCTCACCGGTTTTTGAATAGAGAAATGCAGGTTTTCGAACGTAAAGGAACGGATGGAGAACAGATCTTTTGTGTACATGTACAAACCCTGCCCATCGGTGCCTATCCAGATGATATCCTGTTCGTAATCTTTGTGGAGGCTAAAAACGCCGCAGTGAATCTCAATATTTTCCACTTCGTATTTGATTGCATTTTCGGGCGTGTTTTTGATTCGTATCACGCCGTTTGTCTGAAACGCCACGATGTAATCCTCCTGATCCCGGACAATAGAGGATACGGCGCCGCGTTCTTCCAATTCTTTGTGGAGGTTCAGGATTAAACTTTTTTTGTGCGATTCCGCATCCATCTCAAAAAAGTAATCTTTTTCGTCCACAAAATAGATACTGCCGTTTTCGAGGAAAGCATAACGGACGCCGCAGTCGTGCGTGAAATCATCGGTACGGGTCAGAACCGGACGCTCCGATTCGAATGATATTTTTATTGTATGCAGCGCTTTTTTATGGGTAATGATCCATAACAGGCCGGTTTTGTCGATGAAAATCTGCCGGATGTCGTCTTTTATAATTCCGGGATGTTCCATGGCGATAAACTTTTTATGAAGCCGGTCGTAGTAATGGATTATATTATTTTCTTTGATGACAAATAGTTCGTTCCCGGCCGTTTGGGCGCAGAAATAGATCCCTTCAAATTCATCATGGCTGTCGATCTCCCGCGTTTTTTTGTCATATCTGTTCAACCCATGGTTCGTGTTTATCCAGATGATCCCGTCTTCTCCTTCCCATACATCTTCTATCAGATTCCCCGATAATGAGCCTGATGGATTTATTTCCGGTTTGAATATGTTTATTTCGGATCCGTTGTACATATTTAGCCCGTCCGCGGTGCCGATCCAGATAAATCTTTCGTGATCTTGGCAGATCGACAGGATGGCGCTGTTTGATAAACCTTCTTTGTTCGATATCTGACGTAAATTGTACGCATAGACGCCGGATGTCAGAAAAACGAATATGCCCAACAGTATTATTTTTTTCATGATTGCCGGCTGGGCTGTGTCTTGCTTGTGTTTCATGCGTTCTTTTCTAAGGTGTTTATGACTTGAATAATAGCATTGGCAAAAGTAAGAAAAAATATTCATTTTTCTTGTGTTAAAACCCGGTGTTTTTTATCTGATTAAACAGGCATGGCAAAAAAATACATCACAATGTCATAAAATTGTACATGCTATTGCCGGCTATTGTTGTACTTTTGTTGCATAATTTTAATTTAAAAATGTATGGTAACACGAAGAAATTTTTTGAAAAAGGGCGGTATCGGCCTGGCTGCGATGGCAATCGGAAGTAATGCTTCCGTATTGGCCGGAAAAGCCCCGGCTTTTCTGCAAACCGATGGCGTCGGGGGTTATACATCCAAGCGGCCGGATGTGTCCAAAAGAAACTTTACCTCGAAAGCCGTTGAAGAAACGATCAAAAATGTAACAAAGCAGTTGAAAGATCCGAAATTAGCCCGGATGTTCGAAAGCTGTTTTCCGAATACATTAGATACAACCGTACATTACAGGATACGGGAAGGAAAACCCGATACATTTGTTTATACGGGAGATATACATGCCATGTGGTTACGGGATTCTGCCGCCCAGGTATGGCCGTACCTCGGCCTGATGAAAAAAGACGAACCGTTGAGGGAACTGATTGCCGGAGTTGTGAACAGGCAGACGAAATGTATATTGTTCGATCCCTATGCGAACGCTTTCAACGACGGCCCCACCGGCAGCGAATGGCTTTCTGATTATACGGAGATGAAACCGGAACTGCACGAGCGTAAATGGGAGATCGACTCGTTGTGTTATACCGTAAGGCTGGCTTATCATTATTGGAAGATCTCCGGCGATACGTCTGTGTTTTCAAAAGACTGGGAAAAGGCTGCCGGATTGATTGTTAAAACATTTAAGGAGCAGCAGAGGAAAGAAGGGTTAGGCCCCTATAAATTCCAGCGTAAGACGGAGCGTCAGTTGGACACCTTATGTAATGACGGTTACGGCGCACCTGTGAAACCCGTCGGGCTGATCGTGTCTTCGTTCAGGCCTTCGGATGATGCAACGACCTTAAACTTCCTGATCCCGTCAAACTTATTTGCAGTGACCTCGTTGAAGCAGATGGCGGAAATATCCGCGCAAGTGACCGGAAACAACGCTTTCGCTTCGGAATGTACGGCTTTGGCCGACGAAGTGCAAACCGCTATCCTTCGGTATGCGGTTACGGATCATCTGAATTATGGGAAAGTATATGCTTTCGAGGTAGACGGCTTCGGCAACAAGCTGTTTATGGACGACGCCAATGTCCCGAATTTACTTTCCTTGCCTTATCTGGGATGTATAGACCGGAACGACACGATTTACCGGAACACGAGGAATTTTGTCTGGAGCCTCGACAACCCGTATTTCTTTAAAGGAACGGCGGCCGAAGGCATCGGCGGGCCTCATATTGGTTTCGATATGATCTGGCCGATGAGCCTGATCATGAAAGCGATGACGAGCGACGACGACGCTGAGATAAAATATTGCGTAAAAACCCTTCGCGACACCGACGCCGATACGGGATTTATGCACGAGAGTTTTAATAAAAATGATCCCCGGAAATTCACACGTTCATGGTTCGCCTGGGCGAATACCTTGTTCGGGGAGTTGATCCTTAAGCTAATCGACGAAGGCAAGATAAACTTGTTGAACAACTTGTAGAGCCGTAGCGTGCTTAACACTTTCACGAATGTATAATATTGTATGTTACCTTAATTATAAAAATGAGTAGATATGAAGGATTTATTTAAAAAGCGAAATTTGTATTCGGCTGTGGCCGGACTTCTTTTCCTGTCGTGCTGTATGCTGTTAACACCGGAAAAAGCGCTGGGTCAAACGCAACCGGCTACAGGGAAAATCAGGGTTACGGGTACCGTATCGGACGAATCATCCGGCGAATTGCTGTTCGGCGTTAGCGTAGTTCAGAAAGGAACTACCAACGGTGCCGTTACGGATGCGAACGGTATGTTCTCTTTGGAGGTTCCGCAAGGAGCTGTTTTGACCGTTAATTACATCGGATTCACAGGGATAGAAATCGTTGTCAACGATGAAAAACCGCTGAACATCGCACTAAGCGAAGATGTACAGAAACTATCGGAAGTTGTCGTTGTCGGTTATGGAACGCGTCAGCGCAGGAGCATTACCGGAGCGGTAGACCAGGTCGGGTCGGAAGTGTTTGCGAACCGCCCCGTAAGCAATGCCATGCAGGCATTGCAAGGAGCATCCGCAAACCTTATTATTCAACAGAAAAACATGAACCCGAATGACAACTCTATGAATATAAACATTCGCGGGATCAGTACGATGGGTAATAACGACCCGTTGATTGTGATTGACGGCTTGATATCGAGCACCGGAACATTAAACAACATGAACCCGGCCGACATCGAAAATGTTTCCGTATTAAAAGATGCCGGTAGTGCCGCTATTTACGGTTCGCGCTCGGCAAACGGGGTTATTCTGGTTACGACGAAAAAGGGATCGAAGACAGCCAAACCGGCTGTCCGATTCAGCGGACTGGCGGGATATCAGAACCCGGATGTCCTGTACCAACCGGTAGAAGGATGGCAGAACGCCATGTTCCGGAATCAGGCGAACATGAATGTTGGGGGCGCTCCGACGTTTACTCCTGCGCAGATTCGTGATTTGTACGAACACCGGGGAGAAGAATACTGGTATCTGAACGAAATCATGGAAAAAGGGTTACAGCAAACGTATAATGTAAACATTTCCGGCGGCGGTGACAACACAACCTATATGGTTTCTGCCGGATACCTGAATCAGGAAAGCAATTTCGCCGGAAACTTCGGGGTGGAACGTTATAATTTCCGCAGTAACCTCACGACTGAATACGGGCGTTTCAAATTAACGTCGCTGATGGCTTATACCCGCAAAAACGAGCGGACGGTTGCCGGCGGAACGGGTAACGTGATCATCAACTCATCGCGTATCCCGTCGTATTATTACTACAAATTCATGGAAGACGACAAATACCTGATCAACGACGTGATCGGCGACGACAACACCATGGCGAAGCTGAAAAAAGGCGGACATGAAAACAAAGACGAAGATAATTTCGTAGGAAGCTTGAATCTGAGCATGGATATTATTGAAGGCCTGGCGGCAAAAGGTTTAGTCGGTTTGGATCTCACGCAGCACCATCGCTTCCGCAGGGATAAGAGGGTTCCCCTTTATGCCGCAGCAGACCTGGAAACGCCTGTCCTGTACATGAATGACCGGAGATTCACAGAAGATTATAATGAGAAAAGGCATACGTTAAGCACACAGTTCCTGTTGGACTACGACCGCACTTTTAACGGCATACATAATGTGACGGGGCTGTTGGGCGTTTCGAACGAATCATATACGAAAAGGGCCAGCCGTATTGCATGGACTTATACGGACGAAGACCTGGGACTTCCGACTACGGAAGACTCGGTTCAGGATAAGGATAATAAGAACTCGAATGCCGATACCGACCAGACGAGCATCACCTCCTTCTTCGGTCGCCTGGGATATAACTATAACGATAAATACTATGCCGACGCCTCATTCCGTTACGACGGATCTTCCAAATTTGCCAAAGATCAGCGTTGGGGATTCTTCCCGTCGTTTTCTGCGGCATGGAGGATCTCGGAAGAAGGTTTTATGGATGAGTACAGGGACAAATACGGCGACCTGAAGCTCAGATCCACTTACGGCGTTCTGGGGAACCAGAATGTAGATAATTACTCCTACCAGACGGTCTACCAGATGTATACGGACACCTATGTGTTCGATAACCAGATTATGCCCGGGACGGGCTATACCTACGGCAACTCCTATCTGACGTGGGAGAAATCGGCTAATTTCAATATCGGTCTGGAAGCTACGTTTTTTAATAACAACCTGTATGTTTCATTGGATTATTTTAATAAGCGGACATGGGATATCCTGTTATCACCCGAAGTATCGTCCGTTTTCGGCACCAGCGCCGCCAAAGAGAATGCCGGGGAAATGAAAAACCGGGGTTGGGAAGCGACGGTGAACTATCGCCTGAAGACGGGCGAGTTCCGGCATTATTTCAACCTGAACCTGTCCGATTCCAAAAACGAGGTTACGGATTTCGGCGGAAAAGAAAAAATCGACCAGAACGACCAGTTATATAAAATCATCCGCGAAGGCGAAGCGCTCGGTTCCTATTTCGGATACAAAACCGACGGGCTGTTTCAAAGTTATGAAGAGATAGCCGGCAGCGCCCTTCCCGTCGGAGCGTCGGTTCATCCGGGCGACGTGAAATATGTAGATACCGACCTGAGCGGCGTAATAGACGATAAAGACCGCGTTGTTATCGGAAACGCATTTCCGCGGTATACGTTCGGTTTTACGTATGGTTTGGAATATAAGGGCTTTGATTTCAGTGTAATGCTTCAGGGCGTCGGCAAGCGCGATCAGTATGTCCGCGGCGAATTGATCGAACCTTTCCACTCCAACTACTCCTATTGCATTTACGAACACCAGCTCGATTTCTGGACGCCGACGAATCCCGACGCCAAATGGCCGCGCTTAGTAGCGCCCGGTTCGCCTTCGAGCACAAACAACTGGTCGCGAGCCGGTACGGATATCTACCTGTTGGACGGCGCTTATCTTCGTGTGAAAGACGTTAAATTGGGTTACACACTGCCCCGGCAACTCACGTCCGTTATCGGCGTTCAAAAAATGCGCATCAGTGTAAATGCACAAAACCCGTTGACTTTCTCTAAGAACATGTTTATTGATCCCGAATCTTCCGAATTTGGTAACAATATGGGCGGCATCGGCGGTGTACCGGCTAACAGCGCCCGTAATTATCCTACGCTGATTTATTATGGTTTTGGATTGGATTTAGAATTTTGAAAATTAAAATGACGCAGATATGAAAAATTTATTAAAATATTACGCCGGAGCCGTTTGCCTGATTGCCGTACTGTTTTCTTCGTGCAACGAATTGGATCTGGCTCCCACGAACAAGTTTACCGATCTGAACTACTGGACTTCGCCCGAGAAGGCGTCTGCCGTTGTGAATATGGGATATAACCAGATGTTCGGCGCGGAACAGTTTTTTGTAAACGAAAAGTTATCCGACAACCTTTACGAAGGTCGTGGTAATACGAACGAAAAGATCATAACATCCGGACAGGCCGATCCTTCGCTCGGACGCTTTGCCGATGAATGGAGAAAATGTTTCGAAGGTATAAAAACGTGCCATACATTCCTCGACAATGTAGATCGCGTGCCCAATATGGACGAAGCGCTGAAGACCAGAATGACGGCGGAGATCCGTTTCATCCGCGCTTCCCTGTTTTTCCGCCTTGCGTGTCATTACGGCGATGTGCCTTTGTTTGACTACAACCTGACGATGCAGGAAGCCAATACGATCGCCCGCTCTCCGAAAGAGGAGGTCATCAACTTTGTCCGCAGCGAACTGAATGAGATCATCACGACGATCCCCGCCAAACATGAATATACGGGAAGCGACAAAGGGCGCATCACGAAAGGCGCCGTCATGACGCTGCTTGCACGCACGTATCTCTATGAGAGCGACTGGGCGAACGTTGCCTCTATATGCGAAAAAATCATGAACGGAGAGTACGGCTCCTACGAACTGTACCCAAGCTACGAAGGACTGTTTTTGCCCGAGAACGAATACAACGACGAAGTGATACTTGATATCGGCTATGTCCTTACGCTCCGTACATGGGGTGAGTACTACGATGCCATACCCCTCTCCGTAGGCGGACGCGTTCATGGATTCGCTCCCACACAGGAGTTGGTCGACGATTATATCATGCGTAACGGCAAAGGGATCAACGAAGAAGGTTCGGGTTATAACGAGGACGATCCTTACGTGAACCGGGATCCGCGTTTTGAAAAAACAATCGTTTATCATGGTTATACATGGCGAAAAGGCGATGGCACGACGTCCGTCATCTACATCAAACCGGGTTCTTCCGCCGAGGCGGGCGTTTCCAACCTGGACGAATACGCCGGGCCGGGACAGAATGCTACCGGCACAGGTTATTACCTGCGGAAATATTTCGACCCGACGGCGCCTTCGGGAATGGCTGCCGGATTGAATCTGATCCTGATGCGTTATGCCGATATATTATTAATGTACGCGGAAGCGAAACATGAGCTGGGACAGATGAATCCGGACGTATGGAACCGGACGATCCGCCCGATACGCCAACGCGCAGGATTTACCGATGCTTCGGCTCTCGATTATCCGGCAGGCGGCGACATGCAGAACGTGATACGTCGCGAACGCCGTTGCGAACTGGCAATCGAAGGGCTTCGGCTTTTCGATATCCGTCGCTGGCGAACGATCGAAACGCTTATGAACGGTTATCCTCATGGCGCTAAGTTTGCCGCCGATAATACGCAATACATCCGGCTCGATGAGCGGCGATTCAATCGGGAGAGGGATTACCTGTTTGCCGTTCCGCAGTCGCAGCGGGATATCAACAAGAATCTTACTCAAAATCCGGGATATTAATTTTTTCTCAAAAAAACAAATTACATCGTATGAAACCAATAGTTTATAAAATAACAGTAATAACCTCTTTGATTTTCGCTATGGTTGCGTGCAGCAACGACGGCGAGGTGAGAGACCTGGGTGTGACGGCGGTTAAGAAGTTCTATGAACCGGACAATGCGAAAGACATCGTTCTGCAATCGTCGGCATCGGCCACTTTATATTTTGAATGGGAACCGGCACGCGCCGAAGATAGCGGAAACGTCCTCTACGAAGTTGTGTTCGACCGTACGGACGGCGATTTCTCCGATCCTCTTTTTATAGTAGCCTCCGATAATAACGGCGGGACAAATCATGCCACGATCACCCACAAACAGCTTAACCGTATCGCCGCTTTGGCCGGCGTTGAGTCGGCGGCCCGCGGTGCGCTGAAGTGGACGGTTTATTCCTCTAAAGGGATCAACCCCGTCAAGGCCGGAGAAGAACGCACGCTTACCCTGACACGCCTGGCCGGGTTTGCCGATATCCCTTCGCAGTTGTATCTCGCAGGCGAAGGCGTCGAAACCGGTATCGACCTCTCGCACGCGCTTATCACCAAGAAGATAGCCGAAGGCGAATTTGAAATCTATGCGAAGCTGACCGAAGGACGCGCCTTCAGGTTTGTCAATGCAACGTCGGGGACACCTACGGAATATTCCTTGAGCGGCGAAAAGATCATCGAAGGCGGAACGTCTACCGTACCTAAGACGGGGGTCTACAAATATTACTTAGACTTCAATATCGGATCATTCACCACGAAAGAGGTGACGAATGTAAACCTGTTCCTCAACTGGTCGCAACGCAAGATCGAACTGCCGTACAAAGGTTTTGGCGTATGGGAGGTAACGAACTATACGATTACGGGCCTCGAAGGCAACGACAATTCCGACGATCGTTACAAATTCCGGATGGAAAGCTCCGACGGCGAAACCGAATGGCGCGCCGTCAATAACGACAGCAAACCTACCGGAAACGAAGCCTACTATTATATGGTAGAACGTACGAACGTCGAACAGTGGACTAATAATCAAATCTGGAAAAACCCGGCTACCGACGGATGGAGCGGTAAGACGTACGACGTCACTTTCTCGCTTAACGCGGCCGCAGGGGCCTATACTCATAATTTAGTTATTAAATGATAGGAGAGATAATGATATGAAATCAATGTATCTGAAATTAACAATTATAGCCGCCTTTGTATTTTCGTTCGCGGCATGTGGCGATAACATGGGAGAAACGGACACCCGGTTGTCGGATGTGAAGGCGCTGATCGAACCCGTCGACGGCAAATCGATCGTGCTTGAACCCTCGGTATCGGCCGAAATCTATTTTGAATGGGCGTACGCCGACGTGAAAGAGAGCGGAACCGCTGTGTACCAGATCGCGTTCGACCGGGCGGACGGCGATTTTTCCAGCCCGGTCTACGTCATGTCCTCCGATAATAACGGATTCAATAATAGCGTCAGGATAACGCATAAACAAATGAACAAGATCGCAGGAATGGCCGGCGCGAAAGCATCCGAAACATGCACACTGAAATGGATGGTCTTTTCATCCAAAGGTCTGAAAACCGTAAAATCGGGACAGGTACACACGATCACCGTTACACGTTTAGCCGGATTTGAAGATCTGCCGATCGACGTATATCTTACGGGCGAAGGTTCCGAGGGCGGTACCGATCTCTCTAAGGCCCATAAGATGAAAGCCGTCGCAGGAGGCGATTTCGAAGTGTATACGAGGCTGGCGGGTGGCAAACCGTTTTATTTTACGGACGGCACAACCGGTTCTTTGCGTGAGTTTTATACATCCGACGGCCTGATAAAAGAAAACGGAACATCGACCGTACCCGCGGACGGTATATACCGCATCACGCTCGACTTCAACACCGGCGCTTGCACCTATACGCTCGTAACCCGTATCATGTTCTACTTCAGCCCCGATGGCGCACATCTGTTCGAACTGCCCTACGAAGGCTACGGCATCTTCCGGGCGAAAGCGCAGACCGTCACATTCAAACAGGAAGGCTGGGGTCGTGACGAGCGTTACAAATTCCGCATGTTCGTAAAAGAAAACGGCGGTTCCGGCGAAGAGAAAGAGTGGGAGTGGGCTACCTTAAACTCCACCGATTCGCGTCCCACGCCGACAAGCCCCGAATCCTACTACTATCTGCGTTTGCTCAACACAACATCGCAATGGGAGGACAAATGGAAGCTGATGGCCGATTTCGATGGTGTCCCTGCCGACTACACCCTCTACCTCCAAGCCGACCTTCCCTATACCCACTCAATTACCAAATAGCAGCTCCCGGCATGCGGGCGGCCTGTCGGCCGCTCGCATGCTCCCGCCCGCAGCGTGTTGCTGCATAATGTCACCTGCTCGACGCAGGCAGAACCTACGCTTCTCATACTCAGCGTAGGCTCTTGCCTACGTTGCAGTCGGAAGCAAGGCTCCGGGTAACTCACTATTCAAAAAATAAAATCAACACAACATGAAGAAGTTCTTAATATTATTTACCATTCTTTCCCTCTACCATTTTTCTGCCTGTGGAAAGAGTGGGGATCAACCGGATCCCGGCGGCGAGGAAGCACAAATCGACTGGGCCGACGCCGCCGATAAAAGTACGAATGTTTTGCTCCGGTCGTTCTGGAACGCCGGCGGAAAATACTTCAATTACGACAGCAACGGCAAAACGGATTTTCATTACTGGCCGCAAGCTCATGCCTTAGACGTACTTGTCGATGCCTACACACGTACGGGCGATGCGACGTATAAAAGCTATTTCGACCAATGGTTCGAAGGCGTCCGCGTCAAAAACAACAACACTTTCTGGAACGAATACTACGACGACATGGAGTGGAACGCATTGGCCATACTGCGCGTATATCAGGCGACAAACGACGTCCGCTACAAAGAGGCCGCGCTGGAAATCTGGGAATATATAAAAGTCGGATGGAACTCAAACGCCGGCGGCGGCGTCACTTGGAAAAAAGGGATGGAATACAGCAAAAACGCCTGCTCCAACGGCCCGGCCTGCATATTGGCCGCCCGCCTGTATCAGGAATTTCGTAACGAAGACGACAAAGAATGGGCGCTCAAAATCTACAACTGGGAAAAATCAACCCTTTTCAATGCCAATAACGGCATGATATATGACAACATAAACAGTGAAACGGGAGAAATCCAAAAAAACTGGATATTCACCTACAATCAGGGCACATTCATCGGATCGGCCGTAGAATTGTATAAAATATTCGGAGAACGCGCCTACCTCAACGATGCAATATTAGCCGCCGACCACACCATAAGCAGCCTCGTCGACAATTCCATCCTCAAAAGTGAAGGTACGGGCGACGGCGGCCTGTTCAAAGGGATCTTTATCCGTTACTTCACCGACTTAATCCGGCAAGACCGCTTAGATGCCGTCGCCGCGAAACGTTATATCCAATTCCTCCGGCACAACGCAGAAACGTTATGGAACGAAGGCACAAGCGTCCCGCAAGTTTTTTACGGCCCGAACTGGCGTACGGCCCCCGGCGCATCCACCGGCCTAACCGAACAGTTAAGCGGAAGTATGCTGATCGAAGCCGCCGCATTGCTTCAAAGCAAAAAACTCCTGTAAAAATTCGGCAAGGTCGTTCTCCGATCCTTGCCGAATTTTTAATACGTACTGTGTAAAAACATCCATGTATTATAAAAAAAACATCTCTATTTTATTTTTTTAGAAAAAAAATTGCATAAAATAAAAAAAAGATCATATCTTTATGCCGTTTTTTACTACTTATATTCAGTACCAATGAATTCGGGCTGTTTTATAATA
>JAIRSF010000225.1 GCA_031255595.1 Tannerella sp.
GAATGTCAGGACAATATCATCGCACTGGAAGATCCGCAACGTTTGGCCGTCATACAAGGATTGAAGGATTACATCGTCGCCGAAAACGGAAACGTCCTGTTGATCTGTAAAAAAGATGACGAGCAGCGCATCAAGCAGTTCATGGCCGATACGCAATTGAAATATAACGATGAATTTTCCTAAAATTCACGCAGATCAAGGTCGCCATTGAGATGAGAGGCGGGCCTGCCACTGCATTCGCGCGCTTCGCCATGAATGTGATCAAATACTATACACACAACCCAGATGATTCGGAAAATAGATGTACATAGCGACTTCATCTCATTAGCCCGGCTATTGAACGAGGCATTTGCCACTGTGGCGAAGGAATTTGGATTGACCGAAGCAAACTGTCCGACCCATAATGCATTTATCGCGGGAGATACATTGCAATCGCAGTTGACCGAAAACAGAGCCTTCTATTCGTATGAAGACGGCGGAAGGCCCGTCGGCTTCATCGCCATTGAAAAATCGTTGAAAGAACCGGACACCTTTTATATAGAGAAAGTAGCCGTACATCCCCATTACAGGCATCGGGGAACGGGAACGTTCCTGATGAATTTTGCCATGGAGCAGATCGCGAAATCCGGTGGAAAACGAATTTCCGTCGGATTGATAAACAACCATACCCGGTTGAAAAACTGGTATTACGGGCAAGGATTCCGGGCGGTTGAAATAAAGTCGTTCGAACATCTACCGTTTGATGTTTGCCTGATGAAGAAAGAATTGTTAAAGACAGAAAATCAAAAACAAGTATGATCCTTGCCGTATGGACGCCGTTTATGGCAGCCGGTGTATTGTTGTCGTTTTGGAGTAGATTCATGCGGTTGAAAAAGGGATAAAAAGTAACGAAAAAGTGATTTATGGAAAAGATCAGACAAGACAACGAATTACCTAAAGCCGTTGAGCAGTGGGGTTGGAAATACCATCACTTGGGAATCCCGACAGATAAAGTAATGCCGGATGAGCGATACTTACCTCACCTGAAATTCTATGTTTCAGGATTTGATACAAGCCCCTTTGGTATTGAGTGGATGCGATTCGACAAAGATTGTCCCCTGTCGGATATTATAAAATCAGTTCCTCATATTGCGTTTGAAGTGGATGATATTGACAGGGAATTGGCGGGGCGTCATTTTGAAATTATTTCCGAACCGGGTGTGCCTTCTGATGGAGTGAGGGCAGCCATGATTTTGCATAACGGCGCTCCAATCGAATTGATTGAATTTTCGAAAAATAAGCACTAAAAACAGGGAAATGAATATTCGGAAAGCGGTAGAAAATGACTTTGAGCAAATCCATCAACTGTTTATGGACTTTGCAGCGTTTGAAAAGCATCCGGAGAAAATGCTCAATACGGTAGAACGAATGAAAGCCGAAAAGGAGTTTTTCAATTGTTGGGTAACAGAAACCTCCGATGGCGAACTGACCGGTTACGTTACCTGTTTCTTCTGTTATTTCACCTGGACGGGAAAAGCGATGTACATGGACGACCTGTATGTTAAACCCGCATTTAGAGGAAAAGGTATCGGCACACAGTTGATCCGTCAAGTGATCCGGTATGCCCGGGAAACGGGTTGCCATAAATTGCGCTGGCAGGTATCGGAATGGAATACGCCGGCGATCGCTTTCTATAAAAAGTTAGGCGCGGCGATTGACCAGGTAGAACAAAATTGCGATTTGATCCTGGATTAGTGCCGCGGCTTTTCGATGTTTGTATGATGGGGGGGAGACCCGAAACAGCCGGCAGAACCCGATTATGGGTGTAAAACTCTGCTTACCGGACGGTCGCCTTCAAAAAACCCGATCACATTGTTGCTGACGGCTTTCGCCATTTCGACACGCGAATAAACGGTTTGTGTACCGATATGAGGGGTCAGCACTACGTTGTCCATCTCCAGCAATTCGGGCGACGGATGATCGCCGAACTCGAATACATCCAATCCGGCGCCATGTATTTCGCCGGTCTGCAATGCTTCCACCAAAGCCTTCTCATCGACGAGCGGTCCGCGTGAAGTATTAATAAGGATTGCGGTTCGTTTCATTTTTTTCAATTCTTCCCGACTGATGATATGATGGGTATCCGCAGTATACGGAGCGTTTACAGAAACAAAATCGGACTGTTCGAGTAGTTCGTCCATCGTCACATACATAGCCCCGATCTTTGTTTCTTCGTTCAGATCCAACTGGCGGCGGTTATGATAAATAACATCCATGCCACAGGCACAGGCGCGTTTGCACAATGCCTTACCAATGCGTCCCATGCCTATGATACCAAGCGTGGCCCCCGTCACCCGCGTGCCGAGATTCTCAAGCACGCCGATTTTCATTTCCGTACCGTAAGCCCGTAATTTGCGGTCACATTCGGTCACCCGGCGTGCCGTATCCAAAAGCAGCGCCAGGGCGATGTTCGCAGTCGGAGCGGTTGTTGGGCCGGGCGTATTGGCTACCGTCAGACCTTTTTCCAATGCGTAGGCGACATCAATATTATTGTACCCGACCGCATAATTGGCGATCAGTCGAAGCCCGGTCGCCCGGTCTATCAGCGCCCGGTCGACGGGAAAATCAAACATCGGGCACAGTGCATCAAAATCCTGCACCCTGTCCATCACTTCCTCGTAGGTAAAATCCCTATTTCCGGTGGGGAACACTACCTCATACCGGCTTTCCAACTCGGCGAAGCCTTTACGGAACATGTTGTATGTTACAAGAATCTTTTTCATAAGGCAAAAGTATGGAAAATTTCCGATATTAAGTACATAAAAGCGTGCACACAAAAAAGTATTTGCGGAACTATTATCATAATCCCTGTGAATTTTGCCCGGCATTTTTATTCGTTTATGCATAATTGAAGATTTATGTTAACTTTGTATCGTCTATGAACTTTGAAATCAATAAAAATGAACGTAAAAAAACAAAAAGCCGGGAAAAACAAAGCTTCCCGCAATAATAAAAACAATCCGGCACGCAGTAAACGCATGAAAAAAGACTTTATGGTACATGCGATTATCGACGTTTTCAGGAAAGATCCTAAGGGTGTTTATAACTATAAGCAAATCGGCAAACTGATTGGCGTTGATGCACAAGTTCAGAAGTTACAGGCGCTCGATATCCTGTACGCACTTGCGGAAGATGATATTTTGGTGGAATTAGACCGCGGTCGTTTTCGCTATAATAGCCTCGGTACTATTGCGGTCGGACTGTTTCAACGTCGCAGCAACGGTAAGAATGCGTTTCTCCCGGACGACGGGGGAGAAGCGATACGTGTTGCCGAACGTAATTCACTGCATGCGATGGATGGAGATCGTGTGCGTGTGCAACTCTCAGCACGTCGCAAAGGTTCGGAACCGGAAGCCGAAGTGCTTGAGATACTCGAATCCAAGGAGCGCACCTACGTGGGGACACTGCAAATCAGCCACGATTACGCGTTTCTGGTGACGGAAGATAAGACGCTGGCAAATGATATATTCATCCCCAAAGGAACCCTCAAGGGGGGGAAGAACGGCGACAAAGCTATCGTAAAAATAACCGAATGGCCGGAAAACGCCAAGAACCCTATCGGGGAGATTGTAGATATTCTGGGAGTATCGGGAGATAATACGACGGAAATGCATGCCATACTTGCCGAATTCGGGCTCCCGTATAAATATCCGGAAAAAGCGGAACAGGCTGCCGGCAGGATACCGGAGGAGATAACTCCGGAGGATATCGCCGAACGGGAAGATTTCCGCCGGGTCACCACCTTTACGATCGACCCGAAAGATGCAAAAGATTTCGACGATGCGCTCTCCCTCCGCCGGACGAGTCAGGGGCATTGGGAAGTGGGGGTGCATATTGCCGACGTGACGCATTATGTCAGTCCGGGCGATATCATTGACAAAGAAGCGGTAGAACGCGCCACATCGGTATATCTTGTTGACCGTACCATTCCGATGCTTCCCGAAAAGCTGTCCAACGAGTTGTGTTCGCTCCGGCAGGATGAGGAAAAGCTTTGTTATTCCGTCATATTTGACTTGGACGACCGGGCGGGAATACTTGCGTCGCGGATCGTGCGTACGGTTATTTGCAGTAACCGCAGGTTCACGTACGAGGAAGCCCAGTGCATCATCGAAACCGGGGAGGGAGATTTCAGGGATGAAGTATTAAAGCTGAACGAACTTGCCAATATCCTGCGTGATAAACGATTCAAAGACGGAGCGATTGATTTCGACCGCTATGAAGTGAAATTTGAAATCGACGGCAAGGGCAAACCGCTGAGTGTTTACTTCAAAGAATCCAAAGAAGCGAATCATCTGGTTGAAGAATTTATGTTGCTGGCAAATAAGGCGGTAGCGGAATTTATCGGGAAAACGCCGAAAGGAAAAAGTAAAAAGGCGTTTGTCTACCGCATACACGAACAGCCCGATCCCGACAAAATGCAAAACTTTGCCGAATTTATCGGAAAATTCGGTTACAAGCTCAAAACGACGGGCAGCAAGGGCGAAATCACCAAAAGTATCAACTCGCTGCTGGACAAAGCCAAAGGAAAACCGGAACAGAACCTGATCGAAACATTGGCCGTACGCTCCATGCAAAAGGCCGTCTATTCCACCCACAACATCGGTCATTACGGGCTTGCCTTTCCGTTCTATACACACTTCACCTCCCCCATTCGCCGTTACCCGGACATGATGGTACACCGCCTGCTGGAATATTATACGAAGGGCGGAAGAAGCGTCAACCGGGAAGAATACGAAGACCTGTGCGATCACTGTTCGGGCATGGAGCAATTGGCGGCCAATGCCGAACGCGCCTCCATCAAATACAAACAGGTTGAGTTTATGAGCGATAAGATCGGTCGGGTGTACGACGGCGTCATTTCGGGTGTTACCGAATGGGGGCTGTACGTGGAACTGAATGAGAATAAATGTGAAGGGCTTGTTCCCATGCGCGACCTGGACGATGATTTTTACGAAATCGATGAAAAGAACTTTTGCCTGATCGGTAAGCGTCACAAACACATCTATCGCCTTGGCGATGCGATTGCCGTTAAAATTGCACATGCCAACCTGCAACGCAAGCAACTCGATTTTGTTCCCGCCGGCTGAATATCGCCGGTCTAAAGCGCCGGATACTTATCCGTACCGGGGAAATGTACGATCATACGAATATATTTCCCATAGAGATCCCTGTTCAATCAGCTACATTATTGTTCCCGCAGAAACTTCAGGTAGTGTTATTAACGAACGGTTAATTTCTATTGGGAGTAACTTCAACGTTGTGAAACAAAAGAAAGAATTATTTGGAAAAGGGCTGTTTCAAAAGGAGGCAGCCTCTTTTTTTTCAAAAATACCGTCAAAAATATGAAGCCGTTTGTTCTATTATTGTTATTTTTGCCGGTGGTAATTTGCTGTTTATTAAAATTTATTGACCACTTGGTAATTTTCACCGGCAATAAAGGGAAATACGGCATGGAGGCAAAACGCGATTGAAAAAAGGGAACCTTCCTGTTTTGTACGGTGACAACCGAAACGGTAAATATCACATTATTATATGCAAGGATAATATTATTGCAAAACATTTTTTTATCTTATTTTTGCCGTTGTAATAATTATACATAAGTTCAATCTAAACAATAGTTCGTTATAAAAGTAATTAAATGATTGAAAAAGAGCAAAATAAGTTGGTTGAAAATTTTGATAAATTGCTGATTATCAGTATCTTTATAGTTTGTCTAACGAACATAAAGAACATGACAACCAGCAACTATTCAAGTATTAAATCGCTTATTATAAACACATTAAAATGCGACTCGTTTTCAACCCTAAAAAGGACAAGAAAACATTTTATTTTAAATGTCCTTCTTTGCTTTTTGAGCATCAAAGGTAAAATAAATTTCTTACAATTATC
>JAIRSF010000238.1 GCA_031255595.1 Tannerella sp.
CCAGCGGCATCAAGGCATTGAGGAAACTAACGAGCAGGTGCGGATGTTCACCGAATATCCGCTTGAAAATAAGGTCATTTTTGGGGTCAAGATAGCGTGCCATGTTCCTTTCTTTTTAAATATCGGTCAAATGACAAAGATAACCAAAACTAAGTGATTTCACCCAATCCCGGTTGAATATTTTTTTGATCCAATTGTATAATACTTATAATTAGTATATTATAAATTTATTCATTAGAAGATAATAGGATCTGAAAGTTCAACGCTACGACAAGAACGTTGTGCCGAACAACTTGCCGCTTTAAAGATATTTAAAATCCGAAGAATGTTTGGAGCGTTTTGTTGCCGGACGATTAGATCTTTTGGAACTCAAGGAGGGCATACTGAGGTCGCTACTGTTCCGACATACAAGCGTATAACTCGGCCAGCCGTTTGCGCAGATGTAATACGGCGTAATGCTTTCTCGACAGCAGGGTGTTTACGGGAACGCCGGTAGTTTTGGATATTTCTTTTACGGGAAGACCGTCCAGCTCGGTCAACTCGAATATCTCGCATTGTTCCGGCGGAAGTTCGGCCAGCGCGTTTTTCAATTCTTCCCATACCAGCGAGCGGAGATATTCCGTTTCGGGCGACGGCGAATATTCGCTGTTAAAGAGGATGTCTGAAAAATTTTGCAGTATACCCTCATTGTCTTCGCCGTTTGAGTAGACGGGCATTTCCTCCTCATGTTTTTTTATTCCATGATTGATAATCGTGTTTCGCGCCACACGATAGAGCCATGCCGCCACGTGTTCGATCGGGTTCATGGCCGTATTGACGGTTTCGATCAGCCGGTAAAAAACATCCTGCAGTATATCTTCCGCATCCTCCCTGTTATCTACCCGTTTGCGGATAAAAGACTGGAGTTGCGGAAGGTATTCTGCAATCAATTTTTCGAGGTTGTTTTTGTTCGCTCCCGTCACGTTAATCTTTCTTTTCGGGTTCTTCCCGGTCAAAAAAGTCGTATCCGAAACCATGACCGAAATGTCCGAAACCATGAGCGTGGCCGGAACGACGGTTTTTGATAAACTCTCTGCGTTCTTCATCGCTCATTTTCAGCCATTTTTCATGGATAGGATTATGCCTGTATCCTCTCATTCCCAAAAACGCCGCGATGACCATAAATTTACTCAATCCGGCGAGCAAAACCAACAAACCCAACGACTGCCAATAATTAATGGCTACGATTCCGAAAATCTGCGGAAGCAAAGCGTTCCACAGTAACATAAAAACGGCGCCGAATAGGGCTATTGCTGCTATCCCCGACAACATATGCCCGACCATGTGCAAACTTCTTTTCATAACTGTTCGATTTTTAATTTGTTTATGTTCAATAATATACTTCTAAAACTTTTGCAATCTATCTTCTTTTTATCTGCCATGTCCATCAAAACCCTCTGTTCTTGCGGCGGTACGTGTAGTTGATGAAACAGCCGGCGTAGATCGCAGCAAAAACAGTTTCCTGTCCGGAAACACATCATAGGGTTCTCCTTTATCCGATGAGGCGTCATGTTCGCTCGATTAATTTCAAAGCATTAAACCGGCATTTACCCAGGCAGTCGCCGCAAGCGGTACATTTGTCCGGATATTTTACAACCACATGCAATCCGGTTTCATCTTTTTCCGTTTCCAATACACGACGGGTACATCTTTTCACGCAACGCAGGCATCCGGTACAATGATCTTCATCCACACAGATAATTTTATTCCCGTTCTTCCGCTTGCGGTATAAATTGCCTGTAAGCCACAACAGGAGTATCGTTCCCAAACCGATATATACTGTATTCATAACCTATGATTTCATTTTTCCGCCCATAAAACCCGGCTTTTCGCAGTCGGTTTCTTTCCCTGCATCTTTGTCGAAAGGTCGTCTTCCGAAGAAACTCATTCCAAAATCTCTTGTCACCATAATTTTTCTGTTTACATTTTATAATTCATGACATTTAACAGCTCTCTATTTATGCAGACAAATAAAAAGGAAAAATATTTTACGCGAATGAAAAAAAAAGGGAGGGCATATTGCTATTATTTTTCCAACGTTCCAGATATCAATGTGTTATACAATGTTTGTTGTCAAGGATTCGAATGATGCACCGGTTAGACGGCTTTCAATCCAAGCCGTAAAATCAAATACATTTAATAAATGCCGTTCACATTTATCTGTTCTTATCTGCCGAATTACTTTTTCCATTTTTTTCCAAAGTCGCGCTCTGGCAACATCATATTTCGGCAAAGGATACATCATGACCAACCGGAATATCATTTTTTCCGTTTGACAGGCATTCACCTTCTTTTTCTGTGTGCGTTTTAACGAACGAATCTCATTTTCCAGCAGTTCATAATTACCCATCTCGGCATCAATGATCAGTTTCAACAACCGGGCTGTGCGGTAAATCGGGAAAATCAGGAAAAGTTTACCCTCCCGCCCTATTTTTTTCAGATACGTTTCCGCTTTCTTCATTTCATTATTACACAGGTAAATAACGGCTGAATAGACATATAAATTAAGTCGGTTTTCCGGATGAAGGAACTTCACATTTTTATACAGTCGTTCTTCATTCTCTATGCAAACCTGCTTTGCCTCCCGGTAACGACCGGTATGAATCAGGTATTGTGTTTGCGCAAAAAATATCGCCTGGGTAATTTTTATCAAAAAGTCTTTGGGGTATTCAAGCTTATACAAAGTTTTCAGTTTGTCGACAAAAACAGGTATCTCGTCATAGATGCCGGCATTGAGCAGGCTGTTAATGATTCCTTCCAGAGTCGAAAAGTAGTAAACCGGCGGATTCTGTTTCAGGTAATCATATTCGTCAAAGAGATCCAGCAGTTCGGAATAATAGCGGATAGCCGACTTATAACTTCCCGTATTCAGATAGTAAGACGCCTGAAACAACAAATGCAATTTCATGGATTCAAAACCATGATAATAATTATTCGATACAAGGTTTAGTTCACTTAGTATTAAATCATTCATACTGTCTTTCGGCATATTCGGATAAATATCCCGGCAACACAGGCGATATTTGAGCGTAGAATATAGCGAGATATGTAAATTGGTACTGCGGGTAAACTTCATACATTCGTTCAGCTTTGTATGTTTTCCGATGAGTTCTTTTTCCGTCAGTTGATCAAAACCTGTTTCCGTCAGATAGGTAATTTCTATGCGCCGTATCAGCATCAGCAAAATATCCTGTTCAAAATTACCGGCCAATTGCTTTGCTTTCGACAGTGCGCGAAAAGCCTCCCGTATAAACCGGCGCTCATACAAAACGGAAGCTTGCATGATAAGCCTGAAAATCTCATTCCGTACATTGTTGTCATTGAGAAAGACAAGACAGTCCATGATCCTCCCATACAAATACCGGATAGAGGCATCGAGGTTTTTCCGCCCGTAACGCCGGCCGAACAACCTCGATACCTCCTCTACCGAATCGCATGAGTCCAGTTTGTCGTACAGATACAAATATTCCTTTTTCCCTTTCTGCAAACCGCAATAAAGCCTGAAATAACGCTTTTCCGCTTTTGTCATCGTACGAACCAACTGCAGCAACTGTTCTAAAGTCGTCATTGTTCTATATCCGTTAGAAGTTCATCTTCTCCGATTTGCCGGACGTGCAGCCATCATGCTCTCTATAATTACGGTTAGCTCTTCATCACTGATTACCGGGGTTACCTTATGATGCTTCGGGTTATTTTTATTCGTATCCCAGTACGTACAATACCGATCGTCCTGCACAAGCGATCCTTGCGATTCTACCGAAAACAGTTCGGGCCTAACGGCGAAAAGCAATGCTACCTGATCCCAGCTCATCCGGCCGGTCTGTATGGTTTCAAAGAAATTTTCGTAGGCTACCCGCACCGGATTATCTTCGGGCGTCAGGGGAAGCAACTTATTTCCGGTAAGAATATGCTTGCCGGCAGTGGAAAAATAGAGATCCGTCGGCCACCGTTCTAAAAAATCGCGGACATACAACTCAGCACCGTTTCGCCCGAAGTTCCAGTCCCTTTGCGGTTCCGGGCTTGTGCCTGCCATTGAAACACATTTTATTACCTTTTTCCGGATCAGATCCATGCCCTTCGGACTATTCATCAGATGACAAAGTCCATGAGGGTGTCCCACCGTCACAATCGTAACACTCCGATCGGGTTGTTTCTCCAATACATTTTTATAAACGTCAATCATATCGGCGCAATGATCCACCACACGATGTCCGAAGCGTTCCTTACCGGTAGCTAAAAGTTTTGTAAAATGATCATTCGGATCGCCCACATCACTCCCTTTATATTGTCCGAGCGGAAGATCGCCTCTCCCGTACCACGTATTGATTGCATCACAAGCCCCTACGCCGTACCGGTTTGTTCCCGAACTAAAAATAACGCCTACGATATTGACTAATCCGTCATCCGCAAATTTGTGCAACACAGCAAGCGCCCCCGCATCATCACAATCCGAACCGATATCCGTATCGAATATGATATTTACGGGCTGTGAAGTTTTTACCGCCCGTTCGTTTCCGCATCCGGAAACAAGCAATACGGTCAGGGCCATGAAATAAATCCGGAAATTTCTCATTTTGAATACCATTTTATGCAAATACCTTCGTGCCGTTTCTTCGCCGGTTTAATGATTTTTCGACAATTTCGAAAACAGATCGCGGAAAATGGCATCCCGGTTAAGAAACCTGGCCATTCGAATAAAATGCCTTGACCTGTCGACGCTATAAGTCACCTGATCCGTCAGAATGGGGCTATGTACCAGTTCCGTATGCACCCAGGACGGATTAACTATCCATGCGACGGCAACCACATCCCAAACTTCTTTCGACCAGGCCTCCAGCTTTTTATCATTATATCCTTCGACTGTTTTATACAGAAAATCACATAGCTCATTCTTACCTTCCAGATAATATTTAAGTTCGGGAAGTGTCGTATGGAAATGAGAAACAACCTGCATACAGGGAGTTATCACCAAAGGAACACCGGAATTTAAAACCACCTGACCGGCCAAAACATCCTGAGCCAGGTTAAACTCTCTTTGTGTAGGCCAATCTAAACTGTTTCCACCCAGCCATACGACGATGATATTTTTTATAATTTCAGGTTCCATCAATATCGCCGACGCCACATTTGTAATACACCCGACGGCAACGACATACAACGGATCTTCGGGAGAGCTTTTCTTTGCCTTTTGTATCAGATCTCGTACGGCCTCACTGTCAACCGGCTTTGAAACATCTTTCAAATACTCCGTCGAGCCTCGAAAAACAAACCCATCCGCCGGTTTTTTCAACATTCTCAATAACCGCAGAATCTCCTCATAACTTTTCTCCATCCCATCACCCGGATCGCTCGAACGGGAATTGAAGAAAGGAGCCGCATAAACCGCCTCGACACTCACCCGGTCTTCAGACAGCAGGGCGTAGGCCAACGCAAACTGATCGTCGATCTCATTGTACGTATCCGTATCCAGTATCATCCTGACTTTTCCGTCCTTAGGTTTCAACTGATTCATACGAACAGCCTCGTCGATCTTCGGAAATTTCTGACCAAATACAACCGTAGATGCCAGAAAAAAAACAATTGCCAATAAAATGTTTCTCATCGTAGTTATCATTAAAAATTTATATTAATCGTATAACGAACCATCTCGTCTTACAGTTCCTTTCCGGATATGATAAGTCCATTCCGCATGACAACAAAGATAACGGAATTGTCGGAAATAAAAATGCTTTGCCGTTCATTTTATCAGGCTCCTGCGTATATCAGAAAACCAAGTCCGATGATGAATAAAATAAACATTCCTACATTCAGATAGTTAGATGCTTTGGGGGCATTCCTGAATTCTTTCCAGATGAAAATGCCCCAAAGTGCGGAAACGAGTGTAGCGCCTTGTCCAAGTCCGTACGAGATGGCAGCGCCTGCTTTTCCGGAGGCAATCATGCTGAAAGATTGCCCTAAACACCAGATGAGTCCTCCCAGAATCCCAACCAGGTGCGTAACCGGTTTTCCCTTGAAATATCCGCCGATGGAAACCGGTTTGCCTTCTACCGGCTTTTTCATGGCAATCGTGTTGAATACGAAATTACTGGCAAACACGCCAACGGAAAATACAAATACAGCCGTATAAGGGGTCAGTTTCCCGGCAGCGGGGTTCGCAAAATCGGAAAGATCCATAGAGGCTGCAACAAAACGATAGAAGAAAGCCATGATGATACCGGCTGATACGGCGATAAAAATTCCTTTGGCGGAGGCTTTTTTCGTACCGGCCAATACTTTTTTGTAGGCCAGTCCGTTCAGGATGATGGCTATTGTGATCAGCAATACTCCCAGAAAAATGTATGCAGGTTCACCTTTGGCCGCCCCGAAATAATTTATCAGTACGCCGAGCACCAAAGCCAACCCTACGCCTACGGGAAAAGCGACGGACAAGCCGCAGATGGCAATTGCCGCCGATAAGAGGATATTGGAGGCATTGAAGATGACGCCTCCGAGAAAAGCGCTTCCCAGGTTTACCCAGTCTGCCTGTGCCAGGTCGACCGGGAAACTGCGGCCTTCACTTCCAATGCTGCCCAATGTAAATGCGGAGATAATGGAGAATAACAGAACGCCTGTTACATAATCCCAGTAAAAAAATTCATATCTCCAGGTCTTAGACGCCAATTTTTGCGTGTTCCCCCACGAACCCCAGCAAAGCATGGTCACAAAACAAAAAAGAATAGCTAACGGATAATTTTGTACGATAAACATAATGTATGATTTTAAAATTGAAGGTTATTTGATGGTTAATCCGATTTCATTGCGGTAAGGGGAGGATTCGCGCGCCCCGTTGCGGGTGACGGAGATAGAAGCGGCTTTGCAGGCAAACCGGACGGCTTCCGGCAAAGACTGTCCTTCCAGCAGCGCTGCGCACAGCGCACCGTTGAACACGTCGCCGGCAGCCGTTGTATCTACGGCTTGCACTTTAAAGGCGTCTACTTTTTCGAACGATCCGTTTCCATAAATAAGAGCTCCTTTCGCGCCCAATGTGATCACGACATTTTCCGCTCCCCGGCGGTTGATTTCTTTTGCGGCAGCTTTTGCCGATTCCATGTCGGTGATCTTTATACCGGACAGTATCTCCGCTTCCGTTTCATTGGGCGTAATCAGGTAAAGATTCGCAATTAATTCTTTTGACAAAGGTCTTGCCGGCGCCGGGTTCAGAATGACCTTTTTCGATTTATCATAAGCAACACGCGCCACATACTCAACGGTTTCAATAGGAACTTCCAGTTGCATCAGGACAATGTCGCTGTGATTGATGGCTTCTTCGGCTTTTTCCAGATCGGAAGGCAATAAATTGGCATTAGCGCCCGAGGCGACAACAATACAATTTTCCGCATGGGCGTCTACCGTAATCAAGGCTACGCCCGACGGGTTTCGTAGATCCGAAAAGACATACGACGTGTCGATGCCTTCTTCTTCCAATAATTGATGGGACTGATGACCAAAAATATCGTTCCCCGTTTTACAGATAAAGGTAACGGCAATTCCCAGGCGCGAAGCGGCAACAGCCTGATTAGCGCCTTTTCCGCCGGGATTCATAAAAAAAGTGCCGCCTAATACCGTTTCGCCGGGCCGCGGAAAGTGATCGGTCTTTATCACCATATCCGTATTGCTGCTTCCGACGACCAACAGCCGCTTCGGACTGATTTTTTTATTTTTGTTTTCCATGATATGAATTTTTATAATTCACTTTTTTAAGTGTTGCAAATATATAGGCGTCCTCCAACACAAACAATCCATTTTAATAGCCAATCCGATAAACCCAAATAAGAGAACCCACACAACATATAAGATAATTAATTGATTATAAAAACAATAATCGCAAAAAAAACGGTCGCTTATTTACCGAAAAATAAAATATCATTCCGTATGCGGAAACTTTCCTATACTTAATGCATTGGATTTCTTCTATTCTTTTTATACTTTTGTCGCGTAGCATATTCTGTGATTTGCAATTTACGCATTTTTTCCAGATAGAAACGGTGTTTTTTTCAACGTAGTTGGTGATGGACAAGAAGAAAATTATAGAGATGAAAGAAATTTAAGTTTTCCAAAGCTTTTTAGTTTAGTATTGTTTATTTGCAAAAAAAACTCCATCTTTGTGGAACATACCAAAAAAAACATGACAATGACAAAATTTGTACTACTACCGGCACTGCTTATTACAATGAACCTGTATGTTTTTGCGCAGGAAAAAAGCAACATCATAACCCAAGGTGCGGAAGTGAAATTATTAGCCGAAAATTTTCGTTTCACAGAAGGGCCGGCCGTTGACCGGGATGGAAATGTTTACTTTACAGACCAACCCAATAACCGGATCCTGAAATGGTCGGTGGAGGATGAGAAACTGTCTGTTTTCAGCGAGAATACCGGACGGGCAAACGGGCTTTATTTTGATAGAAAGGGTCATTTGCTTTCGTGCTCGGATATGAATAACGAAATTTGGGAGTTCGACATGAAAGGTAATCACGTTGCATGGGTTACCGATTATGAAGGCAAAAAACTGAACGGTCCGAATGATTTGTGGGTAGCTCCCGACGGGGGTATCTATTTTACCGATCCGCTGTACAAACGCGATTACTGGACGCGCGACCCCGAAATGCAGCAAGACGGCGAACACGTTTACTATTTATCACCCGATCACAAAAAATTAATCCGGGTAGCCGACGATCTGGAAAAACCGAACGGAATCATCGGCAGTCCCGACGGCAAGCTCCTCTATGTAGCAGATATCAAGGCCGGAAAAACATACGTCTACAAGATACAGGCGGATGCCGCGTTGGCAGACAAAAAGCTTTTTGCACCCATGGGATCCGACGGTATGACGATCGACAGCGAAGGCAACGTTTATCTCACAGGAAAAGGTGTAACGGTTTTTAACCCGGAGGGTGTACAGGTCGCACATATCCCCGTTAAAGCCGGCTGGACGGCTAATGTCTGTTTCGGAGGTAAAGACCTGAAAACACTCTTTATCACCGCATCGGAATACCTGTACGGCCTGAAGATGGATGTAGCGGGTGTACGGTAATATATAACTCTATAAATATAATGTATAAAGCTATGAAACGAATAAATCGACGTAAATTTATTAAAACGGGAGTTTTCGGATTAGCCGGAATATCCATGTTACAATCCGGTATTGCCTGTGCAAAGCATCATCTTCCCTCAAAAACGCTTGTCGACAAGGTAAAACTCGGTAAAAGCGGCCTGACGGTTTCGCGTATTGCGATGGGAACGGGAACGAAAGGATATAACAAAGCCTCCAACCAGACCCGCCTGGGTATGGATACCTTTGTGAAAATAGCGCATCACGCATACGAACAGGGACTGCGTTTTTACGATACGGCCGACGGATACGGTTCCATGCCGTATGTAGGAAAAGCTATCAAAACATTGCCGCGCGAGAACATAACGTTGCTGTGCAAAATGTGGACGCATGGCAACGATTCGGAGAAAAAAGAACCGATAGCCGAGAACATTGACCGCTACCGGAAAGAGCTGGGAACGGATTACATAGATATTCTTTTCATGCACTGCATGACAGATGGCGAATGGAGTAAAACACGTACATACTTCATGGATGGATTCTCGAAAGCCAAACAGGATGGGATTGTGAAAGCGGTCGGCGTATCATGCCACAATATCGACGCGTTACGGGAAGCGGCCGTAAATCCGTGGGTCGACATCATCATGGCGCGTATAAACCCATTCGGTGCAAATATGGACGGCACACCCGAAGAAATCAGGACGATTCTTGCCACAGCAAAAGAAAACGGTAAAGGCGTCATTGGAATGAAAATTTTCGGAGAAGGAAAACACATAACGGACGCCGAACGCGAACAGTCTATCCGATTTGCATTAACGGAAGGAAACCTTCACTGCATGACGCTCGGATTGGAATCCATTGCACAAATGGATGATGCGATTGAACGGGTAATGAGGATCGTCGGGTAATACCGGGACAAGCTTCCACTCGAAGCGGAATTTTCATCTTTTCCGATACACATCCCTGTATTTATTGGGAGAATAACCCGTCTTCTTCTTGAATACTATACTAAAAGACAAAGGGCTTTCATAAC
This sequence comes from Tannerella sp., assembly GCA_031255595.1. Classification (GTDB taxonomy): domain Bacteria; phylum Bacteroidota; class Bacteroidia; order Bacteroidales; family Tannerellaceae; genus Tannerella. The sequence continues at coordinate 10,161 of JAIRSF010000238.1, forward strand.
CAATCTTATAAGCGATTTCCTGGCAAGTCATCGTTGTTGATACCAATAGCTCTTTACTCTTTTGAATACGTAACTCCTGCATATATTGATGGGGGGATAACCCCGTTTGTTTCTTGAAAAGATTCCTGAACCAGGAATAACTCATACAGATTTTTTCGGCGATCTCTTCGGGCCTGATATCCTGATGGAAATTCTCAAACATAATCATCTTAGCTTTATTGATCTGTTGGGTTACTTTTTTCCGGTTGTCGGTCGAATTTTTGTCTAATGCGTATGTTAAGCCCAGCAATAAATTGGCAATCCCCGCCAGAACTTGTTGATATCCTATGGATTGTTCCGTCGCGACATTGATAGCATTCTTATACAGGTTGACTATTTCAGGGCTATATCCTACATTAAATATAATTTTCCGTATATCAAAAAACGCATTGATAATATGATCATCTACGTGCCGGCCGCTAAAACCGATCCAGTATTCATCCCAACCCGTACGGTAATCCGGCTTGTAATTATGCCATTCTCCGGGAAGCAGTAAAACCATCGTTCCGGCTTTTATTTCTACATCATCTTTCACAAAAGAAGAAAAACAGCCGCATCCATGCGCTATATACAGTAAAACATATTCATCTAAAATTCGCCCTCTGCGGGTAGAAAAAAGATAAGTTGCCGGATGATTTTTTGGAGGATACTCCGAATCGGGATCTATATGTTGATATCCGACCGTACTAACCGTCAACCCCCAACGTTTATCCTGTTCATTCGCAATCAAATATTTGATATTTACATCTTTTCCCATCACTTTCACCTTGAATTAATCCATTTTTCTCAAACAAAAATATCCATTTTTCAACAATATGCCGCTATTCACAGAAGAAAATAACCGATGTTTCGTATATCTTTTTAGTTCGTCGACAAATAGCAAACAACAACCGGACTTGCAAATACCTCGTGTACCGGCCTGATTGCAAGGTTATCGCATAAAAATCATTTTGTATTATACAAAAGTCATTTTATATTATGTTTGTGTACCGGTTAAAACATATCTTCTATATAACTAAATCATATCACGCTGATTTATAGAGTTGTTTTTGGATCCGCAAAAGTTCCCTTTTTGTTCTAATTAATTTCCTTATGAGACGTTGCTCTTCATTTTCATT
>JAIRSF010000268.1 GCA_031255595.1 Tannerella sp.
GGAAATATCTTGATTATTTGTGTGCGTCGATTGAAGACGCATTTAAAAAAACAGGAATGGATGGTTTGCGGATTGACTGGCTGTGGAATCCTGAGGAAAATCGCTGGTTGCCATGCGAACAGGAAATGTACGTTGAATTGATGGGCGAAAAATTCCCCGGCGCAGACAAAATAACCGCTGAGCAATTGACCGTTTTCCGCAAAAAATCCCTCAACCGCTGCTGGCAACGAATGTACGAAACAACCAAAAGTATCAGTCAAAAAAATATTGTCTGGCATTCGATCAGCAATCTCAATCATCGTGATCTTGCCGGTGATGCCGTACCGATGTTGATGTTGCAGCAGGCGGACTGGTTAACCAACGAAGCGGGCGATTTGAAATCGTTGAGGGAAGTCGCTTCCCGCGTTGGCAAACAAACACGTCTTGTTACCTGTATGGCAAAATGGAACAATCAGGACGTTATAAAAACAGTGGACGAAATCAAAAATTCCAACCTCGATGTCGGACTCTACGGTTTCACCCTGCCCACACACGGAACATTGCCATTACCGATCGCATCCTGCCTTTCCAAACCGGTAAACTCCTTCACCGGCGACGACAAAAATATCGCCGTGTTCGCAAGAGTCTATAATAAATTGCCACTGGATTACGTCTCAAAATAATGGTAATAATTACTGCATGAAAAATAACTCATGTTACGCATAAAGAAAATAAGAATCCCTTTGAGAGATAAAAAACGTATAATACTCAAATTATTGACAATATATTGCTTTTGCATATTGTCTTCCGCCTGTGACAGCAGCAGTGAAATCCAAACCGCTGATGCAGCCTGTGTCTGAAATATAGAATCGAGGATGGAAAACTTTTGGATAAAATTGCAGGGGCGACCCAATGTCATCAAGTCAATTGTTAATTGTCAATGGTTAATGGTTAATTGCCATGCGGCGTCGTCACTTTTATCCGCCGCATGGCAATTTCCTGAAATCGACGCCCGAAAACAAGGCGGGTTATGTCTGGGCAAAAGGACAGCAATGGGCATCGGTCGGCATGTCAGGCCCGGTAAAACTGCTGTAAAAAAAATGAGTGCGGAATCAGAAATACACTATTTTAAGTAAAATAAGATTATGCGAAGTACATTTTTATTTTTAGCGCTGACGATGATGATGCAATCGTGTTTATGGGCCGGTAAGGGCGACATCGTGTTGCAAAACCTGACGTGCGAATATGCGCATGACCCGTTGGGCATCGATGCGCCGAATCCGTCCCTTGGCTGGCAGATTGTTTCGGAACGGCAGGCGGTGAATCAGTCGGCATACCGGATCATCGTTGCCGGCAGTCTTGAGGCGCTGGCGCAAAACCGCGGTGATGTCTGGGACAGCGGCAGGACGCTTTCGTCCCAAAGCCAACAGGTGCGATACGCCGGGCCGGCGTTGCGTACGGCGCAATATTATTATTGGAAAGTGCAGATCTGGGATGAACAGGGCCATATCTCGGCATGGAGCAAACCGGCTCGCTGGTCAATGGGCATACTTTCGCCGGAAGAATGGCAGGGAAAGTGGATCTCGAACCGTTATGCGGACGTATCCGCCAAACGTGCGTTCCTTGATTCGTGGAAAAATGATGAGATTTATCAGCCGGATGACACTGCGGCCGTCTATCTGAGGAAAAACATGACCGTTGCGCGGAAGGTCAAACGAGCAACGGCGTTTATCTGCGGATTGGGATATTATGAGTTGTATGTCAATGGCGACAAGGCGGGAACGCAGGTGATGAATCCCGCATTTTCCGATTATCTGCGGTTGGTTTACTACGTGACGCACGACGTAACCCCGCTCCTCCGCAAAGGTAAAAATACGTTGGGTATCATACTTGGCAACGGGTTTTACAATTTGCCCGAACGCGATTTGTTTCAGACGCATCGTGCCGGATGGAAAACGCCTCCCAAAGTGTTGATGAACCTGCTGATCGAATATTCGTCGGGCGAAAAGGAAGTGATTGCCACCGACGAGAGCTGGCGGTGGAGTGACGGAGAAATCACTTACAACAGTATCCGTGGCGGCGAAACGATCGACCATACCCATAGACAGGCGAACTGGAACAAAACGGTGTTTGACGACAGTCAATGGAAACGTCCGGAAACCGTTCCGGCTCCGGCCGGAACGCTCAAAGCGCAATACGTTCCGCCGATGCACGTTGCCGAATCATTTACTCCGACGCAGATTACCGAGCCGAAACCGGGTATCTGGCTTGTCGATTTCGGTGAAAACATAACCGGATGGATGGCCATGCGCGTGAAGGGCGAACGCGGGCAGGTCGTCGTGTGCGACTACAATGAAATGTTAAACAGCGACGGTACGCTCAACACGCAGTACAGTCATTCGCATACCGGCGGGCGTTTTCAACAGGAACAGTTTATCCTCAGCGGAGAGGGCGAAGAATATTTCGAGCCGCGTTTCACGTATCACGGTTTTCGTTATGTGCAGATCAGCGGATTGAAGCAAAAACCGTCTTTGGCTGATTTTACAGCGAAAAGCGTCCATACGGCATTGCCTGTTACGGGAAAATTTTCGTCGTCGGATCCGAAACTCAATCAATTGTATCATGCCGTCCGGCGTACGTTCCACAACAGCGCTCACGGAATGATTGCCGAAGAGCCTACGCGCGAAAAAATGGGCTGGACGCTTGATGCAGGAGCCGCTGTACCGACTTATCTCTACTATTTCGACGCAACGAACACCGTCCGTAAAAACATACAGGACTTTATCGACGCGCAGGAACCGTCGGGACACATTCCCGCCATTGTGCCGACGGCGGGATGGTCGTTTACGCATCCTGACGGCAAACCTTTTCTGTGGGACGACCCGTGGTGGGGCGGCAGCATTTTCCTGCTGGTCGAAAATCTCTACGCCATGACCGGTGATACCTCCGTTATTATGCATGCTTTCGACGCCATGATGCGATACGCCGATTTTGTGGCTTCGACCGCCAAAGACGATCTGGTGTACTGGTCATTAGGCGACTGGCTGCAACCCCGGTACAACCTCACTTCGGTGGAACAGACTTCGACGGCGGGCTATTTCTGGATGAACGAACGCGTCGCCGCTTACGCCCGTATGCTGGGCAAAAAGGATCTGGCCGAAAAATATGCCGCTCATGCCGAACGTATCAGATCCAAATTCAACGAGACTTTCCTCGACAGGGAAACCGGCCGTTATCGCGATACGCAAACACCGACTACTTTTCTCTCCCGAAATGACTGGATTCCAGTTGACAAGAAAGAAAGTGTCCGGTCGCAGACCTCGCAGGCATTGCCGCTTTATCTCGGCATCGTACCGGAGGAGATGAAGGAAAAGGTAACAACATGCCTGCTTGAGGCGGTTGACAGTTATGACGGACATATCAATACCGGGTTTCTCGGCTCGAATCCGCTGCTGGAATATCTTTCGCTGAACGGATTTGTCGAAACGGCTTACCGGATGGTCTCCAAGCGCGAACCTCCCGGCTGGCTCTACATGGTGAAGGACGAAAAAAGCACGATGGGCGAATGTCTGTACGGGATCGCCGACAGCTGGCATCATCCCTACGGTGCGACGGTCGGATTCTGGCTGTTGAAATACCTTGGCGGCATCCGTCCCGACCCCGAATATCCGGGATTCAAACGCTTCGTCATCGCGCCTTACGTCCCTGATGACATGAACGAACTGGACGCAGAGATAGGCTCTGTTTATGGTAAAATACAGTCGTCATGGAAGCGGGAAGGCGGGAAAATCCGCCTGACAGTCGTCGTGCCCTGCAACACAACGGCACGGCTGATCTTGCC
>JAIRSF010000277.1 GCA_031255595.1 Tannerella sp.
TGGTTTCCAACTCTTCCTGCCAATAAGAGCGTGTCATTTCTTTATTTTTTATTAAAGTTTAATTTCGGGTGACAAAGGTATAACAATTTCACATATAATCGCTACATTCCGTAACAAAATTTCAAGAATCGGTCATATCCGCTTTTTACAATAAATCGTTAAGCCGTAAACAGCGATGTTATGAACCAATCCCGACGAACGTTTTTTAACGATTTAACCTTTCATCAAAGGTGTTGAAAAATAAACACATGCTACTTCCTTTATTTTCAACCTCTTGTTAAAAAACAGGAAAAACGTTTCTTTTTTTTCGCTTTTGGATTTTGCCATGAACCAAAAAAGCAGTATTTTAGTGCGCTTTTTTTAATTGTGAGGACGTATATTCACCTAATGTAGAACTAAATAATATTGAAATGGCTGAAGACAGAGAAATGGCTGAAGACAGAATTATTAAAATTGATATTAACAATGAGATGAAATCCGCGTACATTGATTATTCAATGTCCGTTATTGTTTCACGCGCCCTTCCTGACGTCAGGGACGGTTTTAAACCTGTTCACCGGCGTATTTTGTTCGGGATGAACGAACTGGGTAACACATCGGATAAGCCGTATAAAAAATCCGCGAGGATTGTCGGCGAAGTTTTAGGTAAATACCATCCTCATGGGGACTCATCCGTCTATTTTGCAATGGTTCGTCTGGCGCAGAAATGGTCGATGCGCTACACTTTAGTCGACGGACAGGGTAACTTCGGTTCGGTCGATGGGGACAGCCCGGCGGCGATGCGTTATACGGAGGCCCGCCTGAGCAAACTGGCGGAAGAAATGTTGCGGGACATCGACAAGGATACGGTTGATTTCCAGTTGAACTTTGATGATACGCTGCACGAACCGATAGTCCTGCCGACGCGTATCCCGAATCTTTTGATAAACGGTGCATCGGGTATTGCCGTCGGGATGGCGACCAACATGCCCCCTCATAACATGCGGGAAGTGCTGGAAGCCTGCAAAGCGTATGTCGATACCCGCGGAGAGATTGATGTGGAAGGATTGATGCAATATATCAAAGCACCGGATTTCCCGACGGGCGCTACCATCTACGGGTATGCCGGCGTGAAGGATGCTTTCGAAACGGGACGCGGACGCATCGTCCTGCGCGGAAAAGCGGAGATCGAAACGGCATCATCTCATGATAAAATTATCATCACCGAAATTCCTTACTTAGTAAACAAGGCGGAGTTGATCAAATACATTGCCGATCTGGTGAACGAAAAACGCATTGAGGGTATTTCCAATGTCAATGACGAATCCGACCGGAACGGTATGCGTATTGTCGTCGACGTCAAACGCGATGCCAATGCAAATGTGATACTGAACAAGTTGTATAAGATGACCGCCCTGCAGTCGTCGTTCAGCGTAAATAATATCGCATTGGTAAGGGGACGTCCGAGATTGATGAACCTGAAAGATATGATCGGGTACTTCGTTGAACACCGGAAAGAGGTCGTTACGCGTCGTACACAGTATGAATTAAAGAAAGCCGAGGAACGTGCACACATCCTGCAGGGGCTTATTATCGCGTCCGACAATATCGACGAAGTCATTGCCATCATCAAAAAGTCGACCAGTCCGCAGGATGCGATCGCCAATCTGATCACCCGCTTTGAATTGACCGAGATACAGGCGCGCGCCATTGTCGAAATGCGTCTTCGTCAGCTCACCGGACTGGAACAGGATAAACTGCGTGCCGAACATGAAGAAATAGAAAAACGGATCGCCTATTTGAAAGAGATACTGGAAAATGAAGAAATCCTGATCGGCGTTATCAAAGATGAATTTCAGGAGATCATTGACAAATACGGGGATGAACGTAAAACAGATATTGTATACGCATCCGAAGAACTGAATCCGGAAGACTTTTATTCCGATGATGAAATGATCATCACCCTTTCCCATCTGGGCTATATCAAGCGCACGCCGCTTTCCGAGTTTCGTTCGCAGGCGCGCGGTGGCGTAGGCTCCAAAGGCTCCGACACACGCGATGAGGACTTTGTAGAATACATCTATCCGGCGTCCATGCACGCCATCTTAATGTTCTTCACCGCAAAAGGAAAATGCTATTGGAAGCGGGTCTTCGAAATACCCGAAGGTTCGCGTAACTCGAAAGGCCGCGCGATACAGAACCTGTTGAACATTGATCCCGATGATAGTGTAAATGCCTTTATAAGAGTGAAAAAACTAACCAGCGATACGGCATTTGTCAATTCGCATTACCTGCTGTTCTGCACCAAAAACGGCTTGATCAAGAAAACCTCGCTCGAAGCTTATTCACGTCCGCGCCAGAACGGTGTGATTGCGATTTCCCTGCGCGAAGGCGACGGGCTTATACAAGTACGTATGACGAACGGGAACAAAGACGTGGTGATTGCCAATAAAAACGGGCGCGCGATCCGTTTCCACGAAAGCAAAGTGCGCGTGATGGGACGTACGGCAACCGGAGTCCGCGGTATGACGCTCGACGATCAGGACGATTGCGTGGTCGGTATGATCTGTATCAAAAAACCGGAAAACGAATCGATCTTAGTCGTATCGGAAAAAGGGTACGGCAAACGTTCGAAAATAGATGACTACCGTATCACAAACCGCGGCGGCAAAGGGGTGAAAACACTCAATATTACGGAGAAAACCGGAAAGCTGGTAGATATTAAATCCGTTACGGACGAAAATGATTTGATGATAATTAACAAGTCAGGTATTACAATTCGAATAAATGTTGTAAATTTGAACGTTATTGGACGTGCCACTCAGGGAGTGAGGTTGATCAACCTGGACAAGAGAGGGGATGAAATCGCTTCCGTATGCAAAGTGATCTCGGAAACAGAGGAAGAAAACATCGCAAATAAGGGATTGCTTCAGGAAAATGAGGATACCTGTGACGGCAATTCCAATAACGGAAATGATATGATAATTGACGATTTTATCGAAGATTTGCCGCAGGCTGAAAATGAAGATGCGGAGGATAGTAGGGACGACGATTATGAAAAAAGCGAATAAAATTACTAACTCAAATTATTAAAGAAAATGAAAAAATTAGGATTTACACTTGGGCTGTGCTTACTTGCGTCTGTTTCGTTCGGACAAAAGAAAGCCGTATCCGATGCTTTGAAATTAGCGAAAGATGCAAAACCAAACTTTGCGGAAGCAAGAACTAAGATCAAGAGCGCATTGGAAAATGAGGAAACGAAAAATGATGCGAAGACTTGGTACATAGCAGGGCAAATCGAAGATTTGCAATTTACGGCTGAAAATACCAAATTACTGATCGGCGGACAACCGAATGAAGCAACAATGTATGATGCATTGCTGAATATTTATCCTTATTTTACGAAAGCATACGAACTGGATATGCTCCCGGATGCAAAAGGTAAGGTGAAACCCAAATTCATTAAAGATATCAAATCGACCCTGAGGGCAAACTTACCTTATTATGTGAATGGTGGCGCGTACTTCTTCGAGCAAGGTAATTATAAAAGATCTTATGATTACTTCAACCAATACGTTGAAATAGCCGATAGTAAATTGATGAAAGAAGGTGAAAAACAACCGGTGGAAACGGTAGTAGATTCTTCTTATATTTTTTCTAATTTCTACGCAGCCGTCGCAGCTGTTGCATCCGGTCATGACCACACAATAACGGTAGAAGCGATAAAACGCGCCCTTAATACTGATTATAAGCGAAACGACCTGTTGCAATACCTCGCGGATGAATATAAAAATGCAGAAGATACGGTGAACCTGGAAAAAACACTTAAAGACGGGCTGGCCTTATTCCCGAAAGAATCTTATTTTATCTTGAGCTTAGTAAATATCTATATCAACTCGGATCAAAATGATAAAGCGATTGAATATATTAATACAGCGATCAAGAATGATCCGGGTAACGCTCAGTTATACGACGTGGCGGGACGTGTCTATGAATCCGGATTGAAGGACTATGCCAAAGCGGAAGAATTTTTCAAGAAATCGATTGAACTGGACGGAGAAAATGCCGAAACACAGTCCAACCTCGGACGTATTTATTTCAATCAGGGCGTTAATCAGTTAGATACTGCGAACAACATTGCCGATGTGAAGATATACAACGAAGAAAAGGAGAAAGCAAAAGATTTATTCAGAAAAGCACTTCCTTACTTTGAAAAAGCCTATCAGTTAAATCCGGACGCATCGGATAACAAAATGGCTTTGCGCAGTATTTATTACAACCTTGATATGGGGGACAAATTTGAGGAGATGGATAAAATCATGAATGGAAACGGTCAATAATATTTAACATATTTGTAAAAAAGCGCTTTCTGTCGGACAGGAAGCGCTTTTTTTTAATATTTTATGTTCATTTGATTTGCATATTATATAATAACGGAATACATTTGTGAAATTTATTTATTAAATCCACCGACTATGAAAAAGAACGTTATTAATCGCAGAAAATTTCTCCGTATGACTGCCGCAGCAGGAGCGGGAGCCGCTCTATTTCCCGAAGGCGTAAATGCCGCCGGAAGGACTTCTTCTTTGCATAATACAGTACAGGATCAAATTACAATACCTGTCCGTACATTAGGACGCACCGGTATAAAAATGCCGATCCTGAGCATGGGTGTGATGCGCGCCGATAACCCAAGTGTTTTGAGGGCGGCATTTCAGTCGGGTATGATCCATTTTGATACGGCAAACGGCTATCAGAATGGAAAAAACGAGGAGATGGTCGGTAATTTTTTTGCCGGCAAACCTCGCGATTCTTACCTGATTGCAACCAAAGTGAAGTTTGATTATCCGCTTGCCGATAATTTTGAAGAAAAATTCATGGAAGATTTGGAAACCAGCCTCAAACGCCTTAAAATGGATTATGTCGACATTTTCTATATTCATGCGATTAAAGATACGGAAACGATCAAAGACGCTCGTGTTATAGCGATGTTGAATAAAGTAAAAGATTCGGGTAAGGCGAGATCTATTGGTATTTCCACACATGCCCACAAACCGGAACAATTAGATGCGGTTGTTGAAATGAAGATTTATGATGTGGTTCTCATGAGTTATAATTTTAAAATGAACAACCTCGAAAAAGTGGATGCGGCTATAGAACGCGCCGCTCAGGCCGGTATCGGCGTGGTAGCCATGAAAACGATGGCCGGTGGCGTAGAAGGGGCGGATGGTAAAAAGAAAATCAATGCGCAGGCTTGCCTGAAATGGGCGTGGAAAAACGAACATATTACCACAGCTATCCCCGGATTCACCAATTATGATGAATTGGACGAATGTCTGGCCGCTGTAAAATCGCCCGAACTGAGTGAAGAAGAAAACAACTATCTGGCATCCCTTCGCGAAAAAGAAATGCTTTACTGTCAACAATGCGGAAAATGCAGTAAGGAATGTCCGGAAAAGCTTCCGATACCCGATATGATGCGGGCTTATATGTATACTTACGGATATAAATACGCACAGTTATCAAAAGAAACCCTGGCCGAGCTGAAACTGCCTGCAGATGTATGCAGCAGTTGCTCGAACGGATGTAAAGTGAGCTGCCCTTCGGGTTTTAATGTAGCCCAAAAGATCGCCGCCATCAAACCTGTACTCAGTATACCCGACGTATTTTTAACCTGATGTTGCGCTTTGCGCAACATCAGGTTAAAATCAAACAACCGCAAATAAATTAAATTGCTTATTATGAAGTATATATATTACGTTGTGACGCTTTTGTTCGTTTCTCCTGTTTTTATGACGGTGACGGCACAGACGCCGGATGAGATCTGTTCGTGGCTGCCTGAGGTGGAAGGATGGCAAAAACCGGTATCCAAAGAGGTTTTCGATCCGGATAATTTATTTGACCGCATCAACGGAGCGGCTCCGCTGTTTATTGAGAATGGATTTCGTGAAATGACGGCATGCGACTATACAAAAGGAGAGGATTACATGACCATTCAGGTATACCGTCATGCAACACCTGAAGATGCATTCGGCATGTATTCGTCCGAACGCTCTCCCGATCTCACATTTTATGAAATAGGGGGTGAGGCGCACGCAGATAACGGTAGTATGTTTTTCTTTGCCGGCTCGTTGTATGTTAAAATCAGAAGCAGTATTTCAAATGACGAAACCGGAAAGGCGATGCGTGAGATTGCCGGAGTGTTGGCCCGGAAAACCGCTTCGGATGCGGACTATCCGGCTATGATCAAAGCATTTCCGAAAGAAAACAAGATTCCTCATACCGAATCATATACCACATCCAATTATATAGGTCATGAGTTTCTGAATAAAGTATATGCGTGTCAATATAAACAAGACGACTTGACGTATCAGTTATTTGCGATAGATGCAGGTTCCGGCGAAGCGGCAAAGGAAATACTTCACAAATATTTCACTTTTACGAAACAACCCCTTGAATTTGAAGAAGGATTGTTGCTCATAAAAGACCGCTACAATGGAGATATTCCATGTTTGTGGAATGGCAGATACCTGATCGGAATCTATCAGGAAAATGGGAACGCCATTCCCGAAACGGAAACCAAACTTCGTTCATGGGCGGTCAAGTGATCAGTTAAATAGGCTTACTGAAGTAAGCCTATTTAACATAATATTAATTATACAGAATATAAGGTCATGGGAGCAATTGTTTATCAATGAACGATTGTTCCCAATTTTGAACGTAATGGAAAACTCTCTTTATTGCACTAATTTTGCCTTGTTTCGTACTTTTTTTTGATAAAATGGTGGGGTTCGTACTTTTTTCTTGATAAAAAAGTACCAAAAAATCAAGGCTTCGTCCGCTTCGCTCGTTAAGCTTAACGCTCCGGTCGGCTAAAATCTGTGAAACTCGCTACGCTCAAACAGCACAGATTTTTTTACGCCTCACTGCGCTACTTAACGGCTCACCGCACGAGGCCACCGCAGCTAAGCGGCATACTTTCTCTTTTTTGACTGTGGACAGGCTTATACGCTCCTCTCTCCGGTAACTCTCCAACGACATTTTGTAAACACATTCTTTTGCCGGTGATCCGTTGCTCCGGGTGTTGGACGGTTGGCTGTTGGGGGGGGGTGTTTTCTGATTGCCGGTTTCCAGCCGGGCCGGGCGCCGGCGTATTTTCTTTCTCGCCGTCGTTTTCCGGGTAATCGATTGTAAGTGATCTGTTTTTTTGTCGGCGCGGATTTCCTTATCCGTGCCTTTTTTGTCGCGGGCGCCGGAGCGTGGCGCAACGGTGTGGAGGGATTCCGTTCCGTACATCCGTGTCTCGTACTTGTGCTGTATTGCGGTTCTTTTGATTTATGTGATGAGGGTTTTCGGTACAATGGAGTATGGATGAGTCTTCGGCAAACCAAATCAAGTCTTCGGCAAACCAAATCAAGTCTTCGGCAAGCTAAATTAAGGTTTTGTTGCGTGCGACAAATGTTCCATCGCGCGCGACAAAGGTTTCGTTGCGCGCGACAAAGGTTTCGTTGCGCGCGACAATGGTTTCGTCAGATC
>JAIRSF010000288.1 GCA_031255595.1 Tannerella sp.
GCGTAATGAGGATTTGCATCACCAGACTATCTGTCATGCACGGCACACCGGAATAAGAGGCTGTTTTTACTTTTGAGGCAGCCCCAACAAGGTAGAAAGATCAGCATCAGATGAAGACAAAGATAACCTTTCAGAATGTGCATCCCGAGTTTAAACAATTTATCTTGGATCATGTTTATTATGATAAGGTATCTTCTTTCTGATCAATGGGACGCAGAGTACCTGAGAGAAATTACGGTCACAGAAATCAATCCTCCGAATTATTTCAAGAACGAGATTGAGGCGTATGAAAACTTTATTATTTATTTTATTCACCATTCTGCCTTTTACCCTTTCGGGCCAATTTACAATAAAGGCTTATAAGACAACGGACGAGTTTAACAGGAAGGTTATACGCATAGAGATAAAGAACACGAGCAACTATGATCTTATAATCTATAATCGAGTTGGTGGAGGTCCTGAAAATGGGACATTGCTGTTTTTTAGTTCTACAAAAAAAATTGAGAACCATGCATCATTTGCTTTTTACCCCAATCCGTTTGAACCTAAATTATCAAAATTGAGAAATGTAATCATAGAAAAAGGGAAAACGGAAAAGGCCGATCTCTCTTTAGACGAGGGTGCAAATTATTTCCCGATAGACAAAAAGATCTATTTATTGGGACATATTGAATATTCTATTTTACATGGAGACTATGCATTGAAATGGAAAGATATTGAGTTAGAGGTTAAATAGCAAATATTTTCTATATGTATCGGCTAAAAAAGGTATTTCTTCTTTTACTTGCATGTATGTATACCCTTTCTCGGCGTAGCGTCCCGTCATCTTCATTTTTCATGCAAGGCCGGAGCCTTGCTTTTAGCTGCGACGCAGGCAGAGTTTACGTCGAGCAGGGGGGTATTAAATTGTTTGTTATTATTTGCTTGCATTAAAACTTATATCCTACTCCTATGTTGCAGCCGATTTGAATTAATTTATCTATTCCAAGTGTCATAATATAAGGGCTTCTTTCAAGAATTAACAGGTTATATTGTATTTGAGGAGTAACAAAAACAGATAATCCCTGTTGAAATGTGTATTCGGCGCCAATGCCAACAACGCCGCCTAATCCCCATTTATATCCCAAACTCGAATGATAATTGAAATTAATCCCGCCTTCCGCAAACAGATAGTTCATAAAGCGCCGTCGTACATGAACCGGAATAGACAATACGGAAAAACTCTTTCGTAGGTATAATCCGTAGAGCGTTGCGACCCCCATGTCTGATAACGGAAATCCATATCATTTGCGATAAGAAAAAGTCCTGTACAAAAATCAATTGTATTTGAATACCGGTAAATATAATCAATTCCTATGCCCTTGTAATTTTTCGCACTATATTCCGACATTGATGGCGAATTAACAATAACATAATCGCCTCGAGAGTGAGTACCGTTCCCAAAAGAATAGCGCCCTCCCAAATAATGTCTTCTTTCTTCCTGACCATGAATATTTATGCTCACTATAAAAAAGATAAGTGTTGCTATAAAAAAAGTTTTTCACCATATCATATTCCTTAATTTCACCCCCCCTCCCCGGCGCAGGCGCTACCCTCGGGGTCAGTTGTTATTCATAATATCTATTATATCGGCAACCACATATTTCGGCTTATATGATTCGTATAATTTTTCGTATCTCACGTTAAGCATATCCCCGACAGTGACATTTTCGTAAGACGCAGAGGCTCCATTTATGACAAACTCCGTATATTCATCGAAATAAACCTTTTTCAGAGCGGATTCTCCATCCGTTTCCACAAAGAAACAGCCTTCTCCGATTCCCGTCACCTTGCATTGCTGCGAAACATCAGGCAACGCACTCAACTCGGCCATGTCGAAGAATCTGTCCGGATTTACTTCTCCGCGGTTGCTTAACGTATACCATTGAGTAACGGAATAATCGTTATCGTCGTAATCGGTTAAAGCGGCAATTCTGTACATGCCGTCCTTATTATCCAGATAGAACTGGTGAAGAGGATAAATGTATTCTTTCTCCAAAGCTTTGCCATTGAAATGTTTATGCGAACTGTAAATAGAATATGCCCCCAATATTCCGGGCATTCTTTCATTCGTACTATTCGGCGCGGCCGACCATGAATTTAGCGCACAGCAATACATTCCCCATTCGCCTTTGAAAATAATTATCTCGTCTCCCAGCATCGGTACCAGCGGTTTTTCTCCTAGTCCTTTATCTTCGCCTTCATATACATAAAGCACAAAACCTGCTGTATATATTTCTATCTCGCCTTCACCGCAGACTTCCCGTATAACGGGAATATCAAATTCTTCGGCCGAAAAACGTACGGAGTTAGTGATTTTTATAACATCATATTCATATCTGATACGGGGGTTGCTGATTTCCCTGGTTCCGGGACGAATTGAATAACCGGTGTTTAAAGCCGATTTGGCCATGCCTTCGAACGAACGTTCAGCGGCAACGGCAATATAACGCAATGCATCTCTTTTAATTTTTGTAACCAATGGTTCCTGTGTATCGACTATATTTTCTTCCGGGCTGTCTTTATCGTCGTCGCACGACACGAAAGAAAACAGCAATACAAACGCTAAAACAGGAATTGCGACAAGATGTAAAGACATCTGAAATTTCCGGGTTCCATCTTTCTTCATAATACAAATATTTTGAGGGTTTAGCACTTATTTATCCTATATATCCGACACGCTTTTATCAGGTCTGTTTTTTAATTACTGCTCATCTAACTAATTGCTAATAAGATTGTACAAAGATATGGTATTATTTTGAAACAGTAACTGCTTCCCGGAAATTATTTTTTGCTGTTTGTGTCTGCCGGTGAGTTAATAACAATGGAATTTTAATGACGGAAAACGCCTTTCCCGACAAGCAAGCGGCTATCGGAAAAGGCGCATAGTGAAAATTTCAACAATTGCCTGTCCCCCTACCCTTCTTTCCACAACAAAAGAAAATCTCCGGAAGGATTGAAGGGTAAGGATAAGGCCCAGCCTATGGAATCTTTATTTCAATGATTTCGGAATAGTTATGTTTTTTAAAACTATCGTCCACACGCGCACCGATTCTGACGTAAAACGTACGCCCGGATTTCATGTCGGGAATCGTCATCGTATACACTTCGTCGGCTACGCCATCACTAAAATTCTTGTTTATATCAATCTTATTCCGATCCGAATATTCGACGATGTTACCGGATCCCACAAAGCGAGTGATGGCGACAAACGGCTGTATGTCGATTACTCTCGGCATTCCGTTCACAATCGGAGCTTCCAGTTTCGCCGAAATGGTGAGCGTCTGCCCATTGAGGTTATAATCAATAATGTTGATTTTCAGGTAAGGCGTTACCGTGAATTCCTGCGTCGTATGGCCACCGTTCTTGAGCGTCACCACCGTGGTGTCTCTTACGGGCCAAAAAGCGCCGTTGTAGGGCAACACATCATACGTTCCGCCAAACAATTTGCTGTTGTTGAACGTACCGTCGTCTTTCACGTTGACGGACCGCGGGCTGGGCGTGTCGCTCCAGCTTGTTTCCCACATCCGCAGTTCAAGCCCTTGCGACGTCATGATGAAGTTTTCACCTGTTGTCGAATCTATTATCCTGCCGGAAAACCTTGCCGATGGTTCATCGAAATTGTCATAATCGCAGGCGTAAAAACCCAGCGCCACACAAATTTGTAATATTCCTAAAAAGATTTTTTTCATTTTGTGTCTAAATTTATTGTTAATGATTCGGATTGTTTGGATACAAATTCGGGTTTTTATTCAACTCGCCTCCGGGTAAACCTTCATAGTAGAAGCGTTTGTTAAATGTAAACCGGTTATTTGTATAAGCCTGTTCTTCGTCGAGGAAAATATATTTCTGCTCATCGTAGATGTAGTACGGATACAGGGCATTGTAAATCGTATTATCCATCATTTTGTCGGCAATTCTCCAGCGTCGCAGGTCCCACCAGTAATGGTTCTCGAACGCCAGTTCCTTGCGTCGTTCGTTACGGATAATATCGCGTCCGTTGTTTTCGACGATGACGCCGTTTTCTGCCGGGTCATTATTGAAGATTGCACGGTCTACCAATATAGCGCCGGCTCTTTCACGGATTTCGTTGATACAGTTTGCCGCATCGTCTTTCATTCCCAATTCAAAAGCGGCCTCGGCGCGGTTCAGCAGGACTTCCGCATACCGGACGGCAATCCAGTGCGTTGTGCTCCGGTATAGTCCGCAATCGTCTTTCGGCTTGCTGTAGTCGATATATTTGCGCATGTAGAAGCCTGAACGTGTATTGTCGCCGTCAGGACCCGTATTGATGCCGCAAAGTCCGATGACCCGCATACTGGGATCTTTGGAATACAGGATATTGGAACCGGAAGCCATTTCAAGCCCCTGGCGACTGTTTGGGCTTGTCATCACTTCGTCTGCCGCTTTGCGGTCAAGATGGTCGTAAATACCATGTTGAATGTCGAAGGTCAGTCCCCGCAGTTCGTCGTCGGGGAAATAGACGATAGCACGCAAGCGCGGCTCAACACCATTGCGGATGTCACCACGTTTTTCGAAACGAATCGGATAACCATTGTCGTCCACCACCCGGATATTGCCGCCGTCAAACAGGCGCATCAGTTCGTAGTTCGGGTAGGCGCGCGACAGGCCGTCGGCCGTCATGTAGCGGCAGGTCATCGTTGCATCCCAACTGTGCGCCGTATTCGACGAGAGAGAATATTCGCGAATCAACAGGTTTTCGGGGCTATCGCTATCAAGGAAGAGTTCTACATAATTAGCAATTTTGTCATCATAGCTGTCCGAAAATTTCTTTTTGTAAAGGCTCGCATGTCCTTCGACCGCTTTTGCCGCATCGTAAGCCTGTTGGAAAAATCCCTGCGCATCGGAAGCCGGAATACCGGCAAAACCCTGATCGCGCGCTACGCCTTCCACAAAATTGTCGGCTCCATACTTGGCAATCGTGCCGGCAAAAAGCATGGCACGCGATTTGATAGCCAACGCCGTATAGCGGTTGGCGCGTCCACGTTCGCTCGTTTCGCCCATCAGCCGGGCGGCTTCATCCAGGTCTTGCCCGATAAACCGCCAGCAATCAACCTCTTTGCTTCGCGGGAGTTGCAATTCTTCGAGGCTTTGTTCGGGATACTTCTGTTCCTTGTCAATCAAGGGAACACCGCCGTAACGCTTAACCAACGCAAAATAGATGAATGCGCGGCAAAAATAAGCTTCGCCGAGATAGTGGTTGTACGACTGTTCCGAGATGGTACCCTGAGCTGTTGTGGGTAGCATTTCAATCAAGTGGTTGATATTGCGAATCCACGTATACGCATTGTCCCAGTACCCAAAACCGTTTTCATTGGAATTACCCCAGAACGGGCCTAATATTTCTCCGCAAATACCACCCATTGCATAAAATTGTTGCCAGTCGCGTCCGAAACCGTTTCCGGGACGGTAGTAAAAGTCTTCAATCGGTAAATTCCTGTACACGTTGGCCATATACGTTTTTAATCCGATTTCGTTTGTCAGCAAATCGTCGTCCGTGATAATGTTCAACGGCGGCACGTCCAGACTCTGGCACGCAGAAAACATCAGACAAACTACTCCAAATATTGATATTATCTTTTTCATCTTATTGTTTTTTAGAATGAAATATTAAATCCTACGTTAAACGTCCGGTTGTTCGGATAGTAGTATCCTCCCTGCCCATTGTTCCAGTCATCGTTATTTACCGTCACGCCCGGATGTTCGGGGTCGTAGTTTTTCAGGCCGGTAAACGTCAGCAGGTTATATCCGTTAACATACACTCTGAGTTTCTCTATCTTTAACGAACTGAGAAATTTCCTCGGAATGGTATATCCAAGTTCGAGAGATTTCAATCTCACATACGATGCGTTTGCCACGGCGCGTGTACCGTCTTCCAGCGGCGAACCCATTGATGCATAATAACCGGGAATCCATTGCGTATTCGGGTCAAAAACGTCATCTCCCGGATTCACAGTATGCCACCGGTCAAGGAAACGTACCATAGCGCCATTACCTCCGTAACTCAACGGTTCATGATATTGCTCGTCATATCTTACCCAGAACAGCGTCGAGCCTTGAAAGAGCGCATTCAAATCAATACCTTTCCAGTCTGCACCGAGATTTAAACCGAAATTGATTAGGGGCATGGTATAAATTCCTATCGGATGGTCATCCTGACCGTCGACAAAACCATCGTCGTTCCAGTCTGCATAGTAATAATCGCCCGGCACAATGTTCTGGTTGCCTCCGCCGGTATTAATCGGGTGATTGTAAATCTGGTCGTAGCTCTGGTACTGTCCCACATAATCTCGCCCCCACCAGATATTCGTGTAACGATACTGTAAAGAGTTTCGCCACTGGTCATACGAATTTCCAAACGGATTCTGGTCTTCGTAGCGTCTCATATTGCGGGAGTATGATATATTTCCACCTACAGAATAAATTACGTCACCCACTTTGTTCTGGTGGTTTAATTGCAGTTCGTAACCGAACGTGCGGTCGCTTTCCAGGTTTTCTTGCGGAAGTCCTACTCCGACGGAGCCAGGGAATTGTGAGTTTTTCCGTTCGAACAGTCCGTCGCGGTTCCGCACGAAATATTCAACCGTTCCACCTAATTTACCGTTCCATAAATCAAAGTCGACGCCATAATTCGCCGTCTTAGCCGTGTACCATGTAAGATACTCGTTCGTCATGCCGCGAGATTGTATCCCGCTCACATATAAACCGTTGAATATATAACCGTTATTGGGATAGTTGTAACCCGCCACATGCTGGAAGTTCAACGCACCGTCGTCACCCATCACACCGTAAGAAGCTCTTATCTTGAGGTTGTTGACGAAATCGAAACGATCTTTGACAAACGATTCTTCGCTGAGACGCCAACCTAACGAACCGCCAGAGAAAAACCCGAACTGTTTTTTCGGTGAAAATCTACTGGAACCGTCATACCGGAAGTTGAAATCAAGCAGGTATTTGTCGGCATATCCATACGTCAATTTCCCGACAACGGCTTTTCGTACATCATGCCACGGGAATCCGCCGCTCCCTCGCTGGTCGGTGTCCACGCCGGCTGCAATATAAGGCAATTCCAGTTCAATATTCCTCCGCGCCTCGAAGTTTTCGCCTTGTCCGTCTGTTTCTTCATACAGAAGGAGGGCGTCTACGTCGTGTATGTTGAAGAATTTCCGGTTGTAGTTCAACGATACCTGAAACAATTTCGTTGTGCTTTCCCAATATCTTCGGGCAACGAACGAGGGCGATTGCAACGCTGTTCCGTTGTAGTTTTTTTCCTGCGGGTCGTAAGTATAAAGATAATAAGCGTGCTGGTATTCTTTTTCCGTAGAATGGTTGAAGTGAAAATTGTACATACCTTTCACTTTCAGTCCTTCTACACGGGGAATATCCCATTCCAACACACCCTGTGCCTGAACGTTGCGCTTTTTGTTGTCTCTGTAACCGACCACATCGCTATAAGTCCAGGCAACCGGGTTGTCGTGCCTGTTTTCGTAGTCGTAATATTCAGGATTGTTATTCGCATATACCTGATATCTTGACGGGACATTCCATGCCGCTTTAAAAATCGTCCATAAGTCCGCTCTCGGCGCCATTTTATTATCCATATAAGCCGACACGTTCACCTGAGCACGCAAACCGTCCAGGATGTTAATATTGTTGTTCGAGCGGAAATTCCAACGCTTATAGTTGATATCATCCGACCGCAAAATACCGTCCTGACTCATATAACCCAGATTGAAGAAATACTTTATCTTATTGTTCGATCCATTGATAGTCACGTTATGCTGCTGCTGAGGCGCCGCTTCTCTTAACGTTTCCTTCGACCAGTTCACGGACTTGCGTTCGCCGTTCTCGTACATGGTAAAATCCGCATCCAGGAATGGAGGCGTCCTTTGGGCTATAAAGTTCCCTCCGAAGTCCCTTTTCCACTGTTCGTTCCTTAATATCATCCAGTCGGTGGCGTTCACGTTATCGGGCATATAAAGGAACTTTTGCCATCCGTAGTTGAACTGATAGCCAATCTCAAATTTGCTGTCGTTGGCACCCTGCTTCGTTGTGACGAGAACCACGCCATTTGCCGCACGTACACCATAAATGGATGCCGTTCCATCCTTTATAATGGAGATACTTTCAATTTCGTTAGGGTTCATCCTGTTAAACACTTCATTACCCTGCGGAACGCCGTCAATCACAATAAGCGGTTCACCGAAACCGCGGATATCAAACTTAGTCCTGTCAAAATTGCCCGGCTCGGAACTCTTTTGCCACACACGGACACCCGGTAATTTACCGGTCATCATATTCACCACATTTTCGTTTTTGGTCATGACAAGTTCGTCACTCTTAATTGCAGATATGGCGCCGGTAAGCGTCACTTTTCGCTGCGTGCCGTAACCTACTACAACCACTTCTTCCAGCGTTGTCTCATCGACAGTCAACTTAATATTCAGCGTGGAAGAAGTCCCTATCCTGATGCTTTGAGTCACATATCCCACATAGGATACCTGCAAAACGGCATTCTCCGGCACATCAATGGAAAAATGACCATTTACATCCGTAACCGTTCCACGCGATGTTCCAACTATACGAATTGCCGCGCCAATAACTTGCTCGTCGTTTTCATCCGTCACCATGCCGGTTATCATTCTGGTTTGAGCGTAACCCGGAAGTGCAAATGCAAGGCAGACAAACCCTGTCAACAAAACAATTAAAATCTTTTTCATTTGTATCATTTGTCTCTCATTTAAAAAATTAGTTTTAAAATATGTTATCATGAATATACGTAATATGTATCCTTTCCGTTACCACCGCATATTATCATGCCGTGAACGAAAAAGACATACTTTCAGGTGGATCACGCGCAGGTGCACGGGGTATCGGCATACGAATAATCCGTATCAATATCCGATGCACAGAGATGATATTAAAAACTGTGAGTAACAGTCTTATCGTTAAATTTGCTATATAATGCTGATTATCAGATAAATATCGGGGGGGGGGGGGGTAGAACTGCATACTTATCCTGTCCGTATAGTATTTTTACGAACCAAGCATTCAAACCGGCAATTACAGAACCGGCCTGAAAATTCATACAAGGACAAGAAAGTATATTCATTACGTATCTGAAAACTATTTCTAATCGGGAACAATCCATTTTTTACCGGACAATTCCATTTCCCGACTCATTACTTTTCCGTTATCGACCGCCTTGGGGGACGGTTGTTGCCCTCCAACGCTTACAGATACTTTTCCGGGTTCCACACAGC
>JAIRSF010000034.1 GCA_031255595.1 Tannerella sp.
ATGAAACGGCAAAGAAAAAGGTAAAGTCCGGAGGTGTGTTAACGAAGAACGAACTGAAAGTACTTTTGAAATACAAAGAATTGATTAGGCAGGCTGAAGATGATTTGAAAAAATTGTAAGATTCAGGGAAATTTATGAGCCGTTAAACACGTTCAATATTTTTTTGACGGTATTTGATTCTGCATCCATACGGCGCCGGAAAACCGGTAACGGAGAAGACACGAGAGATATTACCTTACCGGAATACAAGGATGGCAACGATCGGGAGAAACAAATCCGGCAGGTGTCATCATTACCGATCGCGGTAAGGTTAAGTCGGCTTTGATCATAACGAACGATTTAGACTTGCCGGTCGAAAAAGTGGTTCGCAAAATCACCGATTGACCACCCCGTGCTCCCGCCGACCGGTTCCTTTGCGGCGGGTCAGGTCATCCCCCAGATCTTCCCGCATCTCGTCCGCTATCTTCGAAAGCTTCATGACAACTTCGGGATATTGGGCTATCACGTTGTAACGTTCGCCGGGATCGCGGCGCAAATCGTATAACTCGGGTTTGTCGATCGTCAAACCCGTCAACACTCCCGGCTGACCGTCATTACCGGGAAGATGTTGGCTGTAAGTAGTATATCGGTGAGGATAAACCAGTTTAAACATACCGTCCGTAACAGCTTCCAAATCGTTTTTATTAAAATAATATACAAACGAAGTTCTTGGATTTGCGTCCTTTTCCTGTTTTATCAACGGCAACAGGCTCACCCCGTCGATCTTATGTTCCGGCAACGGAGCTCCGCTTATTTCCGCCAGCGTCGGGAACAAATCAATATTGGAAGCCGGCTTATTACAGGTAACGCCCGGCTGTATGGTTCCTTTCCAGTACATCACGCACGGCACACGGTTTCCGCCGTCGAACGTTACGGCTTTTGCTTCGCGCAAGCCTCCGGCCGAACCGGCATGATTCCCGTAATTGGTCCATGGCCCGTTGTCCGAAGTCAATATAACCAACGTACGCTCTTCCAATCCCAGCTCGCGCAATGTGTTCAAGACCTCGCCTACACTCCAGTCTATCTCCATCATCACATCCCCATACAATCCCTGCTCGCTTTTCCCCCGGAACCTGTCCGATACGGCCAACGGAACATGAGGCATCGAATGAGCCAGATACAAAAAGAACGGTTGCGACCGGTTTTTTCTAATAAAATTTACGGAACGCGTTGTATAATCCGTCGTAAACTGCGTCTGATCCGTATTATAACCGACGATCTTATTGCCGTCGATAGTCGGCAGATCCGGGAAATTAAAGGCCGTTCCCTGTTGCGGATGAAACGGCCACATATCATTCGAATACGGCAGTCCGTAATACTCATCAAATCCGTTCTGCAAAGGCAGAAACTGCTCTGCATCGCCCAGATGCCACTTACCGAAAATAGCCGTTTTATATCCTTTCCGCTTCATCAGCTCCCCCATCGTCACCTCATCCTCATGAATACCGTACGGGCTATTCGGGCCGGGTGCGCCGCTGAATCCGATACGATTCGGATAACATCCGGTCAATAGCCCCGCACGCGAAGCGCCGCTAATGGGTTGTGATACCAGAAAATGCGTAAACCGCATCCCTTCCGACGCCATACGGTCGATGTTCGGCGTCACATATCCATAAGCCCCGTTGAATGAAAAATCACCGTAACCCACATCATCCAGATTGATCACTACGAAATTGGTATATCCGGCAGCCTGTCCGACCAAAGGAACACCGGCAGCAAACAATAATAATGTTGTCGTTTTATGCTTCATATTATCAAAATTTTCAGGTTAAACCGCAAATATAGTGAAAGATTTTGAACAAACGGCAAAAAATAAGTGTTTTAAACAAAACCCGGCACCGTTAAAAACGATCTTGCCGGTTTCTTAATTATCATCCGCCTCCTCTTCCTCATGCAATGTTTTTAAGAAAGCAACCAGGATGCAGCCCGTTATTAGAAACAGTAGCAAGCCTGCTATAAGCAATAGAATGAATGTCGTCATCATCATTTATATCTTCCATCGTTTATGCGTCCATAGCCAGCCGTAAGGTTCTTCTCTGATGTTCTTCTCCAACAACCGTATATAAGCGGGTATAATATCTGCCATATCCGTCCGTGCATTTTCGCAGACAGGAATACATTCGATCTGATAATAGCCTCTTTTTTTCCGGGTGATATGGAAGAACACGACAGCGGAATCCGTCTTTTTCGCTAACTTTTCAATCCCTCTATACATTCCGGTTTCCTGATTCAAAAAAGTGCATTTATTTTCATCCGTAATCGCTCCGGGGCATTGGTCGGCCGGAAAAAGATAAACTGCAGACGGGTTTCCCCTGTTAAGAATGTGCTTTGCAACCGTATCGGACGGAAGGGGCTTTATACCATAACGGGAGCGCATCCGGATCATCAATCGGTCGAAAATCTTGTTTCGCAACGGTTTATAAACCGCAAAGACTTCCGATTTCAGCGCCAGTGGGGTAATATTCAACATCTCCCAGTTTCCGCAATGCCCAAGGGCTACTATTACATTTTTACCTTTACGGGTATATTCGTCAATGATATGAGCATTCCTGAAATGAACGCGCTTCTCCATTTGCCGGACAGAAGCCGTAAACATTTTCGTGATTTCTGCGAAATAGCCGGTAAATGCACGATAAAACGCTCTGTTTATACGGTGTATTTCCGTATATTTTTTTTCAGGAAAGGCGCGTGAAAGATTCTGAACCACTACAGCTCTGCGGTATCCGGCCATGCGGTAAAGAAAAAAACAGGCAAGATCCGAAAAGAGATATAATACCGACAAAGGAAGAATACTTAGAATAAATATTCCTCCGTAAACCATATAATAGCCGACCGTATGAAGAAGTTGTTTCATGGATAAATTTTTTATTGTTTCCGACAATCCGAAATTTCACACAAAGCGCCGCTATAAGAAGAATGACGTTCTTGTCCGGAAACCGGATCATCATTTTCCACCCACAGGCCGTTCGTTTCGGATACCGCCAAATTACATCCATATTTGAAATTTCCCGATAACCCATAAGAATCGTATCGATTAAAAGGCGGCAGATTGTTGTTATGGTTGTCTGTCTTGTTGAGGTTTGAAAATTCGGCAAACCGTTCCGGACGATTGTCCGGTTTCGCAATGCGTTGATCAGGCGAAGCTGCGATATAAAAGATAATCTTTTTCATGTTGTGATATTATTTATGTGTAACAAATTCACCCTCTTGTCCACCGGAGCAACACAACATAAAAAAAAGCGTGGAACTCATACTGTTCCGCTACGAGGTACCGGCATACCCAACAACCGAAACAGGTAAATCCACGCTATACAATTGCACAGCATGAACATTACGACTGTCTATCTCGGTTGCTTGAAAAGTGCCGGTTTTCGTAGCGAGACGTTCAGCGAACGTTATGTTATATTTTATATCAACGGGAATCAACCCGTCATATTCTGTTTTATCGATTGCAAAGGTATAAATAGTTCGATAAAATCCGATATAATATTTGAAGTTTATGATTCATGATCTTGGAAACATATGTACGGCTCTTTTTCAAATTAGCCGTATTTTAATCCCGAAAATAAATTTAATGGTTTGAAATATATACTGTTGATATTTTTCGCGTTTTCTCATACGGTTCCACCACGAAATTCATAAATCGATGCAATAAAAGCAATAGGCAAATGAATAAAATTAAATATATGATTAATTTTATTCAAATAAAGTTTGATATTATGAAATAAACGTTTTATATTTGCAATCTCAAAAAGTGATTATGGAAGAAATAAAAAAACGATTGCCGCTAAAATGCCCTGCCTGCAATGACTTGTTGAAGGTCGGGCGCTTGTATTGTGAACAGTGCCGGACGGAAGTGAACGGTTCGTTCAATCTGCCGTTATTAGCCAGACTGACCGAAGAAGAACAATCGTTTGTGCTGGATTTTGTACGTTTCAGCGGAAGTCTGAAAGACATGGCCCGGAAGATGGGCGTCAGTTATCCGACCGTGAGAAATATCTTAGACGATCTAATTGAAAAACTTAATAAAGATGCACTATGAAAAAAAACGTTTTTATTTTCAGCCTCCTGTTTGTAAGCTCGCTCTTTTTGTTTGCGAAACAAAACCAACTCCTTGTTCCTTATAAGGAAGAAGCGGTCGTACTAAAAACCGCTACGGGAGAAATTCACGGCACGTTGACCCTGCCTTCCGAAACGGGAAAAACACCGATTGCATTAATCATAGCCGGTTCCGGCCCTACGGATAGAAACGGGAATAATATGCAAATGCAAAATAACAGCCTCCAACTGTTGGCCGAAAAGCTGGCGGAAAATAAAATTGCTTCCCTTCGGTTTGATAAACGGGGTATTGGGGAAAGCAGAGGCGCGGGATTCAAAGAAGAAGATCTTCGCATCGAACATTACATGGACGATGTGAGAGCATGGATCAAATGGATTAAAGAGCAAAACCGGTTTTCGAGCCTGACGGTCGTCGGCCACAGCGAAGGCGCTTTGATTGGGATGGTTGCCGCCGGGGAAGCCGATAAATTCATCTCTATCGCAGGAACCGGATTGCCTGCCGATGAAATTCTGAAACAACAACTTGGAAAACAGCCTCCATATATTTTAGAGATGTCGAATCCGATCATTGATTCGCTCAAAAAGGGAATCCCCGTAAAAGAAGTCAATCCTTTGCTAAACACCCTGTTCAGGCCAAGCGTACAACCTTACCTGATCTCCTGGTTTAAATATGATCCTCGAAAAGAAATCGGGAAATTAAAAATACCTGTCCTCATCGTACAGGGCACAAAAGATATACAGGTTTCAACGGAAGACGCCCGACTGCTCCATAAGGCAAACCCTAAAAGCAAATTACTCATCATTGAGAACATGAATCACATTTTCAAAAATGTGACCGGAAACGAACAGGAAAACCTGTCGACATACAACAACAAAAATCTTCCGGTCAACGACCGGTTAGTCAAAGAAATCTGTTCTTTTATACCGGAATAATATTTATACAAACC
>JAIRSF010000067.1 GCA_031255595.1 Tannerella sp.
TCGCGTTTGAATGAAACTTGGTCTGGACATCAAATCCGACGTTTGACGGGAATGGATTCCAACACGCGATGTCTGCCGGCAAGACGTTGATGGGCTGGTTGTAGTTTGTTACGTTGATCACGACCGTCGCCGTATCTTCAACACTACTGCATTTAAGCGCATACTTGATCGTCACAGATGTATTGCGGCAGGCAATGCCGGGTTTAAAAACGATAAAATGACCGCCTTCCTTCGTAACCGTACCAACCGTACCGGATGGGTATTGGGGATCGTCGTCTACGATATACCACGTATAACTGTCGATACAAGGCATCGTATCGTTGGCTATGACGTCTATCCGGACAGGTTGCATCGGGCCGGTAGTCGCCGCATCGTCGACGGCCTGAAGACCTCCGAAGGTTTGCGAGTGCACAAACGCAGAAAATGAAAAGAAAAAAAAGATCACTCCGCTGATGAATGAAGAAATTCGCAACATGGGCTTCCGCTCTTTATGGCTTCTATTACATTTATTATAAATCATAACACACACATTTTTATTTAACGTTATTCAAGGTTCCCCGCAAAAAAACAAATATATTTATTCAAATTAGTTATTCCTATTACATCCGTCACACAATATTAAATTCACGTATCTTTAACTTAATAAGGTTTAATTTTCACACACTTACTAATATTCACCCCATTTTCATTTCAAAAATGATCGCAACAAAGATAAAGTTGTTTTTACAAACATCCAAACAAAATTAAATAAAAACAATCACTTAAAGAGAAAAAAAAAACGGAGATTATTTTTCTTTTATTAAAAACCCGGAAAACTCAAGGCATTGGCCGTAAATTTTCCCATTTAACCTTCCATTTCCCGTTTTTGGGAAATCCCGGCACATCGGTTTGTTCCCCGTCCCATCCGGCGCACATCATAGCGATGGCCGTTAATAATCCGCCGTTTCCCGGCAGGTAGATTCGCAATCTTTCATTTTGGTAATTATGGCCGTTCACAAGATATGTGTTCGTTCGCTTATCCATCAGTAAAGCGTCTACAGCTTTTTCCGGATCTCCCAACCGCGCGGCGCACATGGCGACCATCGGAAAATCCCATCCCCAGGTATGATCCCAGTTCCAGTAATTCCATACCCAACTAAGTGTGTTATTCATCGTTTTCGTATGGAACAGGCGACATTCGGGCAAGATTCCACAGGCGCCCAATACGGACATGTGATCGGACGTAAACCGGACGTCCTGATAAGTCTGCGGCGCAGATTCTGCGGCAAGATACAAGCCGTCTTTTTCCGCAAGCATGGATAATTTATCGATTATATCATCCCATTCCGGTTCCCGGGGAAGGCCCGTCCTTTCCCGCCACTGTTGGGCAACGGAAAGTCCGTAATGCCAATACGACAATTCAAATGGAGGGTTGAGCGTTTCCTCCTTCCGAAGCGTTTCCTGGGCCGGTATCAGTCCTCGAAGCACATACCGGTTTCCGATGGAGTCGAATGAGGCGAACGAAGCCATAAATTTTGCCGTTTCGAATACAAAGTGTTTGTATTTTTCGAGTACTTCGTCCGATTGTTTCTGCCTGTATATCAACTCTGCCATATAAATAATATGAGGCTGCTGCCAGATCAGGAAAGGGCCTACGGCCGATGGGGATTCCTCTCCTGAGGGGTCGGTCATTTTCATCCAGCGTATACCGTCAAAGCCCTGCCGTTCGGCCGTTTTTCTTGCCTCCGGTTCCACCCCGGCATACCAATCCAAGCTTCGCTCCAACAGATCCAACCTGTTCCACAAAGCAAAATGTACGCCATGCCACCAATGCATTTCCAGATGAAACTTTCCATACCAACTGTTATACGTCAGGCCCGTTTCCTGGGGAGGCTCAAATCCGGAGCACTGGATAGCCATCAGATATTGGGACAACACAATACGCCGTTCCAGCTCATTGGCCCGCTCATCTTCACTTTCGGACAGATCGACGGCCCCTCCGCTGTTCCAGAAATTTTCCCAATACCGGGCCGTTTCTTTCCGGTCTTCCGCAAAAGCGAAATGAGGCGCGGCAGGTCGGGAAGGCATAAATTCGACCGTAAACCGAACTTCTTTGTCCGACGGTAATAAAACAAAATAGTGGGATTCTTTCTCGGATACGGTCATCTTTCCGTCCCAGCATACCTGCACATAATAGACCGCATCGTCTAAGGTGCGTTCGATGATTAGTTGACGGTCATCCTGTTGTATGATTTTACTCGTATGTTTGTCCGGTTGTTTCCAGTCGCACCCGTCGTCGGTGTCGCGCCCTGTCGGATAAGGAAAACGCAGCTTCAAAGCCAGTTGTTTCCGGGGAATCAGATCCGAAACGACGCGGCCGACAATCAGATGTTTCTCCGGGTGACAAAAACTCTGAACCCCGACGGAGGCCCCGTCTACCGTAAAATGACTGTGAATGATTCCGGCCCACAGGTTCAGATGTTGATCAACGCCGGTAATATCTTCTTTCCGGACAGGTTCGCCATCATTACCGGACAGTTCCAGCCCGACAATTCCCAGATGCAGCCGGTGTGCATTGGCGCGTAGATAACCGACGGCGTCCCGTTGCCGGCCTTTCTCGCTAAACAGCACCGGGTACGATTCGGTATGTCCGCGTCCAAAGTCATACGTTTCCAGCACCTCATCAAGCCGGTAGTCGTTCACGTTCGGAAAACAATGCCATCCCCAGTTCGATTGAGTGCCGAGGGGCACTCCCTGCGCATAATCTTCCGGGAAGGTCTGTAAGCCGGTCGCATCGACCGTAAACGCAAAATTCCCGTTTCCTACCGACAGGGAGGCTAAAGGGTCAAACGCATCTACCTGAGGATTATGACGCGTAACAAGCGCCTTGCGGTCTATTTTATTTTCCGCACAGGATGTAAACAAAAGTACGGATACAAAGGCTAATACGAATTTTATACTTTTCATGTGTACATATTATTATCGGTTAATTTGTCAATCTGTCGCTGTGCATCGGCCCTCGATTCATCGTTTCTCGGCACAAACCGAATTATGCCCTTATTTAAGCGGCCGATTCCCGAAGCAAAAGTAATTATTTTCAGGATAAAAATAACCCGTTTCCGGAAATTTTTCATACAAAAACAGCCGGAACCCACATTCGATTCCGGCTGTTTTTTATATCAACACAGATTTTCATGTAAACTAAACACCCTAAATCGGGAAACTTTATTATATTCTTAATTTAATGATATTCAGTTTAATAAATCAATTTTAATGAATCCTACTCTCATCAATTAGGGTTTTGTGTGTAAATTTCACTTATTTTTCACTTTGTCTAAATTATTTTTATCGGGCAACATATCATCCAGAAACATTATTTTGTAATGTTTTATGGATTTATTTTGGTTTTGACGAAATATTTTATATCTTTGCGAAAAGT
>JAIRSF010000098.1 GCA_031255595.1 Tannerella sp.
GATGAGGTGCGGAACGGGATAAAAACGTGCCTTTATCCCGGATATCCGGATTTGTATATGCAGTTTACCAAACCCGTTCAGTTTGAGTTTGAACCGAATTGGTATAACGGTATCGAATATCCGAAGGAACAGGAACGCGGATATCCTTATCAGGAAGATTTGTATGTACCCGGTTATTTTGAACTGGAGATAAAAAAAGGCGAATCGATTATCTTCTGCGCCGGGGATAAAGAGTTTGAAACGGATTGTTTACATGAGCTTTTTGAAAAGGAGATAAACACGCGTACGCCGCGGTCGAGCTTTTACAAGAATATCGTGAACTCGGTACACCAGTTTTATTATAACCCGAAAGGGAATGATTATTACCTGTTGGCGGGTTATCCATGGTTTAAAGTGCGGGCGAGGGATTTGTTTGTTTCCGTCTGTGCGGCAACACTTGTTCCGGGCGAATATGAGCGGTATGAGAATGTCATGCGTACGGCCGTATCCGCTTTGTACCGTTTTATAAAAGACGGGGAAGCGGATTCCGTTATTCGTGAAATGGACAGCCCGGACGTCTTGTTGTGGGCGATATGGAGCATGCAGCAGTACCGTTTGAAAGAAGGACTGGAAAAGGCGCGGGAGAAATACAGGGATATTGTCGGGGAGATTATCAAGTTTATTCTCTCGCAATCCCATCCGAACCTGAAACTTTCGGATAACGGTTTGCTCTATTCCGACGGGCGCAATAAGGCGGTTACATGGATGAATTCGACGGTTAACGGGCGGCCTGTTGTGCCCCGCTCAGGTTATATTGTTGAGTTTAATGCGTTGTGGTATAATGCACTGAAATTTTTTAAGGAGCTAAACGATAACGCTCCGATGGATCGGATTGATAATCTGATTGCATCTCTGGATGTGTCGTTTCCCTCGACCTTCGTGAATAAGTATAACTATTTGTTTGATTATGTGGATGGCCCGGTGCAGGACTGGAGCGTTCGCCCCAACATGGTCATTGCGATATCCTGCGAATATTCGCCTTTGACGAAGATGCAGAAACGGGCGGTTCTGGATATTGCGACCAAAGAACTGCTGACGCTAAAAGGGCTTCGCTCGCTTAGCCCTAAGAGCGGCGGGTACAGGCCCAATTATGTAGGATCTCAATACGACCGGGATATGGCGTATCATCAGGGGGCGGTCTGGCCCTGGTTGATGAACATGTATATCTCCACTTACCTGAAAGTATTCGGCCGTTCGGGATTGTCTTTTGTGGAACGCACCATGATCAGTATAGAAGAAGAGATGTGGCATCATTGTATCGGAACGGTTTCCGAGTTGTATGACGGAAATCCTCCCTTTACGGGCCGGGGAGCGACCTCTTTTCTGATGAACTCGTCTGCTGTATTGGCGGTGATGGATATGTTGAAAAAATATGATATAGAATATAAATAGATGCCGTATGAAAGCATTAATGTTTGGTTGGGAGTTTCCTCCCCATATACTCGGAGGTTTAGGAACGGCAAGTTTCGGGCTTATCAAAGGAATGTCCGAACAACCGGATATGGATATCACGTTTGTGATGCCTAAACCATGGGGAGATGAAGATCAAAGTTTTCTCAAAATAATAGGTGCAAATAATACGCCTATAGTATGGAGAGATGTTAATTATGAATATGTTTCCGATCGTTTGTCCAAGTATATGGATCCTCAGGAATATTTCAGCCTGAGAGATCATATTTATGCCGATTTCAGTTACCGGCATGTCAATGATTTGGGTTGTTTTGAATTTTCCGGGCGTTATCCGGATAACCTGATAGAGGAGATCAACAATTATTCGATCGTCGCAGGGGTTATTGCACGTTCGGAGCAGTATGATATTATCCATGCACACGATTGGCTGACCTATCCGGCGGGTATACATGCAAAAAATGTGAGCGGAAAACCGCTTGTCATCCATGTTCATGCAACGGATTACGACCGTAGCCGGGGCAGCGTGAACCCTGAAGTGTATAAGATCGAAAAAAACGGTATGGATCATGCGAATCATATCATAACCGTAAGCAACCTTACGCGTAATACCGTTATTGAGAAATATAACCAGAATCCGTCGAAAGTAACGACCGTTCACAATGCGGTGGAACCGTTGAGTAAGGATATCCTTTCGATTCCGGACAGGCGCGGTGTGAAAGAGAAGATCGTGACGTTTCTGGGACGTATAACGATGCAGAAAGGGCCTGAATATTATGTGGAGGCGGCGGCGAAAGTGTTGTCGCGGTCGAAAAACGTACGTTTTATCATGGCCGGTAGCGGCGATATGATGAATCAGATGATTCGGCTGGCTGCCGAGCGGAATATCTCCGACCGGTTTCATTTTACGGGTTTCATGAAAGGGAAGCAAGTATACGAGATCTTTAAATCGAGCGATGTCTATGTAATGCCCTCCGTATCGGAACCTTTCGGCATATCGCCTTTAGAAGCGATGCAGTGTGGGGTGCCCTCCATTATTTCAAAGCAGTCGGGATGTGCGGAGATCCTTAATTATGCCGTCAAAATTGATTTCTGGGATATTGATGCGTTGGCGGATTCCATATACGGGCTGATCACATACCCCGCCTTACATGAGTTCCTGAAAGAAGAAGGGCTTCGTGAGGTAAATAATATCAAGTGGGAATATGCCGGACAAAAGGTGCGGAACATCTATGACGGCGCCCTGTCAACGTATTGAGGCGCCTCTCGTTAGAAAAAATGATTATAATAACAAAAATAATAAATACTTATGAAGACTATTTGCTTATATTTTCAGATACATCAACCGTTTCGCCTGAGGAGATATCGTTTTTTTGATATAGGAAATGACCATTATTATTATGATGATTTCCAGAATGAGGAAATTTTCAGAAAAGTAGCCGGCATGTGTTATATTCCGGCAAATCGTGCGATGCTTGAAATGATAAAAAACAGCGACGGAAAATTTAAAGTTGCTTTTTCTATTACCGGAGTTGCGCTTGAGCAGATGGAGATCTATGCGCCGGAACTGATAGACGGTTTTAAGGAATTGCTTAAAACGGGCTGTGTCGAGTTTCTTACGGAAACGTATGCACATTCCCTGTCGTCGCTTGGCGATCCGAATGAGTTCAGGACGCAGGTTAGGATGCATACGGAGAAGATCGAATCTGTTTTCGGAGTGACGCCGAAGGTGTTTCGCAATACCGAATTGATCTATTCGGATGATATATCCGAAATCGTGTATGATATGGGATTTCGCGGTATGCTTACCGAAGGAGCCAAACATGTTCTGGGATGGAAAAGCCCGAATTATGTGTATGCTTCCGCTATTCGACCGGATTTGAAGCTGTTGCTGAAAAATGATCGTTTCAGCGAAGACCTGTCGTTGCGCTTTGCCGATTACAGTTGGACGGAATATCCCCTGACGGCGGATAAATATATGTCGTGGATTGCATCCACATCCGAAGCCGAGCATGTTATCAATTTATTCCTTAATTATGAAGTTTTGGGTTCCCTTCATGCGTCGTCTACGGGAGTTTTTGACTTTTTTAAAGCCTTGCCCCTGTTTGCCGAACGGAAGAATATTTCTTTCTCCTTGCCCTCGGAATTGTTTGATAATAACGACGCGATAGATCGGATCGTTGTACCTTACCCGATGTCGTGGGTGGATGAAGAAAAAGACTGCAGTTCGTGGATGGGGAATGTCCTGCAGAAAGAAGCTTTCCGGAAAATAAACGAGATAAGCGAGCGCGTACGCCTTTGCAGTGACCGCCGTATACTTCAGGATTGGCTGTATCTGCAAAGCAGCGATCATTTTTATTATATGAATACGAAGCACTATAACCTGTTCAGTCCGTACGACAACCCCTATGATGCGTTCAATAATTATATGAATGTATTGTCGGATTTTATACTTCGCGTAGAAGCTCAATACCCCTC
>JAIRSF010000139.1 GCA_031255595.1 Tannerella sp.
TTCATCCACAAATTCCACGATACGCGGATATTTATAAGGTGCGGTAACACGTTTGACATGATTCTGAATCTCTTTTACTAATTCATCACCGGCTCTATCCCTGTATTCTTTTGAAAGAACGATAGTCGCTTTCACAATTTGTCCGCGAATCTCATCGGGCACGCCGGTAATGGCGCACTCCACAACCGCCGGATGTGTCATCAGGGCGCTCTCCACTTCAAACGGGCCGATACGGTAACCGGAACTCTTGATCACATCATCGGCGCGTCCGACAAACCAGTAATAACCGTCCTCATCGCGCCATGCCACGTCCCCCGTATAATAAAAACCATCGTGCATCGCTTCCCGCGTGCGTTCCGGGTCGCGGTAATACTCCTTAAACAACCCGATCGGCTTCTCCTCCCCGATACGAATCACGATTTCGCCCTGTTCGCCGTCTTCGGCTTTTGTCCCGTCGGGACGCAAAAGGTCTACGTCATACTGCGGATTAGGAAGCCCCATAGAGCCGGGTTTAGGCCTCGTCCATGGGAAAGTGCATATCGTCAAAGTAGTTTCCGTCTGGCCAAAACCCTCCATCAATTTAATGCCGGTCAGCTTGTAAAAGGCTTCAAAAACGGCCGGATTCAACGCTTCTCCTGCAATCGTGCAATATTTCAGGGACGACAAATCATACTTGGTCACGTCTTCGCGGATGAGAAACCGGAAAATAGTAGGAGGCGCACATAAAGACGTAATCCCATAATCCTGTATCATGCGGAGCATATCGGCGGGCGTAAATTTTTCATGATCATACACAAAAACCGCAGCTCCGGCAATCCACTGTCCGTACAGTTTCCCCCACACCGCCTTTCCCCAACCGGTATCCGCGATGGTCAGGTGCAGGCTGTCTTCGTGAAGGTTATGCCAATAATTACCGGTTGTGATATGTCCCAGCGGATAGAGGTAGTCGTGAATCACCATCTTCGGTTCGCCGGAAGTGCCGGAAGTGAAATACATCAGCGAAGTGTCCCGGTTCGTGTTTACATGTTGCGGACGGACAAAAGGCGCCGCATTTTCAATACCTTTGTGAAAGTCGTCAAACCCTTCGGTTATAACCGGTCCTACGGACACCAGCTTCTTCACCGTATGCGATTCGGGCATCGCTTCTTTTATATGATTCTGAATGATCTCTTCGCCCGCACATACGATCATTTTTATATCCGCCGCATTCGCCCGGTAAACAAT
The DNA here is from genome assembly GCA_031255595.1 of Tannerella sp. Lineage (GTDB taxonomy): Bacteria > Bacteroidota > Bacteroidia > Bacteroidales > Tannerellaceae > Tannerella. The sequence goes on from JAIRSF010000139.1 coordinate 1,225, forward strand.
ATCTTTTTTCGTCAGCAGATGTGTCGCGGGAATAACGACCGCTCCCAGCTTATGTAATGCAATAATAGAAAACCAGAACTCATACCGGCGCTTCAGGATCAACATCACCCGGTCGCCGCACCCGATACCCAACGACTGAAAATAGGAAGCCGTCCGGTCTGAGTATTCCTTCATTTCCGCAAACGAGAAATCCCGGTGGTCGCCCCGGTCGTTTGTCCAGCACAAGGCTTTTTTATCCGGCTCTTTTTCCGCCCATGCATCCACAACATCGTAACCGTAATTGAAATTTTCCGGTACGATTATTTTAAAATTCTTTTTGAAATCTTCCTGAGATTCAAATGCTGTCTGCGCTAAAAACTTTTCCAACATCTTTAAAGCCTGTGTTTAGTAAATATAAAATTTCCTCCCTCCGGGGTGGTATCTGAAAAATTACAGTATGATCGCCAGGAATTTCACTTCCGCACCATCCAGCGCCTTCATTCCATGCGGCAATTCGGAGTTGAAATAGATACTGTCGCCCTCCTCCAGTATAAGGTCTTTGCCGTTTATCTGTATCTGCATACGACCGCTTATCACATAATTATATTCCTGTCCGGAATGTGTATTCAGGTAGACCGGTTCGTCTGCCGGCTTCGGATGAACGGTCACCATAAAAGGATCGGCCTTACGCTTTGAAAATCCCGCCGCCAGCGACTGATACTTATACGCTTTTGTCCGCTCTACGGAGATACCTTTCCCCTTACGTGTCACAAAGTAAGCGCTCATCTTCGGCTCGTCGCCAAACATAAGCGTCGTCAACTCTATTCCATATACCTGCGATATCTTATGAAGCATGCTTACCGATATGTCAACCGTTCCGCTTTCGAGCGCAAGATATTCTTCCGGTGAGATGCCGCATGCCCCGGACATATCGTCAACACTTATGTCCAATACATCCCGAAGCCCCCGCAAACGTTCGGCGATCTGTTTTATTTCTTCATTCATAGCTATATTATATAATTTTTGAATTTGTAAAATCCGAAGTTATTAACCTCAAAAACCGGCCTACCTGAGGGATCAAAGCCTGAGCGTCATCATTAATAATAACATAATCGGACTTTTCACGCTTCAGTTCTTCGGGAAGCTGGCGATTCATCCGTTTCATAATATCAACTTCCGTAGCGTCGTCACGCTTCATTGCACGTGTCAGCCGCAGCTCTACCGGAGCATAGACCAGAAGGACGACGTCGACCGCCTTATCAAACCCCGATTCAAACAGAATGGCCGACTCAATGGCACACAGATGCCCCTTTTGCCGCTCTACCCACATCCGAAAATCTTTCCTGACCACCGGATGGATAATTCTATTTACCTTTCTAAGAATCTGTTCGTCGAAAAAGATAATGGACGCCAGGCGCTTCCTGTCAAGCCGGTCGTCTACATAAATGTCTTCACCCAGCAAACCGGTCAGTTTTCTGCGTATGACCGGCGATGTATCCGCAAGCCGCTTACTCTCCGTATCCGCCGTATATACAGGTATTTTATTCATCCCGAACAGGGATGATACAAAAGACTTGCCGCTCCCTATACCTCCTGTAATACCGATCGTAATCATTCCTCCGTCAATTGTTCAATAATAAACTCCACCTCATCCGGTATAACTACCGCACTTGCAACCCAGGAAGGCTTGCCGGTAAGTTTCACCGGCATTTTACCCGTAAGCCGGTATTTCTGAAAATCACGAAACGGTATCCGTATTTCCAGGTCATTCACCGTCAGTTCTTTGAATAATGACAGGGGGATGCCACAAATCACCTCAACCGTCGAAGGGAATATACGTAATACCTGACCGGAAGGAATATCGGAGCATAAAACCGGCAACTGAAGCCTTTTTTCCGTATATTCTTCTACCGGAATCGTAAGCTTAACGCTCTCATGATCGGTTTTCACACCGGCAGGTAAGTCGAGCGCTACCGTAAGCTCTCGTGTAGCGGAAACATTGTCTACGGTTATACGTTTGGTTCTAACATATTTCAGGGTATCAAGCGTTTTTACGCTACCATAGATACGAATCTCCGGATGTGATATTTTTATACTGTCGGAAACCCGGAAACCCGGCTTTGTCTGAATGATCACGTTTGCAACAACAGGCACCGTACGATGACTCAGAGAATCATATTCGATGTGGATCTCACGCGGTTCGATCGAAAGAATGGAGGTCGAAGATATCAATTGTTTCGACACCATCGTTTCAAGCGTCCGGGTCGTAACTTGAAGTGTATGGCCGGCAGACCGCGAAAGATTAGATACGGATATCTCTACAGGCAAGAAATTGACCTTCCATGAATAATACATCAGGGTCATACCTTTATCTTTCAGCAATACATCTATTTTCTCCGGGTTATTTTCGGAAAGAATCCATTCCGAAGGAATATTTTTATAACGAACCGGCAATTCTATTTTCCGTTCATAATCCTGCTGCAGACTTTGCAGGAACCAAAATCCGAAGGACAACAATAAGAAAAAAAGAAAAATCAGAATTTCTTTCCATTGCTGACTGCGAAAAAAAGTTCCTATATTCCGGAGCATTAATTTCAACGCAGATATGAAATTATTCTCCATAACCGGGATGAAATTTTTTCAAATACTATGCCTTAGACTGTATGTCTTCCGGAGAAGCATAAACAGAAGCTTTATCCACGCGGATACGAACTCCGTCCGCAATTTCGATGAGCATGGATTTTTCGGCCACTTCCTTGATCCTTCCATGTATTCCGCCGGCCGTCACCACCTTATCGCCGGCTTTCATTGCTTCACGCGCTTTCTGTATATCTTTCTGACGTTTTTGCTGCGGTCTGATCATGAAAAAATAGAAAATAGCAACCATTGCCACAATCATCATGATACTCATATAAGAACCTCCACCACCGGCTGCAGGATTCGCGGCCTGTAATAATACGCTTGACAGTATATTCATTTTAAAACAAATTTAAGTTTCTACTTACAGAACGGCAAAGATAATACAAGCAAAGAAGAATCCAAAATTATAGCCGCAA
>JAIRSF010000149.1 GCA_031255595.1 Tannerella sp.
TCATTCTGCGAAACGGCCCCGTCTACTTCTACCGTTACAAGGTTTGACACAATGCCTTTTACAATTCCTTTAGTAACCATCATTTATTTATTATTTTCTTTAAATTCATTCAATGTATCCCGGCTTTCACGTTTCATGTCCGCAACAAGCCTGCGGAAAGTTTCTTTACCTTTCACCTGGTCAAGTCCGGCCCATCTTTCCAGCATTTCGAGGCGCAACAGGTAAGAGAGGACGCTCTCTATATCAAACGTTTTGAAAAACGTTTGATCTTCAAGCCAGTTCCATCGCAAAACATCCGTTCGTTTTTCACGAACCATCAGATCCTGTTCTTCCGCAATTTGCAACAGTTCGGCTATATAACCGGGCGAGTTACCCAGGTTAAAATCACGAGCGCCCGAATGACGCAGTTGTTCCGCAATCTCATTCTCCCCGATAATATATTCTTCCCTGTCGAGTCCATGCTTACGGCTATTAAACGCCGTCATTACGTTTCCGATATTCAGGTTCAATTCAAACCACGAAGAAAGAAATGTATTTCCGCACATCATCGCTTCACGATAATACATCGCAGACAGCCGGTCTTCCCACAAGACATTCCGTTCCGAAGCCTCCGTATCGTCAAAACGTTCATAATAATCCCTGACAAATTCCGCCAGATAAGCGGGCACCTGCATATTCTCCGGCGCCCGGTCTTCGCTTGCCATCGAATCGCAAATGTCCTTTATCATTTCTTCCGTATAAACGCCACGCTCATCAAATACATAACGGGGAGTAGCTCTGAGATGCGCCAGTATATTACGATTATCGTACCGGAAGAAAAAATGATCTGCCAGCTTTTGATCCTGTACGGATAATGCCGTTGTTATTTCGGCCTTAAATTCCGCGACCGTATATGCCGGCTTATGATCATCCGGCGTTATTGCCGGTAATCCCGATATTAAATAATAATACTTGCTCATCCGAAAAGTTTTTCAATAAGTTGCGGGCGCAGGAACTCCTTAAAATAATGAATCAATTCATCCTCTCCGAAACTAATTTTATAGGATCCATCCGCAGGCGCGAGGGTAAATGACGTATTCTTACCGTTCACCTGTTCGATCTTAACACCCTTATTCAATAGATCTTTGGCATTCGCCTCAAAATATTCCGTTAATGCTTTTGCGTCGGAAGTCCGGATGATTACATCTTCGTTTTTTATCCATCCGCAAGCTATTTCAAGAATTGTTTTCTGCATAAAAGAGGCGTCAACCGCGGCAGCCTTCACATTATCGGTTACAATCCGACCGGTAACCAGATCGGCTATTTCGCTTTTAAGCGCTTCGACCGACTGCGACGCAAACAATTTCAACTCGGCTTCCGTATTTTTTTTCACCTCTTCCGCCTGTTTCTCCGCATGAGCGATTATTTGTTGCGCCTTTTTTTCCGCTTCGCCGATAATGGATTGCTCTTTCTCTTTCGCGCCTGCAATAATTCTGCCGGCCTCCTCATTACCTTTTTCTACGCCTTCCTGATAGATTTTCTCAGTCAATTCCTGAATCTTTGTATCCATATTATACATTAGTTTATTGTTCTTCGTAATATCTTGGAGCTACAAAGTTATAAAAATTCCGTTCATACATTAATCCGTAATACGAAAAAAAAAACAAAATTGTGCACAAAAAGCCTGTTTATGTGTAATCATGACCATTTCTCGAAACTTTTGCCCCATTTTCATAATCTTTAAATGAAAAGTTTTCAATGAAACCTTTGTATATTTCAATAATTGTATATCTTTGCAACGTTAAAATGAAAACAAAAATCAATATTAAGTAATCAATTAATTATCAAACAATTAAACTAAAAGGAAATGAAAAATTTAGTAAAGCAAATTGAAGAATCATTCAATGCATTCATGGAGGACGCCGGCGCCCAAATCGAAAAAGGCAACAAAGCTGCAGGAACACGTGCACGTAAAGCATCTTTGGAAATGGAAAAAATGTTGAAAGACTTCAGAAAAAAATCTCTGGAGGCGGTAAAGAAATAATTTCAGTTCAACAAGTTAAAAAAGACGATTTTCTCCTCGAAAATCGTCTTTTTTATATTCCATAATTTGAAAACCCAAAAAGAAATAAGTATTTTTGCCGCAACAAACTATATCAAACAACAGAGTTATGGAACATACACGACGTAATTTTATCAAAAGAGTGACAGCCGCCGGAATCGGAGCGGCAGGACTGGCAGTAACAGACCATGCCGCCGCTTCAATAAACAGCGCTGAAACACAACAAAAGAAAAAAGCGGCCGGAAAAGAGGATGGAAAATTAAAGTTCGGCTTCATCGGTACGGGTTCAAGATGCCAGGAACATATTAATAATGTATTAGCTATTCCGGATAATAAAATCGTAGCGATCTGCGACACGCAGAAAGGCCCGCTGGAAAGAACGTTGAAACATATCGCCAAATTTAATGTACCGGAGCCCAAAGTGTATACGGGCGGCGAACATGAATTTGAAAAGATGTTGAACAATGAAGAATTTGACTGTGTAATCATTGCAAGCCCCTGGGAATGGCATGTGCCGATGTCGGTAGCCGCCATGAAAGCCGGAGTGCCGTATGTCGGAGTGGAAGTGTCGGCGGCCAACACCGTTGAGGAATGTTGGGATCTGGTAAATACTTCCGAAGCTACCGGTAGCCAACTTAATATAATGGAGAATGTATGTTATCGCCGGGATGTGATGGCCGCTTTAAACATGGTGCGCCAAGGCCTGTTCGGCGAGATGATACATGGGACATGCGGCTACCAACACGACCTGCGTGACGTGAAATTCAACGACGGAACGAGCTATTCCTATAAAGAAGGCGGCGAGTTACGCATGGGGCCTACGGCTTATGCCGAAGCACAATGGCGTACGCAACATTCCGTCACCCGCAACGGAGATATATACCCTACACATGGTATAGGGCCTGTTGCCAATTGTATGGATATCAACCGGGGCAACCGCTTCCTTTCGTTGAGCGCTATGGCGACTCAATCGCGCGGCCTGCACAATTTTATCGTGGACAAAGGAGGCGCTAACCATCCCTATGCCCGGATAAACTTCAACCTGGGAGATATCGTCACATCGATGATCAAATGTGCGAACGGACAAACGATTATCGTCACGCACGACACGAATCTGCCCCGCCCCTATTCATTGGGATTTCGTGTGCAGGGCACAAAGGGCCTTTGGATGAACGACGGAAACCATGTCTATGTGGAAGGACAATCAAAACCCCATCGTTGGGACGAATCCGATGAGTGGTTCAAAAAGTACGACCACAAGCTGTGGAGTTCACTGGAAGCAAACGCCAGAGAAGCCGGGCATGGAGGAATGGATTTCGTGATGATGTACGACCTGATCGATGCGATACGTAACAAAAAACCGGCGCCGATGGACTGTTACGATGCTGCGGCATGGAGCGCGATCTCCGGCTTATCCGAAATGTCCGTCGCAAGGGGAGGCGCTTTAGTCGATTTCCCGGACTTTACACGCGGACAATGGATCCATCGCAAACCGACATTCGCCCGGTAAGTCACAAACCGTAACTTAACGATAAAGAAAAAGGCCGTAATCGCTGTATAATCAACAGTAATTACGGCCTTTTTTCGAACCGGTACGATTTGTCACCTCATCACTTCGGCGATCTTCTCTATCAGGTCGTCACCACGCAAGTCACGCGCCAGAATCGTCCCATCGGGGCCGAACAGAATCATGTGAGGGATCGCCTGAATACCGTACACCACAGCGGGAACATCCTGCCCGTCCAATATCTGGGGCCATGTAACGCCGTCTTCTTTTATCGCCGACAACGTGCTTTCACGATCATCCCAGACGGCTACGCCAAGCACTTCAAACTGATCCCCCTTGTACTTATTATAGAGTTCCTTTATAACGGGGGTTTCCATCCGGCAAGGCCCGCACCATGACGCCCAAAAGTCGACAAGCACATACTTTCCTTTCCCCACATAATCGGAAAGAGAAACCGGTGAACCGTCCTTATTACCGTTTTCAACGGTAAAATCAACAAAAAGATTACCTTCCGCCGTCTTCTCCGACATTTCATAATACGCCTTCATCTGCTTTATCGGGCCGAAATTCAAAACACATTCGCCGACATACCGGGCTGCCTCATTAAATTTTTCGTACGACCGGTCTACCCGATTTTGCATCCAGGTATAAAAAATCAGGGCGCCCAGCGCATCATTCGGATGCTCCTTCAGGAATGAAATCGGCAACCGGTCTGTTTTCTCAAAAAATTCATCCACAATCCGTTCCTGCAACTCCTGCTTTTCGGCAACCGGAACGGAATCGTCTATCGCTTCAATCTTCTCCCTGGCCTCCATGAGGAGATTCTCACCCTGTGCGGTAAACTCATTCCACTTATCATTCAGGGGTGTACCTTTTGCCCCATACGAATCCGACAAATCAATTGAAATAGTTCCCTTTTCAAGAATCAGTTCGGCGGACAGGTTTCTCATAGAAAGCCTTACCACGATAGCGCTATCGGCAACGCCTTCGAAAGTAAACTTTCCGTTGATCACTTTCGTACTGTCAACAATAAATCCTTCACCAAAATCCGTCATAAAGACGATTGTCCCGTCCGACAGACCATCGGAAACAGTGCCACGAATGGTATACTTATTATTTTCGCCGCTACAAGCCGCTAACATTGCGGAAACAACAATTACGACAACAATTTTCAAACTCTTCATTTTCTTCTTTCTTTTAGTAATGATAAATTAAAGAAGCAAAGATAACGCTATATTTTGAATTCGTAGTATAATCCTCATAAGAATAAAAAATTTATACGCCAATAAAAATATTTATGTGGCTTACATCGTTTTCCGACAACGAACTACCGAACAGAAACAGTCCTCAAAAAATCCGCTCATGGCGACAATACACACGATATAGCTGTTTATTAAATATTTAACTTCATTCGCTCGAACTTTACCGTTCAGAAGATAATGAGATATTTTGTTTTTTATGCTGTCTTTTCTTCTTTTTTTTAGTACTTTTGTTACCCGGATTTAAAAACTTCCGAAAGAAGTATTTTTTTGAGTAGCAGATTATGACGGACAAGGAAAAAAAACAATTGGACATTGACAAACGGTATCTGAGGATGGCTAAGATATGGGCGGAAAACTCATATTGTAAAAGGCGTCAGGTAGGAGCTTTGATTGTGAATAACCAAATGATTATTTCCGATGGGTATAACGGGACGCCGGCCGGCTTTGAAAATATATGCGAAGATGAAGATAACAGAACCAAGCCCTATGTTCTTCACGCCGAGGCGAATGCAATCACAAAAGTGGCGGCGTCGAATAATAACAGTATGGGAGCTACGATCTACGTTACGTCTTCGCCTTGTATCGAATGTGCAAAACTGATTATACAGGCCGGCATAAAACGTGTTGTTTTCTCGGAAAAATATCACACAGAAGAAGGAATCGACCTTCTCCGGCGTGCAGGAATCAGCGTGAACTTTATAGGAATAATAACATAAAACAATAACACGAATATAAAAATGGATAAAAACAGGTACTTCACATGGGTGATACTATTGATCGTCGTAAGTCTGGCTCTCGGTTTTTATGTAGGCAAATACTATCGCATCATGGGGCCGCAATTTAAGACGTTACGTTCGGGACAAAACAAAATTAATGAAACGCTCGACATCATAACCCACAATTATGTGGATACGGTTGATATCAACCGTTTGGCGGAAAGCGCAATTAATAAAATTGTTAGCGAACTGGATCCACATTCCTCCTATATTCCCGCTTCGGATACCGAGGCGGCCGGCGAAGAACTCGAAGCTTCATTTAGCGGTATCGGCATACAATTCAATATGCAATTTGATACGATCCTTATTATCAACATCCTGTCCGGCGGCCCGGCGGAGAAAGCGGGATTAATGCCGTTTGACCGGATTATAACGGTCAACGACTCCACAGTGGCCGGTCAAAACTTAGGGACAACAAAAATCATGCGGATGCTACGCGGCCCGAAAGACAGCAAAGTCATGCTCGGCATACAACGCGGAGATGCGGAAGAACTGGCAAAGTTCGAACTCACGCGCGGAGATATCCCGAATTACTCCGTAGATGTTTCTTACAAAGTGAACGACAATACCGGATACATTAAAATAACCAAATTCTCAAGGTCGACCTACAAGGAATTTCTCACAGCCGTCGCCAAACTTAAACAACAAGGTGCAGAGGGATTTATCATCGATTTGCGCGACAATCCGGGAGGTTATATGGAATCGGCTATCAATGTTATCAACGAATTTCTACCGAAAGGGCGCCTGATCGTTTATATGGAAGGCCGCTCATATCCCCGGCTGGATAGTTATTCGAACGGCAAAGGGAGCTGCCAGGAGGTACCGGTCGTTGTACTTATCAATGAGTTGTCCGGATCTGCCAGCGAAATATTTTCCGGCGCCATCCAGGACAATGACCGCGGTGTCATTATCGGAAGGCGTTCGTACGGAAAAGGCCTTGTGCAGACCAAGCTTGACCTGAACGACCGCTCGGAACTGCTGCTCACCGTAGCACGCTATTACACCCCTTCCGGACGATGCATCCAGAAAGAATACGAACTGGGCAAATCCGAAGAATACAGCCACGACTTATACAACCGTTTTATGCATGGGGAATTTTATTCCGCAGATAGCATCAAAATGGCCGATTCGCTCGAATTTAAAACAATCGGCGGACGCTCCGTATTCGGCGGAGGAGGCGTAATGCCCGATATCTTCATCCCACGCGATACAACAGGTATCACATCCTATTATTCAAACGTTATAAACACAGGCGTTTTGTATCAGTTTTCGCTCGTCTACTCGGACAAAAATCACGATAAACTGAAATCATTCGGCAGTTATCAGGAACTCCATGAATACCTGCAACAACAGCCTTTATTGTATGAGTTTGCAGACTATGCCGCTTCAAAAGGTATAAAGAAACGCCCGACTTTAATGAATATATCCAAAGAGTTGATAGAAACACAAATATATGCCTACATTGTCCGCAATTTCTTCGATTATGAAGGCTTCTATCCTATATTCATGCAGGACGACGCCACGTTGAAAAAGGCGATTGAGGTGATAAGCGAAGGCAAATGGAAACCTGAAATGATCGGATTATGCGATAAAAATAAAAATTCGCCTAATTCTATGGAATTTTCGGGGAAAGCTTTCCGGAAACCGATTTACTCCAAAACCGTATGATCAACGAAAAGGAACTTGTCCGGAAAGAAATAAATAAGCGCAAAGAATCCTTGTCCGATGATACGGCGGCAGATCTTTCACAAAAGATCTGCCGCCGCCTTATACAAACGGAAGCGTTTCAAAAGGCAAACCGGATAGCATTGTACTACTCCATAAAAGGCGAAGTGGAAACCGTTTCGCTGATCGAAGAATGGTATCGGAAAAAGAAAATAGCGCTGCCGGCCGTTTCCGGCAAGGATCTCCTGTTTTATGCATATACCGGAAAAGAAAACCTGGCTGCGGGAGCTTTCGGCATACGGGAACCCAAGCCGTCGGAACTCATCACAAGGGAAGAAATAGACCTCTTTATCCTACCCGGAATCGCTTTCGACCATAACCGGAACCGCATGGGACGCGGCAAAGGATACTATGACCGTTTTTTGTCGGAAACCAACAAACCCGTCATCGGCCTGTGCTTCGGTTTCCAGCTAAAAGACCGGATCCCGACAGAAAAACACGACAAAAAAATGACCTTCGTCATCACCGAAGATAAAATCATCTGAACGTCGCGAACCGCTCACCGGATCATCACATCATCAATCACATCCGAACCTGCACGTTCGTTCAATGTAATAACCAAGCGTTTTCTCATGGATAACAATTCGCTGCGCACAACGGAAGAGGTCATGGACACATAAAGAACCCGGTTTTTAACATATACATTCGTTGTATACGCAGCGATGGAAGGGCCGAAAAGTTCGCCCCAAAGACGTTGCACACGCGCTTCGAGCATCTTATGATACAGCTCCGGATTCTCCTTCCAGAATAGCTGCAATGTTTCATTCAAACGAACTGTTTTCCTGCGTAACATGTTTTATATCAATTAGTTTTATTCTCCATCAAATGAACGTCGCCCTGTTCGACCTTAAACAGGGAGTAATCCGTCCCGATCGCTTCCAGAATACGATCCAGGTACTTACGGTTCGTATCCGTAATAAATATCTGACCGAAACGGTCACCGCTTACAAGGGCGATTATTTTTTCAACCCTTTCTGCGTCTAACTTGTCAAATATATCGTCCAACAGCAAGATCGGCTTCGTTACACCGATGGAAGACATATACGAAAACTGCGCCAGTTTCAACGCGATCAGATAGGTTTTATTTTGCCCCTGCGAACCGATACGACGCATCAGTTCGCCGTCGAGCGTCATTTCTATATCATCTTTATGAATACCCACAGAAGAATATCCCAACAACTGATCCTTGACCCTCGACTCCCTCAACAGTTTCGTCAAATCGTGATCCGGCAACCGGGAAACGTAACTTAAACCGACCGTTTCTTCCGAACTGCAAATCAAATGATGATACGCATTAAAAACCGGAATCAACCGATCAATAAACGTCCTGCGTTTTTCATAAATATGCAATCCATAAGTCGCCATCTGCATCTCAATGATGTCATACAAAGACTCATCATTCCTGCGGTCACGCAGCAGGACATTGCGCTGCATCAAGGCTTTATTGTATTGTATCAGGGAATGGAGGTATTGCTTATCGTGTTGCGAAATGATCATATCAATAAAACGCCTGCGCTCATCGCTTCCGCCCCTTATCAGTTCCGAATCCGCCGGAGAAACCATCACAAGAGGCAACAATCCGATATGTTCGGACAAACGCTCGTATTCTTTCTTGTTTCTTTTGAACTGCTTACGCTGGTTCTGCCTGATCGCACAGAAAATATCCTCCTCTTTTCCGTCATAATCATATATCCCCTGAAGTACGCATAAATCCTCGTCTTTCCGTATCAACCGGCTGTCGGGAGTATGGATATGGCTCTTACAAAAGGACAGGTAATAAACGGCGTCCAACAGGTTGGTTTTTCCCATGCCGTTGTTGCCGAAAAAACAATTCGTCTTCACAGAACAGACGACCTCCGCCTGCCTTATATTTTTGTAATTTAATACGGATAACTTATTTATTATCATATATTTTTAGCCCCTTTTCAAACGACTTATCCCGACAAATATAAAAAATATCCGGCGAATTGCGTATTATTTCAACAAAAAAAACTAATTTTGCACGCTGAAACGGCATATATACATTTATAGCGAATATATAAACATCAAATATTATGGCAAACAAAGAAACGAAAAAAGGGATTGCTAATGCAGAACAGGAAGTAGGAGAAATTGTATCGCGTTCGGAACAATTTATCGAAAACAATAAGAAAAATATCACATTCGGCATTATTGCAATTGCAATAATCATAGGTTCGATATTGGGATACCATCATTTATACTCTGTTCCCAAAAACAAAAATGCGGCAGTCGCCATTTTCAAAGGCGAGCAATATTTTATGAAAGATTCGTTTAATCTGGCATTGAACGGAAACGGAGTCGATTACGACGGATTTGAATATATCATCAAACAATACGGCAGCACAAAGCCCGGAAACCTTGCCAAGGCATACGCCGGTGTTTGCTATTATAAAACAGGTGATATGGAAAGCGCCATCAAACATCTTAAATCCTTTAAAAGCAACGACGATAACATATCGCCTGCCATTATCGGATTAATAGGAGATTGCTATGTCGAATCGGGCGACGTTAAAGGAGGTATTTCGTATTTTGAAAAAGCTGCCGCCAAAGCAAATAACGACTTTTTAAGCCCCGTATATCTGAAAAAAGCGGGGATCGCATACGAAAGCCTGCAACAATACGACAACGCGGTGAAAGCATATACAACCATCAAAGAAAAATATGCCGCTTCTATGGAAGCCATGGATATTGAGAAGTATATCATCCGCGCTCAGGCAAAAAAATAATATGGCCACAGCTTACCAGAACCTGTCATCGTACGACATAAACAGTATTCCGGACGCCTCAAAGATGCGCGTCGGTATCATTGTTTCCGAATGGAACAATTTCATCACCGAAAAATTACTGGAAGGAGCCTGCAATACATTGGAGAAACATCATGTTTCTACAGATCATATCATCGTTCACCGCGTACCGGGAAGTTTTGAACTTACTTTCGGCGCCCAACAGGTTGCAAAATATGGTGATGTAGATGCGGTCATAGTTCTGGGATGTGTAGTCAGGGGTGACACGCCTCATTTCGATTATGTCTGCGAAGGCGTTACCCAGGGAGTCGCCGCACTGAATGCGACGCAAGATATTCCGGTAATATTCGGAATCTTAACAACAGACAACCTGCAACAAGCCGAAGATCGGGCCGGTGGAAAATACGGAAACAAAGGCGATGAATCTGCAATTACCGCAATAAAAATGGTCGATTTTATTTGCAGATTAAAAAAATGATTGTACCTTTGCACCGCAATTCTGAAAAA